>NZ_VWXC01000011.1:0-214214 GCF_011752685.1 Candidatus Pantoea communis
TGGCGATGGCGCCAGGGCTGGTGCTGCCGGAAAGAAGAGTGCGGCATTACCCAAGGGCGGTAAAAAAGAGGCCACAACGTTATCCGTTGCGGCCTCCATTAAGATCTTAACTGACAAGCATTACGCCATTGGCGGGCTTGATAGCAGCGGCTATCGAATAATCTCGTAGGTGACGCGCGTGTATGTACTGCAACCACGATTGTGGCAGTCCATTATTGCAGGAATATTTTGTTACTGAACATACCGTTTCCTGATGACTGTATAGCCGTGGACTTCAAGCGCTGACTCATACGTATTGAATATTGAGCGCACCCTGTGCTGATGTGGTGATCTGCGCCTGAACCCGCCACGTTGTGTGTATGCGTTCGGGTGTGAGGACGGCTTTGGGCTTACCCGTTGAAACCACGCGCCCCTGATCGAGTACCACAAGGTGTTGGCAATATTTTGCCGCCAGATTCAGATCGTGAAGAGCAATCACCACCGTCACGGGCAGCGAAGAGATAAGACGCATCAATTCAAGCTGGAATTGGATGTCGAGGTGATTGACGGGTTCATCCAGCAGCAAAACATCCGGTTTTTGCGCCAGTGCGCGGGCGATTTGGCAACGCTGGCGCTCACCGCCGGATAATCGTTGCCAGCAGCGGTCGACCAAATTTTCCAGTTGCATTAACGCCACCGCCTCGTCAACGGCGCTGGCATCCTCTGCCGTCCAGAACTGGAATGCGCCACGATGAGGTGTGCGCCCGAGACGAATAATGTCAATCACCGTGAGTTCATCATCGGCTTCGGCGTGTTGCGGGACAAAGGCCAGTTTACGCGCCAGCTGATTGCGCGAAAGTTGATTCAGCCTCAGTTCGCCAAGGGTTATCTTCGCGCCTGTATCAGGCATTAGCCCAGCCAGCGCACGCAGTAGCGTAGATTTTCCTGAACCGTTGGGCCCAAGCAAACCTACGGTTGCAGACTGAGCTGCGTCGAAGGAGACCGTGGTGAGGATGCGACGCGCTTGAAGTTGGACGCTGAGGTCACTGACCGATATCGTCATCGTTTAGTTGCCCTTTCGTTGATAGAGAAGGAAGGCAAAAGCAGGGGCGCCCACTAATGCAGTCACCACGCCGATGGGTAAAACCTGATGTGGGATCAACGTTCTCGACATCAAGTCGGCAAGGATCATGAAATGGCAGCCCGACAGGAATGTCACGGGAAGGGTGATAAGGTGTCGCTGTCCAACCAGCATGCGGGTCACGTGCGGGATGACCAATCCGACAAATCCCACCGCCCCAATTGAGCTGACAATCACCGCCGTGATGAATGCCGTAATCAACAGCAACACCACCCGCACTTTCACAACCGGAGTACCTAACGTTACCGAGACATCGACACCAAATGAAAACGTGTCCAGCGTGCGTGCATAGCACATGATCACCCCAAATCCGCTGACGATGACGATGGCGCACAGAACGGCATCTGGCCAGCGAACGCCGCTTAAACTGCCTAAGAGCCAAAACATCACACCGCGCGATTGCTCCGCATTGGCTGATGTGCTGACGATGTAAGACGTGAGCGCATTGAACAGCTGTGTTCCGGCAATCCCGGCCAAAATGATGCGCCCGGTGTTTTCCCCCATCCCTCGTGAGAGCAATATGATCAAGCCAAATGCCAGGCAAGCGCCGGCAAAGGCACCACTGCCAACCGTCAACACGCCGCTGCCAATACCCAGTAGCATCACCATTACGGCCCCGGTGGAAGCACCCGCAGAGATACCCAACAGATAAGGTTCCGCCAGCGGGTTTCTTAACAGCGATTGCAACACCAGGCCACAAATCGCTAAGCCACCTCCACTGCAGGCAGCCATAAAGGCCCGGCTCATCCGATATTGCCAGACGATGCCAGCTTCAACGGGAGGGAGATCATAATGCGTCAAGCCCACCCCGTTGGTGATCGCCTGGAAAGTGGCGCTCAATGAAATGGACATATCGCCAATGCTGGATGAGAAGATCATCATCACGGGCAGGCTGATAAGGCCCGTGATGAAAATAAAGCCGATCTTAAATGGGTAAGCCCGATTCATACTATTTAAACGCGGCAATCTTTTGACCGATCAGCTCAACCGCATCGACATTGCGCAGGGACGGATTGAGTGACATCGCAGGCACGACCACGATATGACCCTGCTTAACCGCGTTCATTTCTCGTGTAACGGGATCGCTGGTGAGAAAAGCCTGTTTTATGGCGACATCATCGGCTGGATACAGCCTTCTATCCATGCTGGCGATGACGATGATATCGGGCTGAGATTGTGCGATATGTTCCCAACTCACGGCGGGCCATTCATCGGAGGAATCAATGATATTTTTGAGGCCTAGAGTCTGAGTGATCCAGCCCGGCGCACCATCACTGCCTGCGATCCACGGATCGCCTTTAAGGCGTGTGCTTGAGAACCAATACACCACCTTAAGGGGTTTGCTGGTGTGAAGCGCCGCCTGTTGTTGTGCCTGAGCGATTCGTGCAGATAACTTCTCCTTTAAGGCATCACCACGCTCCGTCACATCGAAGATGTTGGCAAGCGCGGTGATTTCATCATAAATCACCTCAATCGAGTAAGGTTTCACGCGCGCACCGTCGCCGTTTGAAGTGGCGGTGACCGATTTGCCCTGACAATCAGCAGGTGAAATCCAGGTTTTGATGCCAAGCTGTTCAAATTGATCGCGAGTAGCGACTTCACCCTGAGGCCCAACATGCCAACTGTACTGCGCCAAAACCAAATCAGGTTTTTGCGCGACGACGGCTTCAAACCCCGGTGAGTTGTCCGCGAGGCGTTTAATACCACTGCCAGCCTGTGCTAATTCAGAGGGGAGAGGGCCGAACCAGACGGCGGTTCCCGCGATTTTACTCTCCAGGCCAAGTGCCAGAAGGAGTTCTGTTTCATGCTGACCAATGGTCACCACGCGTGCAGGTGGTCGTGAAAAGGTTTCCGTTTTACCGCAGTTTTCAATGTTGAGTGGAAAGGCGGAAGCCAGTGCGGCTGAACTGCTGAATACCATTATGAGTGCTAAAAGGCGGGTCGAAAAAGTGCGCATGATTTACCGATTACGTAGTGTTATGTTATAATATAACATAATGGCAAGTCTGATGTATTCATGTCAATTGATTCTGATACCCATTGTGAGTGTTAAGTGTTAAGTGTTAAGTGTTAAGTGTTAAGTGTTAAGTGTTAAGTGTTAAGTGTTAAGTGTTAAGGCTATTGAAGCGAAGTCCGTGGCCCGGACTTCACTCTGATCTTAACCCGGACCATCACTTCCTGCCGCCAGCAGAGGCACCACCACATCACTGATCGGTGTCGCGATGCCTTGTGCTTTGCCGCGTCGCTGCACCACGCCATTACGGATGTCCCATTCAAGCGGGCGATTGGCCTGACGATCCGCCAGGATCGAGGTGCCTAAATCTGCCGGGGCGCGATGGAAGCCAGCCATAATTTCCTGCGGCACGTTGTCGCTCAGATTGGCGCCTTCCGCACGCGCCACAGTCAGACACTCCCGCAGATAGGCCAGACCCAGCTCGGTGATATCTTCGCGCTGAAACATCCCGGCGCGGCGATTGGCGAGCACCATTAAACCGGCGACGGCGTTTTGCAACAGTTTGCGCCAGGCAATGGTGAGGAAATCTGCCTCCAATTCGACCGCACAGCGCGAGTCTTGCAGTGCTTGCACAATACGCTGTGCTGGCGCGACGTCGGGCACAGTCAGGCGCGGCTTCGCGCGTAACCACACCGAGGCATCAGGCTCGCGCTGAGCCGGGAACCACACCACAGAAGGCAGTACCGTTGCGCCATTGACTAATGGAGACAGCTGTTCAACTTGCTCCACGCCATTTTGCAGCGCGCACACCACCGTATTCTCATCACACAACACCGCCAGCCAGGGTGCAATTTCCGCCACCTGGGTAGTTTTGACCGCCACAAACACCAAATCAAAGGGCCTGGCGATCGCTTCAGGATTGCTCAGCACCGGGCCAGGCACCACAACCTCACCGTCTCCGTGGCGCAGCAGCAATTGTGTATGTGCCGTACGCCCACACAGTGTTGGCGTGCGATTCATTTCATGCAGCGCGGCAGCCACAGTGGTGCCGATGGCGCCGGGTCCGACAAGGGCGATGGTTGGAAACTCAGTCATGCAGCTATTCTCCTGTTTATCCAGTGCTGCCCTCAGGGTCAGCGAAAACTCTCTATTACAGCCTGGCATTGTGACTGAATGATGTGCGTTCCATCGGCCAGATAGAAAAATCATAGCGCGGAATAATCACTCAACGCCTGCCGTGAAAGGGCGAATTACAGCAGGGCTATCTGTTTCTGTTGCAGCAGTCGCTGCATCTCAGCATCAGGTTCTCCATCAACAATCAGTGTGCTGGCCAGTGACAGATCGCCAATGGCGAACGCCGATGCTGAGTTGAGTTTCTCTTTAGAGACCATCACCACCGTTTCCGCCGCACGCGCCGCCAGTGCACGTTTCACACCGGCTTCTTCGTAATTACCCGTGGTTAACCCTGCGGTTTTGTGTACTCCGGTGACGCCCATAAAGAACAGGTCTGCATTGATGTGTGCAATGGCTTCGATCACCGCTGATCCCACGGCAACCACCGAGTGACGATACAGTTGGCCGCCAATCAGAATCACCTCAACCAGAGGAAAATCAACCAGGGCGACGGCAATACTCGGACTGTGGGTCACCACGGTAAAAGCCAGTTCTTTGGGCAGCAGTTGCACCATTTCCGCTGTGGTTGTACCGCCATCAATGATCACCACCTGACCCGGTTGAATCAGTTGCACCGCTTTTTGCGCGATCAGGCGCTTAGAACTGATTTGCACGTTTTTGCGTGTTTCGAAAGGGGCAATAGCAGCAGAAACCGGCAGCGCACCCCCGTGGACACGTTGCAGTAAACCCTCGCTGGCCAACTCCCTTAAGTCACGGCGAATCGAGTCCTCAGAGACGCTAAAGCGCTGGCTAAGCTCGCTTGACATCACTTGCTGCTCATCGGCAAGAATCGTCAATATCTGCTGTTTACGTTGACTGGAAAGCATAATTCTCTCATTCGTGTTTTTGCTTGTATGTGCACGATTATGCATGATAACGTCTGTTTTGTCAGCCATCGGGAGACCAAACATGCAGCATAAAGTGCGCAATATTCGTGAGCAGTTGTTATCCGACAACTGGTACACCTTAAAAAAATACACCTTCGATTTACAGCGTGCCGACGGCAGTTGGCAACAGCAAAGCCGCGAAGCTTACGACCGTGGCAATGGTGCGGTGATCCTACTTTATAACCGCCATAAACAGACAGTCGTCCTGACACGGCAATTCCGCTTTCCCATCTTTATCCATGGGCATGATGGCTTTTTGATCGAGGCCGCAGCCGGTTTGCTGGATAACGCCTCGCCGGAAACGCGCATTATTGCCGAGGCAGAAGAAGAAGCTGGTTACACTGTCACAAATATTGAGAAGGTGATGGAGGCTTATATGAGCCCGGGTTCGGTGACGGAGAAGTTGTTTTTCTTTATCGCGGAATATCACGATGGCGACCGAAAGCATGCTGGCGGCGGTCTGGAGGAAGAGGGGGAAGATATCGAAGTACTGGAGTGGCCTTTCGCACGCGCCATGGACGCGATCCGAAACGGTGAAATCGAAGATGCCAAAACCATCATGTTGCTGCAACACCTGGCATTAAACATTCAATTTGAGGAGAAAGTGCAATGATGATTCTGATCGCAGGTCCGGTTCGCAGTGGCACTCACGGTGATCAGCAACTGATTGAGCAAAATATGCAGAAACTTGATCACATGGCGTTGCAGGTTTATCAAAAGGGCCATACCCCGGTGATAGGTGAATGGCTGGCGTTACCGCTCGCCAATGCGGCGGGTTCGCAGCGGATTGGGGATGAAATCAGTGAAGCCTTCCTCTATCCCGTTGCGCATCGTCTTATTCAGAGTTGTGATGCCATTTTACGCATGCCTGGCGCTTCAACGGGTGCGGATCAGGATGTGCAAGTTGGCAAGGATTTGGGGTTGAGTATTTTTTACGATATCGAACAGGTCCCCTTGGTTCAGGCCCAGGCAGGATACATATAGACAGATAGGGCAAGCTCTGTTTTGCCGATTTGAACACCAAGGGTGGAGGTAGTGTTATGGAGGATGTGATGACGGAGAGAGCCTACTATTTCAGCGATCTGCTGGAGATGGATACGGTTGGGGCGATCTCACACCTTACGCCTGCGGTGGCACGCATGTGCAACGCACCGGGGACGTTGGCGATATCGTCATTACCCGAGTGAAAGAAAAGAAGGGCGAACTTTCGGTGCAGTATGAAGTGCGGGATTAATGAGCAGGCGAATTAACGCCTGCACTGCGCTACTTAAATTCATCTATTTTTAATTGTGCGAAAGCCTGATCAACATCGCTATACGTTTGTGAGGTGGTATAAGTGCCAGACAGTTGCCAATAAAAAACCGGAGCGCCAGGTTCTTCGCTGCTTTCCGCTACCCGATAGCGAGAGAATTTTATTTGCGCGGCTTCAGTCAGATCATCATTGTCCTGATTTGACGAGAATTTCATCGCGCGGATCAGGTAATAAACGCCCTGGATATTGTGCAGTTCAAAACCAATGATTTTGTCAGAGGAACCCGCAAGACGAAAATCCGACCAGGTAAAGCCATCATCATCCGGAACCGGTAAAATAAACCAGTTGCCGTTTTTATTGATGAAGGCAGATAGCGTCTGGCTGGGATGCGAGGTGTTATTGTCAAAGGTCGCAGAGACCAGCAAATCCGGGACGCCATCCTGATTAAGGTCGATATTATTCGCCCCTGCCAGCAACCCGACCCGCGTAGCACCCTGCGCACCGAAAACGGTACATAATGACAGAACGATAAACGCGAAAGTTTTTAATTTCACTGCACGCTTTCCTTACTGGTTAAGACAATATCAGGGATTAAAACCTGAATATTGAAAGACAGCATGGCATTGCTGCCTGATGGCCATCATGGCGTATTTTAAAAATTTTGCTCTCCAATCGCGCTGAATTATGGGTGTTTTTTCTGTGATGTGAAAGGGTGAACGGAATAATTAAAAGAAAAGAGATTAACCGACGAAGCGCGTCATCCGTTTACGCACTTCGTTAGAGGAAAACAGACCTAATGTGAACGTCTTTCCTGAACCCTCAACTCATACTTGCGCCATGCCGCCATCCACAAACAGTTCGGTGGCATTAATAAAGCTCGAAGCATCGGATGCGAGAAACGCGACAACCTGACCAATCTCACCGGGTTCTCCCAAACGGCCCAATGGCACCTGTGCGGCGAGCGCATCGAACAATCCCTGACGCTGATCTTCGGGCACTAAATCGCCCAAACCTGGCGTGCGCACCGGACCAGGGCTCACCACGTTGACACGGATGCCGCGATCTTTCACATCCAGCGCCCAAGAACGGGCAAAGTTACGCACGGCGGCTTTACTGGCGCTATAAACACTGAATCCTGCGGTGCCCTGAACCGAAGTGGTGGACGAGGTCAAAATCACCGAGGCTTTGTCGCTTAACAGCGGCAGCGCTTTTTGCACGGTAAACAGCACGCCTCGCACGTTGGTGCCAAAGATACGGTCAAAGTGCTCTTCAGTAATCGCACCGAGCGGTAACATATCGCCGCCGCCAGCATTGGCGAACAGGATATCGAGCCGGCCTGCCTGGCGTGCAATCTGGGCATACACCGCATCCAGATCGCTCAGCACAGAAGCATCAGCGCGGATACCGGTTGCCTGCGCGCCAATCAGCGTCACGGCGGCATCCAGTTCCGGCTGGCGACGACCGGTGATAAACACCCGTGCGCCCTGTGCTGCCAGCGCCTGGGCAGAGGCTAAACCAATCCCGCTGGTGCCGCCGGTGACTAATGCAATTTTACCGTTTAATGATGTGTTCATGAGTGTTCTCCCAAATGGATTTAAGTGTGTAATGACTGCGTTGCAGTGCATGGGAGGCAATGTAACCCTGCGCGGTTTAGTGATAAATGGTGTAAAATCGAAATCACTATTCCTGTGCATGGATAATAAAAATGGACCAGCTGTTGGAGATAAAGGCGTTTGCGCGCGTGGTGGAAGCGGGGAACTTCACCCGTGCGGCCGATTCACTGGATATGCCGAATGCCACGTTGAGCAAACTGGTGCAGGAGTTAGAAGGGCATCTGGGTGTACGCCTGTTACAGCGCACCACGCGACGCGTCACGGTCACGCCTGAAGGACGAGATTATTACGATAAAGCACTGCGTATCGTGCGTGACCTGGAAGATATTGATGGCGCATTTAACGCGGTAAACGGAACGCCTCGCGGGTATCTGCGCATTGATATTGGCGGCTCAACGGCGCGTGAGGTTCTCATCCCACTGCTACCTGATTTCGTTGCGCGATTTCCTGAGATTAGCCTCGATCTCGGCGTATCAGACCGGGCTGTGGATCTGATTAGCGACAATGTCGATTGCGTGATTCGTGGCGGTCCACTGGGTGATTCATCGCTGGTGGCGCGTCATCTTGGTGATGCTGAGATGATCACCTGCGCGGCACCCGCTTATCTCAAAACTTACGGCGTGCCAGCCTATCCGCAAGAGCTTAAAAATGGCCATCGCTGGATTAGCTATTTATCTCCGCAAAGCGGGCGCGCCTTCCCGCTGCGCTTTCTGCAGGGTAATGAGAAACAGGAAATGAAAATTGAGCATCGCATCGGCATTAACGAAAGCAATGCTCATCTGGCAGCTGCGGTGGCAGGATTAGGCATCATTCAGACATTTCGATACGCAGCAGCCAAAGATTTAGCGTCAGGCGCGCTGGTGGAGATACTGAAGGATTGGCGGCCCGCCAGCTATCCGTTTCACGTGGTGTATCCGCAAAACCGCCATCTGACCCAGCGTTTACGGGTGTTTATCGAATGGTTGCGTGAGGTATTTCCTGCGCGACTCAATGGATGACAAGCCAGAGGCGATCTGTTAACTTTTTGTTTCTGAACTCCCTATTTTGACTACAGGCCTGCGTAAATGACACTTTCAGCCGCACTTTCCCCGTCATACGAACATGGCCTGTATGCGATCTGCTGTCCGCCACCGCCTCCTGCACGCGTTGTGGTTCGCTAAGAACCGAAAGTCTTCACGCTTAAATTTCCAACGTTTGTTTTAGGAGCATTTTCATGCGTTCTTCGTCTTTGACGTCGCAAGCGGCGACGTCGGGCTTCGTGCTGCTGTGGGGCAGTGCGGCCATCTTCTCTCGCCTGGGTTTGGACAATGCCTCACCCATCGCGCTATTGATCGTGCGCTTCAGTGTGGCGCTTGCCGCATTAATGCTGGTGGGCATTTTTCGGCGTCGCTGGCTACCCGATGCGGGCAGCCGAAAAACGGTGATGTTCACCGGGCTGATTTTGATTGGTGCCTATTCGGTGTGTTACTTCCAGGCGATGGCCGAGAGTGTAACACCTGGCTTGATTGCCACCATCATGGGCATACAACCGATCCTGACGCTCTGCATCGTGGAAAGGCGCATGCAGGGCACGCGATTACTGGGATTGCTGATCGCGTTAGCGGGATTGATACTGCTGGTGTGGCGCAGTCTGGCGGCATCGCAGTTGCCGTTGAGCGGCATTGTCTGCGCTCTCGGCGCACTGCTGTGTATGACGTTTGGTGCCATCATGCAGAAAAAGGTGTCCCAGCATCCCGCGCAGGTACTGCCGCTGCAATACGCGGTGAGCCTGGCGCTGTGTGCTCTTCTGCTTCCGGTTAAAGCCTTCCATATCGACTTTACGTTGCACTTCTGGATTTCCGTGCTGTTTCTTGGGGTGATGATCTCGGTGGTGGCGCAGCTGCTGCTGTATCGGCTGCTGAGTGCGGGAAGCATCGTTAACGTCACCAGTTTGTTTTATCTGGTTCCGGTGATAACGGCAGTACTGGATTACCTGTTGTTAGGTAATGCGCTGCCGTGGTCGGGGATGATGGGAATGCTGGCTATTCTGCTCGGCATCATGCTGGTGTTTCGCACACCGCGCCTGAAAACATCGGGGTAAGATCGAACAGGGCGCATCAAAATGGATGCGCCCTTTATCGTAGTTAAACCGTGCCGGTGCCGCCATCAGAACACCAAACCTGTCCCGACGTGAAGCTATTGGTGGTTTCCGCAAACGTCACATAGAGCGGCGCGATTTCAGCAGGCTGACCGGGCCGACCCAGTGGCGCGGAAGCGCCAAATTGCTCCACTTTCTCCTGCGGCTGTCCGCCACACACCTGCAATGCAGTCCAGTAAGGGCCGGGTGCCACGGCGTTGACGCGGATTTGGTCTTTACCCAACTGCTTGGCTAAAGCTTTAGTAAAGGCCGCAATCGACGCTTTGGTCTGGGCATAATCCAACAGGATGGCGCTGGGATCGTAGGCCTGCACTGATGACGTGTTTATGATCGATGAACCCGCCGGTAGGTACTCCAGCGCCGCCTTCGTGATCCAAAACATGGCATACACGTTAGTCTTAAAGGTCGCATCAAAATCTTCTGTCGAGAGGGTACGAATCGATTCATTGAACTGCTGACGGCCGGCATTGTTGACCAAAATATCCAGACCATCGAGTTTTGTCGCCGCTTCCTTCACCAGTTGCTGGCAAAAGGCTTCGGAGCGAATATCTCCCGGTATGGCAATCGCCTTACGACCTTCCGCTTCAATCAGTTTTATCACCTCTGCCGCATCCTGTTCTTCATCGGGCAGGTAATTTATCGCCACGTCGGCACCCTCACGCGCGAAAGCAATCGCCACCGCACGACCAATCCCGGAATCGCCGCCGGTAATCAGCGCTTTACGACCGGTTAAACGACCAGTGCCACGATAGCTGGTTTCACCATGATCCGGGCGCGGTTCCATTTTTGCCGCCAGCCCAGGAAAATCCTGTAATTGTTTTTTAAAGGGAGGTGTCGGATATTGATGGGTGAGCAGCGTTTTATTAGTCAATGAACTCATCTTAATCTCCATGTTCTTCGCTAGTGATAAATTAAGCCTGGCATAAATGTGATATATGTCACGTCAAAAAATGACCAATTGAAATTTTTCAGCTTAAGCGAGGCGTTATTATGGCTGCGGCGATGGAAATAAAAGGCGTGACTGGAATGAGAGGGGAGAGCAGAATAAGCGCAAGACGTCAGTCATATATCGTCATTGCACTTATTCAATTGCCAGTTGAACCTATTGGCATCCTTGTCGTTGAGGCGACTAGCGCGCCCGATGCGGCTTAAGAGCCTTTGTTACTGCTTTTTCCGCCTTTTTTCCCGGCTTCGGAGGCTTTCTCGGGGTTGTCTTTAAAACTACCGCCGCCGCTGCTTTGCCCACCTTTTTTACCTGCTTCAGATGCCTTTTGTTTATCATCTGCGAAGTTACCGGAACCGCCTCTATGCTCGGCCATAAAATGCCCTCATTCATGCATTGCGATTACATAATCGTGGATAGCGTCACACGTTATGTCCAGACTGCAGAATTAAGGTTAGTGCCACTGTGAATATTAACAAGCGCGGCGGCAGCGTATAAGTGGATTATCGAGTGTTTTTTCGTATCTTATTTTTTAAGCAAATGAATTATGAAGGTTAATAATTAATTATTAATATAATCGAAGCGTATTTAACGCTTCGATTATAAATAAGGCCGATTAACTCGCAGGGATTTGAGTGAAATAGGTCCCGCTATAAGGTATGGGCAGGAAATCATGGAAGATTTGCTTTAACGTTTGCTCGGGTTCGACATCCGCGAACAGCTGAGGATAAAGTGTTTTTGCCATAAATTCCGTTGCCGCGATGTGCCAGGGGCTGAGGTAAAAATTCATCCAGATGACCGCGGAGTGGCCGTTACGTAGCGCGGCTAATTCACGCAATCCGTTTTGCTGCGAGGTCAGTTGGGCGAAGCTGCTTTGCACCGCTGGCAGTGCCACTTCTGGCCCCAGCTTCAGCAAACCCTGCGCCTCGTTATCGCCAAATCCGGTGGCGAAGTAGTAATCCGGTTGCGCCGCGATCACCATTTCTTCGCTCAAGCGACCAAACACGCCGTGCTGCGTTTTAGCCGCGATATTATCGCCGCCTGCGGCGTTTAACAGTTCACCAAGGCTGCCGTTGATGGCGGTGACACAGCACTCATTACGGCGGCCAAGATGCAACTGCAACAACACTGAAGGCTTCGCGCCGTGATAACTGGCCAGCCGATCACGAATCACCTGCATATGTGCGTCATAAAAACGGTTAAAGGCCTGCGCGCGAGCCTGCTGATTCAGCACCTCGCCAAAAATCTCCACGCTGCGACGGGTATTCTTCAGCAGATGCACGCGCAGATCGATTTTCACCACCGGAATATGGGCGGCTTTCAGCATACTCACCAGGCGCAGATCGGCATCATCGTAGCGCGCCAGGCTCGGCAGGATCACCACATCCGGTTTGAGCGCCAGGATCTGCTCAGGATTGATGGCATTCGGGCCGCCTGAACCGAGGGAAGGGATTTTTAACATTTGCGGGAACTGACGCGCAAAACTGTTCCACGTCTGGCTATCGTACTTTTTCAAATCCTGAGGCCAGGCAACGATATGCTGAAAAGGATTGCCCGGTTCCAGCAACGCCAGCGTGTAGAGCATGCGACTTTCGCCCAGCACAATGCGCTGCGGATGGTCAGGGATATCCACCTGATTACCGTCAATATCCGTGACGGTTTTTGCCAGCGCGGCGCCACTAAGCACCAGTAAGAAGCAGGCCAATACAATCAGCATTGGCCCCCAAAGGGAAGGGGCGCGCCGGGCGCCCGCTTTAACCACAGAATCAGAACTCAACGCTGGCCTCGACCATTAGGTTACGGGTTTCACCCTCACGCACGCGCAAATTGCCGCCGCTGGAGGTGTAATAGTGCTTGTTGAACAGGTTGTTCAGATTCAACTTAAGTTGTGTCTTTTCACCAAACAGCTGATTGTTCCAGGCGATAAAGCTGTCCGCCACCACGTAATCCGGCATCGTGAAGCTATTTTCAGGATCGCCCGCTCGCGAGCCGACATAGCGCGCGCCGCCACCAACGCGGAAATCACCGGGAATGCCGTTGATACTGAGGTTGTGGCTGAGATAGAGCGCGCCCGAATGACGCGGTGCATTTTGCAGCCGATTGCCATTGTTAGCAGAATTTACGCCATCATCAACAATCTCAGCCTTATCGTAGCTGTAGTTAGCGCTGATATCCCAACCCGGCAATACTTCGCCGTTTAGCTCAAACTCTGCGCCGCTGGAACGGGCTTTATCAATCGCGCGCGTTGAACCGTTAATGCTGAGCGACATGTCACGTTCATCAATGCGGTACAGCGCGACGCTGGCAAACAGCTTTGGCGAGATCTGCCATTTACTGCCGACTTCCCAGGTCGTGCCCTGTTCGGGTTTACCGACATTGCCGTCATCGTCCACATCGGTGGAAGGCGTAAAGGATTTGCTGACGCTGCTGTAAAGCGAGACATCAGGGGTGATTTTATAAATCAGACCCGCTTGTGGCAGGAATTTATTGCCTTCACTGTTCAGTGTTTCCACCACCGGATCGAAGCCTTTGGACGCACGCTGCTCGTAATGCTGATAGCGTCCGCCAAATACCGCAATCCACTGTTCCGTCAGTGAAATACTGTCTTTGGCGTAAACCGAACGGCTATGAATGCGGTTCAGGTTATTGGCGTTGGCGGTGTTTTCCGAGGTGCTATTGGTGACCGGTGACAGGATATCGTATTGCGGATCGGTAAAGTTAAACCCGGTGTTGGATTTCCCTTGATACTGATGCGCGCGATAAGTCTGGTTCATCTCATAATCAGTCCCGATCACCACATCGTGGGTCATGCCCAACAGCTGTTGTGAGCCGAGCAGATCCCATGAAACGTATTTCGTTTTGTGGTTAAAGCCACGGTTAGCATCAGCACGACGCGTGACAACGCCGGTGGAGGGGTTAATGGCGGTGACGCGCACTTCGTTGTTGTCGTATTGACGCTGATTCCAGCCAAAAGTGACGCGCGTGCTCCAGTCATCATTAAACTGCCAGTCATAGTGCGCATTAAGGGTTTTGTTGTGACCCCAGGCATGATTCGCCTTGTCGTCGAGACGATCTTTGTAGCCGATATCCAGCGGCTTGCCATTGATAAAGGCGGTGCCACGATCGTAGGGGATATCGTATTGATAATCTTCATAGCTCACGAGAAAGCTGGCTTTTTCACCGTACCACTGCAACGAAGGCGCGATCAGCGTATGTTTGTCGCTGCCAAAGTTGCGCCAGTAATCCTGATTCTGCTTTTCGGCGATCAAGCGGAAAGCCAGGCCGTTGCCCAGCGGGCCGGTGACATCGACGGTGCCAGCGCCGCCACCTTCGCTGAAGGAACGGCCGCTAACTTTGGTGTGCCAGTCATATTGCGGTTTTTTGCTCACCACGTTGATCACGCCGCCCGGATTTTGAATGCCATAGAGCAGGGATGCCGAGCCTTTTAGCACTTCGACGCGTTCGGTGGTGGCATCGAAGTTCAACCCCTGGCTGCTGCGAATGCCATCACGATAGATTGACCCATCAGAGTTGCTGCCAAATCCGCGACGTACAAAGCCATCTTCGGTGCCTGCCAGGGTATTGCCCTCTGTGACACCACTGACAAAGCGCATCGCATCAGTGAGACTGGCGGCCTGATAGTCTTCAAGCTGTTGTTGGGTCACCACACTCACCGATTGCGCTTCGTTCAGCCGCGGCGTGGGCGTTTTGCTGGCGACGGAACTGCTGGTGGCGTTATAGCCTTGCGGGCTACTTTCCTGCGCGGTCACCGTCAGGGTATTACTGCTTTCCGCTGCCAGACTGCCTGCTGCAGTGAAAACGCTGACACCGTATATAGCGGCGATAATGGCCGGATGGCATGTGGGTTTAAAAGCGAAAGTTTTGTTGTTATTCATTTAAATAAACCTGGTGTTGGTACGGAATTAATCTCGTCCATGAAACGAAGCTAGGATTAAATTATTTTCAGCAGAGAAAAGTGCATGAAATAAGCATTCTCTGTGGATCGTGCGCCTTAAACTGAGATGGCGTGATGTTATTGAGAATCATTCAAACATGAAAGAATGTAGTAGTAAACGGAAATAATGGCGTTGATACTACAGCAGGAAGAGAGTCCATTAACGCCATTTCCATTTGAGGTTTAATTGTTATAAATACAACAAAAACAGTTAGATAAATAGATTTCTTGCTGTAATCAAACGTTCCGCCCCAAAGGAGCAATAGCGATCAGGATGCTGGATTAAACAAGAAATATCACTACAATACCGTGCCTAAATGGGGGACGAAATCACGCCCTGATGATCAACAGGTAAAAAGATGGCCGTAAATAAAATAAAAAATCGGGTTGATGTATTAGGTGAGCGCTATCGCGCACGTGCGCCGTCATTATCGACCAGTCTTCAATCCGTCGCGCGATATATCCACGACAATCGTGAGGCAATATTAGACGCCACCGCCATGGAAATAGCCGATGCCACTCACACCTCGGATGCCACCGTGGTGCGCGCCGTTCAGGCGTTGGGATTTGCCGGTTTGCGTGATTTGAAAACCACGCTGAAAGCCTGGTTTGGCCCGGCGATGAATTCAGAAGAGAAGATGAGCGCCACCGTCAGCGAGCTGTCGTGTGACATCAATTCGGGGATCGATTTCGTACTGGGTGGCCATAAACGCGCCTGCGATGCCCTCTCGGAACCTCACAATCGGCAAGCGGTGGCGCAGGCTGTCGCGATGTTGATCGACGCGCGACAGGTAGCGCTGTTTGGCATTAATGCTTCAGGGATTTTGGCGGATTACAGTGCTCGGCTGTTCACACGTATTGGTATTCCTGCCGTCACGCTCAATCGTTCGGGTATTGCCCTCGCTGAACAGTTGATCACCTTACAGCGTGGTGATGTGCTGATTATGATGGCGCAGAAATCTGCCCATAAAGAAGGGCTGACTACCCTGAAAGAGGCGAAGCGGCTAGGGATGCCGGTGATTTTGCTGACCAATGCCTTAGATTCTGCCTTTGCCAAAGAAGCGGATGTGGTTATCAATGTGCCGCGCGGTGGGGAGAATGGTCGTATGCCTCTGCATGGCACCGTGCTGGTGTGTCTGGAGATGTTGATTTTGTCGGTGGCTTCAGCGACTTCATCGCGCACGGTAAAAACCATGAAACGCATTCAGGATCTCAATCGGTCGCTAAAGCCCACCAGTAAAAAATAGCGCTATTGACTGCCAGTGGTAGTCGGTCTGGCAGCTTTAACCATTCTGCTGCGCGTGACAAGCCATACCGCCAGCACGATCAACAATGCACCGCCCATAAAGCCCTGGTTGATCTGTTCATCCAGCACTAACCAGCCCCACAGGATGCCAAAAGGCGGAATCAGGAAGGTGACGGTGAGGGTGCGCAGGGGGCCAATATCGGCCAGCAAACGGAAGTAGATGATGTAAGCCAGCGCGGTGCAAATAAAGCCGACGGCCAGGATACAGGCCCAGACTTCAGGAATGTGCCAGTTCGCCGCCGGCGTTTGTGGCGCGCTGAAGGCAAAGAAAGGCAGCAGGAATAGCGAGGCACCTAACTGGCTGCCGAACGCGACTTTCGTGGCATCAAGCCCGCCGCGCGATCCAATCCAGCGCTTAGCGAGAAAGCCGGCAAAACCATAACAGGTAGTGGCGACCAGACAAGCCGCGATGCCGAGCACCAGCGCGTGCGAGAGCACCCCTTCGCCAGTGGTACTGATCAACATAATGCCGACAACACCGGCCACCATGCCCAGCACTTTACTCACGGTCAGTTGTTCATTGAAGAACGCCGCACCAATCACGACACCCATTAACGGCGCAGTAGCGTTGAGTATTGCGGAGTAGCCTGCGGGCAGCACGCGAGCGGCAAGGCAATACATCAGGAAAGGTAATCCTGAGTTAATCACACCCAGCAACATTGCCCAACCCAGTTTGCCTTCGAAGCGACGCGGAATGCGCAGTACTGCCATCACGATGATTAAACCCAATGCGCCACATAACACGCGCAAAAAAGCCGTATTTATCGCACCCAGCGCGGGAACGGCAATACGCATAAAAAGAAAACTGGCTCCCCAGATAGCCGCCAGCAGCAAAAGTCGCAACGAGTCCGATGTTCGCATGGTTCAGATTCAATCATTAGCAAGATGGGCTGACATCATAGCAAAAATTCTTAACACTCAAAGCGATGTCGCGGTGCTATGTTACTTCACTGCATCACAAAAAAACGGCGAGGAAATGAATGCATTGGGAGTCTGAAAGGCTGCTGTATCGGCCGATTGAGCGCAAGGATTTGCAGGCGCTTTTTCGCATCTATGGCGATGCACGAACACATCAATTTAACCCACGCGGGCCTTATCCAAGCCTTGATCATGCGCGAGACGTGTTATTACGCAGAATCAAAGACCGCGCTATTCATGGTTTCGATGACTGGGTCATCATGGAGAAAAGCGATCCTCAACACGTGATTGGTTTCGGTGGCGTTTTCGTTAGCGAATTTAACGGTCGCAGAACCAATAATCTCGGTTACCGTTTTGAACCGGATGCCTGGGGAAAAGGCTATGCGACAGAACTCGCGCATCGCGCTATCCGCCACGGTTTTGAAGATCTAAAACTGAAAGAAATTGTCGGTGTGGTGAGAGAAAACCACACCGCATCACGCCGCGTACTGGAAAAGGTCGGGATGACTTTCCTCGAAAGGGTGTTTAATCCGCAAGATCCGCCCGCCAGTTTGATGTTCACCATCACACGCCAACAATGGAGAGAAAGAAATGGAACAGGTCATTAGAGAACTCACTGCAGAGGATTACGCACAGTGGAAATCGCTGTGGTTGGGCTATCTCGACTTTTATGTCAGTGAGGTCACGGAAGAAGTCACCAATACGACATTTCAACGATTGGTTGCGGAAGGCGAACCGATGCATTGTCTGGTGGCGGAGGAGCAGGGCAAATTGACTGGGCTGGTGCATTTTATTTGCCATCGCAGCACCTGGACCCTGGGTGACTATTGCTACCTGCAGGATCTGTTCGTCAGCCCAGACGGGCGTAAACAAGGTACGGGTCGCGCGTTAATCGCAGCGGTGAATGCTGCCGCTGAGGCATTGAACTGCTCGAAAGTGTATTGGATGACGCGTGAGAATAATTACCGCGCCCGAGCGCTGTATGATCAGGTCGCGGCGAAGACGGATTTTGTGCAATACCGTGTTGCACCCTAATCAGCAATTTCACTCACACCGCTTGTCAATTCTTCCTACCATCCTGTACCATTTGGGAATCGATCATTTCCTAAATGGTATTTCCTCTACCGCAAACTCAAATCTTGATACGAGAACGCGGCCAACCATGCCAGCCCAGGAACGATTATGTTTTCGACCTATCCGACCAAAAATTTGATCAATTAGGAAGTAATCATTTCCAATTTTAGGAGTAACGGATGAATGCCTCAGAATTAAAAATAACATCGCGCTGGTCACAACCTGTCACCAACCTGCCTGATTTTTCCCATTATTACGCCACGGTAGACGGTGTTCGCATCCACTACGTTAGCGGCGGCAACCCACAAGGTGAAACCCTGGTGCTGTTAGCCGGGTTCCCGCAAAGCTGGTTTGCGTGGCGCAAGGTAATGGCTCTGCTTGGCGATCATTACTTCATTATCGCGCCCGATCTCCCCGGTCAGGGGGATTCCGATAAGCCTTACAGCGGCTATGACACCACTTCTCTGGCAGAAAAAGTACAGGGCCTGCTGCTGCAACTGAACATCCATCACTACTATCTTGCGGCGCATGATGTCGGTGCGTGGGTGGCCTGGCCGTTTGCCCTGCGTTATGCCAATCAGATAAAAAAACTGGCACTGCTTGATGCCGGCATTCCGGGCGTGACCTTGCCGGATGCGCTGCCTGCCACGCCCGATAAGGCCTGGAAAACCTGGCATTTTGCCTTCCATCTGCTGCCGGATCTGCCTGAAGCCTTAATTGCCGGGCGCGAAGAGATCTATCTGGATTGGTTCCTGAAACGCAAAGCCGTCAGCCCAATGGTTTTTGATGCAGACGATATGACGGAATACACGCGGTTGCTGCAACAAAACGGTGCTTTGCGTGCAGGTATGGCGGCCTATCGCGAAGTGAGCGTCTCGGCGGAACAAAACCGTGCATGGCTGCATGATAACGGCAAACTGACGGTGCCGTTGCTGGCGGTCAGTGCCGATCAGGGTTCGATCCCCGATATGGCGATTCCGCTTCAGGAGTTTGCGGCTGAGGTTTCAGGCATCAAAATCGCGCACTGCGGTCACTTCATCCCGGATGAGCAACCGCAGGCGCTGGCTGAAGCACTGCGCGAGTTTTTTAGTTAGTTGCGCAGACTGGCGATCTCCACACGTTGACCACTGGCAGATGAGCGCACCATCGCTTCAATGATCTGCTGATTCTCCAGGCCAAAGCGGAAATCCGGGAAACAACCGGCTTCGCTGCTGAGGCCTTTAATCAGGTCGTAAATTTCGATCACTTTCACATCGAAGTATCCCAGGCCACCGCCAGCGAAATCGAAGCCAAAGAAGCCACTAAACTGCTCGACCTGAGAACCGGCATAAATGGTTTTAAAGCCGCGATCGTGTTTCGCATCGCCATAACGTGCAATCTTCAGTTCGTTAAAGCGCTCACCGTCCATGATGATGGTGCCTTCGGTGCCCGAGATTTCCCAGGCAATGCCGAACACTTTTCCTGCGGAGATGCGTGAAGATTCAATCACGCCACCGGCGCGGTTCTCGAAAGTGACCAACGCCTGGAACTGATCGTCGTTTTCCACTTTCAAACGCGCCGCCTGTTTATCTGCCTGGGCACCATAGCCTGAACCACCACCTGCAGCAGGACGCGTGTCAATAAACAGCTGCTCCTGTCCTACCACGCTCTTGATCGGCCCCATCAAATATTGCGCCACGCTCACCACGTGTGAGCCTAAGTCACCGAGTGAGCCAGACCCGGCCTGTTCGCGCGAGCAACGCCAACTCCATGGCAGCTCGGGATCGTTGAAAAATCCCTGATCGAACCAGCCACGGAAGCGTGTCGGTGTGCCGATGTCACCGCGATCGATCATCTGCTTCGCCAACTGCGCTGCCGGCGTTTTGATGTTATTGAACGCCATGATGGTTTTCACACCTGCTCGTTCAGCTTCCTGGGTCAGGGTTTGCGCTTCCTGCAACGAAACGGTGAGCGGCTTTTCGCAGTAGACGTGTTTACCTGCACGAATCGCGGCCAGCGCCATGTCGAAGTGCATGCTATTAGGCGTGGTGATATCAACAATATCGATTTCAGGATTGTTCACCAGCGACTGCCAGTCCGCCGTGCTGTGTTGAAAGCCGTAGCGTCGAGCCGCTTCTTCGGCCAGTGCGGGGGTGACATCTGCCAGCGTATGCAGAACGGGTTGCAGCGCCAGGTTACGATACAGTAAACCCGCGCGGCGCCATGCATCGGCATGTGCCTGGCCCATAAAGCCTGAACCGATCAGGCCAACATTCAGTGTTTTTCCAGCCATCAGCGGCTCCTTAAGCGTTTGCAGGTAAAATGTGTTGGGCAACAAAACGTTGTGCGCGGGTCACGGTCTCTAATGGGGGCGCTTTCGCCGGATCCTGCTCGGCTTCCACTACCATCCAGCCCTGATAACCGCTGCGAGCGATAAACTCTGCCAGCGGCCGATAATCAATACCGCCGTCGCCTGGCACGGTAAACAACCCTGCGAGCACGGCTTCGTTGAAGGTCATACCGCTGGCCCGCACTTGTTGCAGGCGATCCAACCGCACATCTTTTAGATGGATGTGGCAAATGCGGTCGGCGAATTCCTCAATAAGTTGCGTATAGGAGAATCCGGCAGCGGTGGCGTGACCGGTATCCAGTAACAGGCCAACGGCGGGCGAACAGGCATTTAACAGCGCACGGATTTCCGGCAGAGTTTCGGCCACCATCATCAGGTGGTGGTGATAGGCGAGGCGTAAACCGTATCGATCAAACAAGGCTTCGGCAAAGCGGGAAAGGCGATCGGCATAGTCGGCGACCTGACTCTCCGGCAACAAACGGCGGGTGCTCAGTGGCACATCCAGCGCGTTGTCAGCCATCCAGCCGCATTCGCCGTACACCATCACGTTGGCGCCATTTTCCTGCAGCAGGGCGGCATGGTTGTGCACTGCATCCAGCTCCTGCTCAACGCTGCGTTCGGTGAGAAATCCGTCATGCCAGCCTGACACCAGTTGCAGTTGATGTTGTGCCAACAGCTGCTTCAATGCACCCGGCTCGCGCGGGAATATGCGACTTAGCTCGACGCCCTGAAATCCGGCCTGTTTCGCTTCCTTCAAACAGTGTTCGGCCGAGGTCCCTGCGCCGAGGTATTGCAGCACTTCATTGACCCAGGAGAGTGGGCTGACGCCGAGTTGAGGTGCGGGGTGACCTGTGCGATAAAACGCTTCTTTGATCATCGGTTATATCCTGTAGGGGAGATAGCGATGAAATTAGCGGATGCGATGTGCTGCGGCGAGCGGTTATTTGACGTAAAACCATCAAAATTTGCAGGCTTAACGTCAAAAAAATATTGATGTGATTTTGGATGGAAATTAATGGTTTAACAGGGAGATAGGAAAGCAAGTCAATAGGGGTGGCCCTTAGAAGGCCACCCATCAGGACTCAGAACGACAGGGTGACGCCAGCGTAATAGGCGCGGCCCGGTTCGTTGTAAGTTGAAGCACCTTCATCTTCACGATAAATGCGCTTATCAAACAGGTTGTTAATACCCGCATTAGCACGCAAATTTTTAGTGATGTCGTAATTGAGGTTCAAGCCGACAATGGAATATGGCTTAATTTCACGTTGTGAAAGACCTCCAGGTCTTCCCTCAATAACTGTTTCTGCATTTTGGCGCGGTTTTTGGCGGCCATACTGCGTCCAGTTGATATTGGCGCTAAGGCTATCAGTTGCTTGCCACTCTAATTGTGAGTTGATAGTAAATTCAGGAATGACCGATAGAGGATTTCCCGTCTTCTTACTTTCTGAACGGAACATGTAAGTCGCATTAGACCGCCACTCAAGTGTGTCCGCAATCAATGGAATAGTGAGGTTCCCTTCCAGCCCCTCTACAATGGCTTTGCCTCCATTCTCCCACTGAAGCACGTTGTAAGTACCATTGGTGTAGACGACATCAGTACCGGATACAATTTTGTTTTTGTAATCGTTACGGAAGTAGGTGATACCAGCGACATAACCCGCGTGGTTAAACTCTAGTCCCACTTCTTTATTAACGCTCACTTCAGGATCGAGATTGTCATTCCCTAATAAATAACATTGGGATAGGCCAATTGGACAGCCATTGCCACGTGTTGATAGTAGGTAGCCGGGAGTTGATTGATATAAGTTAGGCGCCTTGAATGCCCTCGCAATACCCGCTTTGAGCGTAAAATAGTCGCCCAATCCTTGCGAAATATTCAGGCTTGGACTCCAGTTAGCGCCAAAAGCATCATGATAATCAAAGCGTAAACCCGGAATAATTTCAGTGCTGTCAGTGGCGGCAATATTATCTTCAAAATAAAGAGAACTTATCGTGGCGGAGTTAGTACTGCTGCGCTGAGACGGATCGCCTGAACTACCTGGCAAGTAAAGGTTTGTACTTGCAGATTGCATTGAAGCAGGGTCATTAAGCTCATCGCGGTTCCATTCCGCTCCCAAGGTCACGGTTTGGTCCACCAATAATTCCAGTGGGAAGTTTATTTCTCCGCCAGCACGATAACTTTCCAGACGACTGGTCGAATAAACATTACTGTTAATCATCCCTTCAACACTTCCGGCAGTGCCTTCTTTCAAGCGAGTGTTATTGGTCTTCTCGTAGTTGAAATTAAGTTTGGATGTGCCCCAATCCCAGATACCGTTATGAGTGACGCCATAGCTCTGACGATATAAGCGGTTTGTTTCACTGCCGTACAGAGATTCAACTAAACCACCTGCACTGCTATTTCCATTGCTATTCTGCGTGTCGCCCGCATAGATATTGCCCTGACGGCTATAGCCGTAGGAGAAATCAACGATCTGAGTAGGGGTGATTTTCCATGACAGTACACCGTTAATATCTTTATTACGTACCCCTTCCCGTCCCGCAGCATAAGAGCCGTTTTGAGCGGTATTGATATCATAAGCATCCGCATCGGTGCGGTTAGTATTGCCATACAGACGCATGGTTAATGCATCGCCAGCCAGCGGGCCACTCAAATTGAAGTTGGCGCGACGCGTGTCACCCTCTTTACTGTTTTCGGGCTGATTGGTGAACAGTGACAGCGATCCATGCCAGTCATTGGTCGGGCGCTTAGTGATGATGTTCACCACGCCGCCAGCCGCACCGGAACCGTAACGCGCGGCGGCTGGGCCGCGAATCACTTCAATACGTTCTACCATCTCCGCGGGCACCCAGTTGGTATCACCTCGCGAGTCACGTTCGCCGCGCCAGCTGTAACGCACGGAGTTACGCGAACTGACCGGCACGCCATCTATCAGGATTAAGGTGTTTTCCGGGCCCATGCCGCGAATATCAATCTGACGGTTGTTACCACGACTACCGCTGGCCCCGTTACCGGTCAGGTTAACGCCTGGCATTTTGCGGATGATATCGGAGAGGTCGTTAACCGGTGGGCTTTTCTTAATGTCCTCAGCGGTAATAGTGGAAACGCCAGGCTGTTGTTTCAGACCCTGTTCTGCAGTGACGATCATCGATTCATCGTCAGCCAGTTTTTCCGTGGGTTCTGCGGCATAAGCAGGTGAGGTGAGCAAGGCTGCCACAATCAGTGCAAGAGGGCGCTTCCTGACATACAAAGTTACATTCACTTAAATCTTCTCCCTGAAGTATTAACATATGTAAGCAAATGCGCATGATAATGAGAATGTTTCTCATTGTATATGCGATAAACCGGCGTCTCCTTTTTTTCTCCATGATTGGTGCTAAATGCGGGGGAAACGTGAAGAAACGTAAAGCCAGAGTGACGTTTGTGCTTAAAAAACGTTGCGGAGGAAAAGCGTTCATCAAACTGTCATCAATTCCTTGCAAATCAGTAGACTAAAATCAGTGATAACGCACAGTAACTACATGGGAATCCGTTTAGCTTCGAGCCTGCACCAAAATGAGAGCTAAGGACTCGTATAAATTAAGGAGAAAGTGTGCACTGGATCATACAAACCTTTACATTCCTGCGGCTGATTTCGATGACCATTCCTCTGGCCAAAGTTAGCGAAAAGATGGATTTCTGGCTGCAACCTCAACATGGTGGCAACAGCTTTAGTTAGTTCACTCGACGCTCTACAGCTTCCGGGAGGACAGCTGGGATGGTATGGATGACGAACTGGGCGATAAGAAAGTGTCGTGGCAATACTGGCAGGCCGCCGAGCAGAATTTACCCGATACCGTTCCACGCCATGCGACGAAAGAGTTTGAGCCTATACGCAAACGCTTAGAACGATAATGTCTTGTTAAGAAGAAAACGATCATAAGCCATGGTAAAAGCAGGCTGTTGAATACCTGACTAAATCTGAATACCTCACTTCAAACCGCGCCATCGCTGGCGCGGTCATCCCCGTCACCACGGGCGCCGAGTTCTATTCCCGAAATCTGGCAATGGATATCCGTTTTTCGCATTTGTGATCGCTGCACATCTTACTGAGAATGGCTCCGGGACGTTCAGAGGATGAAAATTTCTTTCCGCCGAGAGGTGAGAAAGAAGAAAAATACATCGCTACCTCAACGCCTTTTCCCGACAGGGAAACATTTATATATATCAGGAGAAGGTTCCAGTGAAACTCGCCAAAGGTATCACCCTGCTTGCACTTGCATTGAGTGCGCACACCGCGTTTGCCGCCGATCAATCCGTCCCAACTGACAGCTCACTCCATGTTCAGGCCGACCCAACGCTAAAAAGCCTGCTGCCGGCGGATGTGGTTAAACGCGGCTATATCGTGGCAGGAACCAACCCAAATACGCCGCCAACGACCTTCTATAAAGAAGACAACAAAACGCTGGCCGGCCGTGAGATTGACGTGATGAACGCTGTGGGTGAGCGTTTGGGGATTCAGGTTCAGTGGCGCGACACCGGCGGCTTTGACAATATCATCCCAGGTTTGAAAACCGGTCGTTATGACGTTGCGCTCTCGAACATTAATGCCACCGCGACCCGCGCCAAAATTATCGATTTCGTCAGCTATTACGATGCCAGTCGGTTGGGCATTATCTCGCGTAAGGATGCCAACCTGGCATCATTTAAAACGCTGGACGATGTCTGTGGTAAAGAAGTTGGAGCTGGCTCGGGTACTACGCAAGTTACGCGTCTTGAAGAAGCCAGCAAGGCTTGTGAAGCAGCAGGCAAGAAGCCGATCAAAGTCTCTCCATTCCCGGATCGTCCTGCGGGTGTACAAGCTGTAGTGAGTGGTCGCGTGCCGATGTTCTTTGGTCCATATGAAGGCCTACTGTGGCAGACCAAAGTGATTAAACCGCTGACAATGAGCGGTGAAATCACCGTGAATGACGCACCCGTTTCTATCGCTTTCCCGAAAGATTCTGCGCTGGAGCCAGCTGTACAGGCTGCGCTGAACTCGCTGATCAAAGATGGCAGCTACAAAAAGATCCTCGACAACTGGGGTATCGGTTTTGGCGCAGTCAAAGAATCCAAACGTAATCAGGAAATCTTTCAATGAGTGATGTTCGTGACCACACCGACGATCTGCGGATCGTCGGCAAACGTTACTACGGACGCTGGCTGAGTGCGCTGGTAGTGCTGTTGTGCGTCGTGGCAATGGCGCACTCGATGATTAACAATCCACGCTTCGAATGGAGCGTGATTGCGGAAAACTTCACCGGCGAATCGATCCTGCAGGGCGTACTGATGACGCTGCAGTTGACCGCAATTTCGGTGGTGCTGGGCTTTGCTTTTGGTACGGTGCTGGCGCTGATGCGCCTTTCATCGAATCCGGTGCTGGTGGGCGTCAGCTGGTTCTACACCTGGTTCTTCCGTGGTGTACCGATGCTGGTGCAGCTGTTCCTGTGGTACAACATTGCCGCACTTTATCCGACGATTTCACTGTCGATCCCTGGATTAGGCGAGCTGTGGAGCACCCAATCTAATGCGCTGGTGAGTCCATTCAGTGCGGCGGTGATCGCGCTGGTGATGCATCAGTCTGCCTATGCCGCTGAAATTGTGCGTGCCGGCATCCAGAGCGTGGGCAATGGTCAGCTGGAAGCGGCGCGTGCACTGGGTTATCGCCCGGCGCAGATTTTCCGTCATACCGTGCTGCCGCAGGCAATGCGCGCGATTATGCCGCCCGCTGGCAACGAAATTATCGGTCAGTTGAAAACCACTGCCGTCGTGTCAGTCATTTCGCTGCAAGACGTGTTGTTCTCCGCGCAGATCATCTATCAGCGTACCTATGAAGTGATCCCGCTGCTGCTGGTGGCGACGCTGTGGTATCTGCTGATGACTTCGGTACTGTCGATTGGTCAGTTCTACGTTGAACGCTATTTTGGTCGTGGCGTTACGCGTCGAGAAAAACGCAGCCTGTTTAAATCCTTGCCAGGCTTCAGCGCGCAGAAACCTGAAAGGAGCGTAAGCAATGGCTGAAGCGATCGCCTTACGTAAAGTCACCAAACGCTTCTCTGGCGTCACGATTCTGGATGAAGTGAATCTGGATATTCCCGCTGGTTCGGTGACGGTGATCCTCGGTCCTTCGGGTTCGGGGAAATCCACACTGCTGCGCTGCATCAACCATCTGGAAAAACTGGATGGTGGCACAATTCGCATCGGTGGCGAAATCATTGGCTACAAACAAAAAGGCCAGGCACTGCACGAATTAAGCAGTGGTGAGATTGCGCGTCAGCGTGCGCAAATTGGCATGGTGTTCCAGCAGTTCAACCTGTTCCCGCACCGCACTGTTTTGCAGAACATCGTGGATGCGCCGATGCGCGTCAAAAAGCAAAACCGTCAACAGGCGACCAGCAAAGCGCTGTCACTGCTTAAGCAGGTGGGGCTGGCAGGGCGCGAAGAGGAGTGGCCGCAGAATCTTTCCGGCGGACAGCAACAGCGTGTGGCCATTGCGCGCGCGCTGGCGATGGACCCGGGTGTGATGCTGTTCGATGAGCCGACATCGGCACTGGATCCAGAACTGGTGGGCGAAGTGTTGCAAGTGATTAAGCAACTGGCGCACTCCGGCATCACCATGGTGATTGTGACGCACGAGATTGGTTTCGCGCGCGAGGTTGCCGACAACATTGTCTTTATGGAAGACGGCAAAATCGTGGCGGCCGGACCGACTCAGCAAGTCCTCGACGACCCGGAAAACGGGCGCGTAAGAAACTTTATTGCAACGGTGCTTTAAGCACCGTTTTTCATTTTTGATAGCCAGGAACAGTGATGACGCAAAAACCGGTAATGCACAGCGCCCACTGGGGCGCTTTTCATGCCCAGCAATCGGGCGACCAGCTCACTATCGAACCCTTTAAAGGCGATCCCGATCCCAGCCCGCTGCTGCAAAATTTCCGCACCGCTTTGAATCATCCGGCACGCGTCTCGCGCCCGATGGTGCGTCGTGGCTGGCTGGAAGAGGGCCCCGGCCCCGATCAGCGCCGGGGCAATGACGAATACGTTGCGGTTAGCTGGGAGCAGGCTTACGAATTAGTGGCGCGTGAATTGAAGCGCGTGGGCGACACTTATGGCCCAGAGGGCATTTTTGGCGGTTCTTATGGCTGGTCGAGCGCCGGCCGTTTTCACCATGCGCAAAGCCAGGTACACCGATTCCTGAACACCACGCTGGGCGGCTATGTGCGTTCGGTAAACAGCTACAGTTCCGGCTCTGCTTCGGTGCTGCTGCCACATATCGTCGGCGACATGAACGAAATTGCGCGGCGCGGCGTGAGCTGGGAAGAGATTGCTCAGCACAGTGAAATCGTCATCGCCTTTGGTGGTCTGGCGCTGAAAAACTCGCAGGTGGCGAGCGGTGGATTAAGTGAACACACCGAGCGCGGTTTTATGCAGCAGGCTGCACAACGCGGCACACGTTTTATCTCAGTAAGCCCATTGAAAAGCGATCTACCCGACGAAGCTAAAGGGGAGTGGCTGGCCTTGCGTCCAGGCACCGATGCCGCCTTTATTCTCGGTGTTCTGTCCGTATTGATTGAAGAACAGCTAACGGATGAAGCCTTCCTGAGTCGCTATACCGTGGGTTGGCCGGAAATGGTTGCCTATATCCGTGGTGAAGAAGATGGCACGCGACGCGATGCCGCCTGGGCGGCAGAGATCTGCGGCGTCAGCGCGGCCTTTATCGCTGATTTTGCCCGTCACTTACCCGGTAAGCGTGTGCTGGTCACCGTTGCGCATGCGCTGCAACGTTCGGAGCACGGCGAACAACCGGTGTGGCTTGGGCTGGTACTGGCCGCGGCGCTGGGCCAACCGGGTTTACCGGGCGGCGGTTACACCTATGCGCTGGGCGCGTTGGGTCACTACGGTAAGCATCACAACTTGGTGAGTTTCCCGGCGTTACCGCAGGGCAAAAATGGCATCGATCGTCTGATCCCGGTGGCGCGCATCTCAGACATGTTGCTCAATCCCGGCAAACCTTTCGACTACAATGGTCGCCGCATGACCTATCCGCATATTCGTCTGGCTTACTGGGCGGGCGGTAATCCGTTCCACCACCATCAGGATTTAGCGCGACTCCGTCAGGCATTTTGCCAGCTGGATACGCTGATTGTGCATGAGATTGCGTGGACGGCCAGTGCACGGCATGCCGATATCGTATTGCCCGCGACCATGACGCTGGAGCGAGAAGATATCGGCGGTGCGCCAACCGATCGCCATCTGTTTGCTATGCAGCCGGTCGCGCAACCGCACGGCGAAGCCAAAGACGATTACGCCATTTTTGCTGAGCTGGCGCGCAGGCTGGGACGTGAAGAGGCGTTTACCGAAGGTCGCGATACGCGTGGCTGGCTGAAACACCATTACGCGCAATTGCAGCAAAAGCTGGCAACGCATCAGGTCGACATTCCCGATTTTGAACAATTCTGGCAGCAGGGCGTGCTGGAATTGCCGCAGCTCAAAGACGGTGGACGGATGATGAACGCCTTCCGTGCCGATCCGGATGCTGCACCACTGCCAACACCGAGCGGAAAAATCGAAATCTATTCGGCGACGATTGCCAGCTTCGATTATGAAAACTGTCCGGGACATCCAGTTTGGCGAGAGCCGCAGCAAAAGCCGGATGCAGACCATCCGTTCTGGCTGATCGCTAATCAGCCCGCGACGCGTTTGCACAGTCAGTTGGATTTTGGTGATTACAGCCTGAGCGGCAAACGCGATGGGCGTGAGGTGTGCAGCCTGAATCTGGATGATGCGGCATCGCTGGGCATTCAAGACGGCGAGATTATTGAGCTTTACAACCAGCGAGGTCACGTACTCGCCAGCGCGCGTGTAACCGACACGGTGATGCCGGGCGTGGTGCAGTTGCCAACGGGGGCCTGGTACGATCCGGTGGATCCCACCGCGTTGCGACCGTTATGCCGCCACGGCAACCCGAATGTGCTGACGCTGGATATTGGCACCTCGTCGTTGACTCAAGGCTGCAGTGGCCAAATCACCGTAGTGCAGGTGCGTAAATACACCGGGGAACTGACGCCGGTGCAGGCATTCATCCCGCCGCAAAGTTAGCGTTCTCAATGGGCGGCCGCATGGCCGCCCCAGAACATTAATCTTCTAACTGCAACCACATTACGCGCAGACGATGCCCATCAGGATCGATAGCCGTGAAGGTGTAGCCAAAATCCATCTCGGTCGGAGACTGTACAATGGTGATCTCACGGAACGCGCCCCATTCGTCGTAGAGGAAATCTACGTTGGCTTTGTGCTGCACTTTAAAAGTGATTTCACCGTTGGCCGTAAAATGTTGCGTCTCCACTGGCGGTTGAACGGTATATTTCGACCACAAACCCAGTTTGAATCCATTCTCAAAAACAAACATCGCAAAAGTGGGCGTGACATTAATCGGCTTGATATCAAACAGCGATGCATAAAAGTCGGCACTCTTCACAACATTGGGGACGTACAGAATAGTCATATCGGCGGTGAACATGGTTTTTCTCCTTGTGTGTTTACCGCTGTAGAGTACGAGTCGTCTGTGACAGAAACTGTCAGGAGTCGAAACCATAGGCATATTTTTATCCTCTCACCCGCTAAGCGAAGTTGAGTGATAGCAGGCTAGACCCAGGAATGATTGATGACGGCAATGTCCGTAGATCTTATTTAAAGACCAGTGGACGCAGATGCCTGCAAAGAGTGAGTTAGTTAATCAGATCAAAAAGCCCCAGTTCTCTGGGGCAAGTTTTGTTGGTATACGAGAAGACGAACGTCCTTGTTCACTGGAAATTTCACACAACAAACATCTCAGGATTGAGTGTCATTCTGAGTACTCAAAACAACCGTCTCCAGTGCATTTCGATAAATATTCTGCACAGCTTAATTGTGTTCTGTTTCAAGTCTCAGAATAAGAGCAAGGATAATATCCTTATCAGTAATGCGTTTTTTTCTGGAGGTGAGTTCCAGGCGAACCTCATGTAAAACAGCAAGTTCGGTTGGGTGTTGCCCGCTGTTTACATTGGTGTTTTCAACAGGCTGAGACTCACGGGTCGCAGATATTTCCATAAAGCCTCATGCTGTGAATAATAAGAAATAAAATTTAGAACCGCCCGAAACGGTGGGCGAGAACATCCCACGGTTAAAAATAACCTCTGTATGTGGAAATCCAATAAACACTTACAGAGGCGATGCAATGCATCATTCGTTACGAGCGATTTATATCGCACAACAAACTTATACAAGTTTCTTAAACTTGTACAACGATAAATCATAAGTCCAGAGTGGTACGAGGTGTATTTTGTTTGCATTTTAATGTCTAATAAAGTTTTATTAACCATTTATGGTGATAATGAAGGATTAATCTCATTTTGTGCTGTTTTATTTGATGGATTAGTAAGTAAAAATAATGTTTTTTGTGAGTGGTTAATTTTCATACTGCTCAGTCCAGGGTTGTACAATTTGGCTTAATTCGAGATTGACCTGGAAGTTCGTGTGTTCACCCAACTCAGGTTCTGCTGAAAATCATCGCTAAAGACATGCTGAAGATATTTATTTTCATGTTGGCCTTTCAAATCACCCAAAAAGAGCTACAACTTAATTTCAGAAAAATAATTGTTGAGGTGCGTTTGAACGCATTGGATTTTGATGTTGAGTTTTATGCGGTCCAGTTGAGAAAACTGGCGGCTTTTCACCAGTCAGGAAAAAGTCTTACTGAAGTAAAAATTCAGGTTGATGCAACTATTCAGCATATGAAAGAGAGTCTGGGCAAAGATAAGACACAGCAGGTCGCGAAATGGTATGAGCTACTCAAGGCTCTGGAAAAGTTCAATAGAAACACCGCCCATCCTATGTGGATGGCAGTGATTAAGCACGCTAAACACCGTATCAAAAGCCGCATACAGACAGCGGTTTATTGCAGACAGCATTTTAATCGCTGAGTACGACTGATGAGTAGGGTTGAACTCACCGTTCTGGCGACCATCTGTGCTATCTACTAAAACTCCCCCTGAGCTTAAAAGTGGAAGCTGTGCCTGACAGGGCACAGCTTTTTTTCCGCCTGTAATGCTGCGCAACGGTCTGTAATGGCAGAAATCTCCATTTTATCTACCCTCTGAATAGCGTCTTAAAGGAAGTCAGTGTAGGTGAGTTTTTCTGATGGAAGGTAAGGGGATTTCGACCTTCTGCAGTACCGCCAGGTGTATTGCGTGAACTTTTGGTCGCACTCTTGCTCAATATCTTGATAATGCACGCAGGATTAATTATTTGAACGCGGTAAACGGAGAGATGAAATGGTCAATGACTACTTTGCACCACCCCCAATGGGCATGACGCCGGAACAACACAAGCGGACCATCGCTGTGGCGGCCGCTTTAGCTGTGGCGAAGGAATCCGTCAGTGCCTCTACCTCCGCCAGCGGTTCAAAAGCGTCATGGGATCTTCAGGCGGTGGCCAATGAGATCTCCAACCTGGCGGATGCGATTCAGGACGCTCTCGAGCCAGAAGACCAGATTTAACCGCAGGTGACTGCACACATGACGGCTGTTTTGGCCGTCTTGTGATTTTTTTTTTAAAATATTTTCTCCAGCCTGCATCTAGTTACGCCCCTCCTTACGTATATCCCGTTGTGAGCAACTCCTTCGCTCCCCTAAAACGAGGATTTATGATGAAAAAGTTAATCACCACTGCAGTCATCTCAGGCGCGTTAATGTTCACTGCCACCACCTTCGCAGCCATGAATTCTGATTCTGTCATGGTCGGCGGTGCCGCCATGTACCCGCAGAAAAACATCATTGAAAATGCCCTCAACTCTAAAGATCACACCACCTTAGTGGCCGCAGTCAAAGCGGCGGGATTAGTCGATACACTGCAAGGCAAAGGTCCCTTTACCGTGTTCGCGCCAACTAATGCCGCATTTGCGAAATTGCCTGCTGGTACCGTGGATAATCTGGTGAAACCGGAAAACAAAGCCAAATTGACCAGCATCCTGACTTACCATGTTGTGGCCGGCAAATACGATATGAAAGCGCTGGAAATGAAAATTAAACAAGGCGGCGGTCATGCGGAACTGAAAACCGTTAATGGTCAGCCTTTATGGATTATGAGCAACGGTCCTCACAATATTCAGTTGAAGGATGGCATGGGCAATGTGGCCAATATCAGTACTTATGATGTGAATCAGAAAAACGGTGTGATCGACGTCATCGACACCGTCCTGATGCCTAAGTAATTGTCTATACTCGGAAGGCATTTCAATGCCTTTCGGAAAAAACATGGATAACGTTTTGGCTCAACAGCAGGTGAAATTATTGCGGGCGATTGCGCAAGGCGATCGCCCGGCATTTGAACAACTGTATCGACTCACTTCTCCGCATTTATTTGCACTTGCATTGCGCACCTTGCGTCAGCCAGCCTGGGCGGAAGAAGTGCTGCATGATTGCTTCCTCACCATCTGGAACCGAGCCGACAGCTATGATGCCGCACTCAGCGCGCCCATGACATGGATGACGCATATTGTGCGTAACCGTTGTATTGACTGGTTACGCAGCGGGCAGGCGCGAGAAGCGCTGGCGTCAGAGGAATACAGTGACAGTACTCAGGAAATGGATACCGCTCATGCAGAGCAGCCGTTCGATGATTCGCAGGCGGCACGTTTAAAACATTGCATGCAGCATCTCAGCAGTGAGCAGCGTCAAAGCGTCACGCTGGCTTATTATCAAGGGATGTCTCACAGCGATATTGCAGCCTGGATGCAGCAGCCAGTGGGATCAGTGAAAAGTTGGATCCGTCGTGCGATGGAGCATCTTCGGGAGTGCGTGGGCTTATGAAACAGAATAATCAACATGATGACGCGCTCGCAGCCGAATATGCATTGGGAACACTGCGCGGCAATGCGCGTTTGCGTTTTGAAAGGCGGCTACAGCAGGAGCCTGAACTCGCCGCGAAAGTCGCCAGCTGGCAGACGATGTTAACCGGATTAGATACGCACTTGCGGCCTCAATCACCGCCTGAACGCGTCTGGAAAAAGATCACGTTAAGCCTGCCGGCTAAAACTCCGGTTAAACGCGCCAATCCTTACCTGGGTTGGCTGGTTGCTGCGGGTCTGGCGGCCATTACGCTGGTCTCTTATTACAACTATCGCCCGGAAGAATTCGCACCGCTGATTATTCTCGGTGATGCGCAGCAGCAGGGGCAGTGGGTGGTGAGCCGCAGTAGCGATAGCCGCTATCTGCAACTCGCGCCGCTGAAACCCGTTGCCATTGCGACAGCTAACAGTCTGCAGCTATGGCTGATCCCTGCCGGCAAACAGCCGGTTTCATTAGGGCTGCTGGCAAACAATTCAGCCACTCGGATCGAGATGGATCAAAAAAAGCTGGCAGCAGGGACAACGATTGCGATCAGTCTTGAACCTCAAGGCGGTTCGCCAACGGGGTTGCCAACGGGGCCGGTTTTGTACAGTGGCTTACTTTAGCGCGGCCTCTACTTTTTTGCTGGCGAGAACATCGCCAGTTTTGGGCAGCTCACCTGTTCAATATGCTGGTGGTAGCCTGACTGATCCTTCTTCTTCAGGGCATCAGCGGCGTTCACAATCGCATCGTGATTCTCTGAGCTATTCAGAAACACCTGCTTAATGCGTTCATTCGGTATCTCTTGCGCCAGATGGCAGTGCGCGCGCAGATCGGTGATGATCTGCTGCTCTCGTAATGCGTAGGACAGGTTGCTGTAGGGTGACTTAGCCACAGAAATAAATGAAATCATGACCAGCAATGAGCAAGAGCCAATTTTCCAGAACATAGTGCCTCCGTTGAGCGTGCGGACGCTTTAGCAAAGTGCTAAAGCTGCGGCGATGCTATGCATTGAAGCGTGGTCGATGATCAGTGGTTTCGAAAGTTTTTTTCATGGTTATCAGAGATAGCGCAAAACAAAATGAAATACTGCTCGTTGTGGGCTTCAAACATCATGCCTCACGATAGCCATTCTGTTCCCGCAACTGGTGGTAATCCTTCCAGCGCTTAAGTAATTGAAAGCGCGTGCCTGGATAAACTTCGTCACTCGCCTGAATTTCTTCAATACGATCAACCCTGAAGTTACGAAAATCCTGACGCAACTCACACCAGCCGCACAGTAAGCGTACGCGATCGAAATAGCCCAGCACCACCGGCCAAATTACCCGGGTTGAAGTGGCCTCTTTGAGATCTTTGTATCGTAAGATGATCTTGTTGCGCGTATGGATTGCCTTACGAATTTCAGGCAGATGGGTCTCAAACAGCACTTCACCGCGCGTGGCAACCAGCAGCGATTGATGATCGAGCGCGTGGGATAAATGTTCCGGCAACACGGCATAGATTTTTGCCAGCGCGTGTTGTGCAGCGGATTTCAATTCAGCATCAGTGTGACGGCTGACCCAGTCAAGGCCCAACGCCAGCGCATCAATCTCATGACGGGAAAACATCAAGGGCGGTAAGTGACCGTCAGATTTCAGCAAATACCCCAGTCCGGCGCTGCCCTCGATTGCCACGCCTTGCTGCTGCAGGCAGATGATGTCGCGATAGACGGTACGCACGCTTATGCTGAGTTGCTCCGCAAGATGCTGCGCAGTCACCGGATAGCGGTGACAACGTAACAATTGCACAAGCTCCATTAGTCGCTGGGTTTTGGTCATGGTGTGTGCCTAAGCTAAGAGTCTGGCAGTCAGGAGCGGTCCAGCCGCACGCACCAGAGTTGACTCCAGCGCAAGTGCGGCGACCTGTAGTTTAATACGGCACTCGTCATCCCGATAGACGCAACTTCGTCTGTAATTTGGTGAACTAAAAGCGCTGCAACGGACGTGATATTAAACGCGTAATAACTGCTGCAGCACCGCCAGATCAGCGGTTGTCTGCAATGCACTGCTCTGCTGCACCTGTTGCCATCGCTCACCCGATTCCTGACTCAACGCCAGACGCAGTTTACTCTCCACATCGACGCCATCGGCCAGTGATTGCTGACGGGTACGACGCTGTTGCAACTGCGTGCCATCGCGCAAGGTAAGGGTAACCAGATGAAAACGCAATGCGGGATTGATCGCATCGGGCGGTGCGCTGTCATCGGGCGTGCGACGCACCTTCGCCGCCAGCGGCAGTACTAAGTGATTGAGATCGCCCTCAGCGAAATCTTCCAGCCGCAGATCGTTATAGATCAGCATTGCGGCAATCACGTATTCCAGACTGAAACGCGCTTCAATCCCATTGGTGGGCGATGTGACGGAAGCGGCAATATCGCCCCCAGGCGGGAAAGCTACGCTGATATCGGTGATGTTATCCAGCAGCGCTTCCAGCGAATTGCCGCTGGCTAACCAGCCATCACGCAGAATGCGCGCGGCTTCCGCTGCGCTATGCGTTCCGGCGCAGGTCGGGAAGGGTTTGTACTCCAGACCCGGCATCACGATGCGCCACGTCTCACCCCAATGCTCGACCAATTTTTCAGGTTGAGCTGCGCCGTTGCTGCTGGCCGCAAGGAAAGCCTCAACCACACCATCCTGTTTGCCATCGAAACCGGCCAGCGTCAGCTGGGCTGCAGTAACCGCACGTTCCGCCGCTAAACCCGCGTGGAGCGGTTTGACAGCGGAACCGAACTGCGCACGCAGCCCGCTGGCCTGGGTGGTGGCGATGCCGAGCATGTTGGCCGTTGCGCCGACATCCAGTTTTAATAGACGAGCCAGCGCGGCGGCGGCGGCCAGGGTGCCCAGCGTCGCGGTATTGTGATGACCTAACGCATAATGCTGCTGGCTGGCGGCCAACCCTAGTCGTCCGGCCACTTCCACACCGATGGCGTAAGCATCAAGGAAATCATCGATTTCCGCAGACTGTTGCTGTTGCCAGGCAAACAGCGCGGGCAAAATCACCACGCTGGGATGACCGCGAAAATCAGCGTGGAAATCATCGTAATCCAGCGCGTGAGCGGCGTAACCGAGCAGCAGCGCCTGCGATCGCGGACTACCATCGCCATAAACGGTTCGTAGTGCCGGCAAGCCGCTATCCGGCACCTGACCTTGCAGCACCGGCCAGCTGACGGCGAGAAAATCTTTTACTCCTTCACGCGCCGCTTCACGTGCAGCGGCATCGGGTTGGCTATGGACGATAAGCTCAGCGAGGGCGGCAGTGATACTCATTGCGGCGCCACACTGTTCAGTGCCGCGACGGCGAGATTGGCCAGGTAACGTGAGGTCAGCAGCAGCACGTCATCGTTAATACGAAATGCCGGATGATGCAGCGCATAAGGTTCACCGGTGCCAATCATCATAAAGGCCCCCGGCAACTGCTGTTGATAAAAGGCAAAATCTTCACCAATCGGGCTGGCTTCGACCACGCGCGCTTCAAAGCCGCTGGCGGTTGCCTGCTGCAGGGCGAAATCGGCCCAGTGTGCATCATTCACCACCGACGGTGGACCTGCGTGCCAGTTGAACTCAACGCTGGCAGCAAAGGCCGCGCCAATGCCTTGCACGATCTCGCGGAAACGCTGCTCCAGTCGCTCTCGCGTCTCCTGCGAGAACGAACGCACCGTGCCTTCCAGCCACGCGCTGTCCGGGATGACGTTCCAGGTACTGCCGCTGTGAATCTGGGTAATTGAGACCACCGCATTGTCGCCAGAAGGGGCATTACGGCTGATCAGCGTTTGCGCGGCAGAAACAATCTGCGCGGCGATCACAATCGGATCGTTGCCCTGATGCGGCTTCGCAGCGTGGCTACCGGTGCCGATAATTTTGATATCAAAGCGGTCGACGGCGGCGGTCAGTGGGCCAGCTTTGCTGCCAATCACGCCCGGTGGTAATGAAGGATCGTTATGAATGCCGAAAATAGTTATCGCATCCTGCAGTGCGCCGGTAGCAATCACATCCGGCGCTCCCTGGCCGGTCTCTTCGGCGGCCTGGAACAGAATACGCACGCGGCCCGCTAAGCTCGCTTCCTGCTGTTTCAGCAATATCGCCGCACCTAAGGCTGCGGAACTGTGGAAGTCGTGGCCGCACGCGTGCATCACGCCCGGACGCTCTGAACGGAAGGTCACATCAGACTGCTCTTCAATCGGCAGTGCATCAATATCGGAACGCAGCACGATCAGTGGCCCATTTTCGGGGCCAACTTCCGCCACTAATCCGGTTTTCAGCGGCAGATCCAACACACGGATTTGGTGCTTTTCAAGTTGCTGGCGAATACGCGCGGTGGTTTCAAACTCTTCATTAGAGAGTTCAGGAAAACGGTGTAACTCATGGCGGAAGGCAATCAAATGCTGGCCCAGTGCGCTCTCATCAAAACTCATGCTTTGCTTCCTTGTTGTGTGGCCTGACGTGTCATCCACGCATCATGCGCGCTGTCATCCAGCACTTTCTTCATATATTGGGTGATGTGGCCTTTGCCGAGATCGGTGGTGTGCATCAGCTGGAAGCCGCGCTTTTTATACATCTCGATCAGCCACGGATGGCTGGTGGCGGTACCCAGTGATACCGCTGGCGCCCGCAGTTTACCCAGCAGGATCTCTTGTTCCAGCCGATCCTGTACCTGACGGCCATACTGTTTACCGGGATAGTCGGGATGGGCACCGAACCAGCCAATATGCGGCAGGCCAAACGGCCCAGGCAGCGGTCCCCATGGATAGCGCACGGTGACCGAGGAAACCATCACGCCTTGTGCGTAAAGTGCATAAACGCCGTGATTTTGCAGGTGGCGCAGCGTCTTTTCACGGTCTGCGGTGGCGGCATCAAATTTGATGCCCAGTGCCAGCGTTGGCGCATAGGCGGCGTGCATCAGCGCCTGATAGGTTTCAACCTCATCTTCTCTGACCTGACGAAATTCAAGTGACATAACTATCCCCGGAAAAACCGCCTGGAAGCGGTAAATTGAATGCAGATTGAGCAGCGCATAGCGGTTGAAACAGCGCAATTTAAAGCGCTAATTCAAAATACCCAGCGTGCTAAGCAACTCAGAATATCAGTAATGCCTTGTGCTTCTATATGTGAAAAATGACTAAGCTAATGCGAATTTGTGAAAATGAAATGGCGGCTTTTCCATTGCTTATATCGCGATTTACCGTAGTATGCATAAATTACATAGCGCTATAACTATTTCGCATTAACCCCATGAAATAAAATAACTTTTCTCGTTATAGCCTTATTCTTAATCAGGGTGACGACGTGTTAGCGATCAAATCTCCGCGTGCTTATGCACATGAAGCTGGCCTGCGTAAGCGTGCTGGTGAATTTATCAAACCTTATGCCACACATATCCGCATCTTCACTTCTCCCAACGCCTGGCAAGCGGTTAACCCGGAATTAAGCCAGAGTTTAGAAGCCAACGGTATCCGCTGGGAGTTGGAGTATCTGCACGGTGAATGCACCGATGCCGTGATCGAAGCGCTGAAAACCAATGTTGAGCAACAGCAAGCCGAGCTGCTGTTTGCCGTGGGCGGTGGCCGCGTGCTGGATGCTGCCAAAGCGGTGGGTAGCCAGTTACCGGATCTGAAGGTGATTAACTTCGCTACTTTGGCGGCGACCTGCGCTGCATGGTCACCGGTTGCCATCATTTATAACGAGCAGGGCGGCCACGTGCGCAGCCAGCCGCTGGGGAAAATGCCGGAGCTGGTGCTGGTGGACAGTGAAGTGATCGCCTGCAGCGATGTGCGCTATCTCAAAGCGGGTATTGTCGATGCGCTGGCGAAGTACTACGAATTTGCCCCTTACCTGCGCAGTAACCCGCACGATCTGGCGCTCGATCTCAAAGTGATGACGGCGCAACGAGCGCTGGATGTTTATCGCCAACTGGGTGAAGCCGCCGTCAGCGCCAATGAAAAACAGCAGGTCACGCCGGAGCTGGTGAAAGTTATCGATGCCAACATCGTCCTGGCGGGTCTGGCGAACAGCGTGCGCGATCAACTGCCCACCCCCGGTTTTGCCCATGCCATTCATAACCGTCTGACGCACCAGCCTGAGCTGCATCATTGGCTGCACGGTGAAAAAGTCGGTTACAGCTTGTTGGTGCAATCACTGATTGAACACGATGGCGTGCCGGATGCGGAACTGCTGGCGTTGCTGCGTCAGTATGCGATGCCACTGACGCTGGCGCCGTTGACCGGCGAGCGCGCGGCGGCGATTCGCACTATTGCAGAACAGATTAAATTCCCGGCGGCCAGCGCTGAACGTCTGCCGTTTCGTATCCATGCGGATGCGTTAGAGCAGGCGCTGCTGGCAACCGAAAACCGTTTCTAACTTTTACTCTTTTATCGACCAGGACAACTTCATGGCTACTGCACAAACTCAACGCATCCGCTTGGGCCTCTTCGTACAACCCGTAGGGCAACACGTCAGCGGCTGGCGTCTCACGGAAAAACTCGGCGATCCCACTGACATTGACTGGCTGATCACCATCGCAAAAAAAGCCGAAGCGGGTAAATTCGATCTGTTCTTCGTCGGTGATGCGTTAGCCACCAGCATGTACCGTTTGCCTTCGACCATGGCGCGCCTTGAGCCGCTGACCATGCTGTCGGCGCTGGCGGTGAACACCAAACGCATTGGTCTGGCGGCCACCGCGTCCACCACCTTTAGCGATCCATTCACCATGGCGCGCAGCTTCTCGTCGCTGGATCACATCAGCCGTGGTCGCGCAGCGTGGAACGTGGTGACGTCGTTCTCCACCGACGTGGCGCGTAACTTTAGCCGCAGCGATATGCCAAACCACGCCGAGCGCTATGCACGTGCACGTGAGTTCCTCGAAGTGACCAACAAGCTGTGGGAAGGTTGGGAAGCGGGGGCGGTACAACCGAACAAAGAGACCGGTGAATACTTCGTAAATGACAAAATTAAGTCGATTGATCATGACGGCGAGCACTTCCAGGTGCAGGGTCCGCTGAACATCACGCGTTCTCCGCAGGGACGTCCGGTGATCATCGAAGCGGGTTCATCAGCAGACGGTCAAAAACTGGCGGCCGAAACCGCCGAAGTGATCTTCACCGCTGCCGCCAGCCTGGAAGAAGCGCAAACCTTCTACCGCTCGCAGAAAGATCAGGTGATTGCCGCCGGGCGTAATCCGGATCACGTGGTGATCATGCCGGGCGTGATGCCGATTGTTGGACGCACGCGTGAAGAAGCCAAAGCGCTGTGGAAAGAGCTGAACACGCTAGTGGATATCGAAAACGGTCTGCGTCAGCTGTCGCTGCGTTTCAGCATGGATCTGAGCCAGTATCCACTCGACGGCCCCGTGCCAGAAGTGCCACTGGGTGAAGGCAACCAGAGCCGCGTCAAGCTGATGACGGATATGGCGAAGCGTGAAAACCTGACCTTGCGTGAACTGGCCGCCGTGGCTGCGGGATCGCGTGGTCACCGCGTGATTCTCGGCACTGCAGAAGATATCGCCGATGACTTTGAGCTGTGGCTGAAAGAGGGCGGAGCCGATGGCTTCAACATCATGCCTGCCATCATGTCAGAGCAGCTGGATCTGTTCGTTGAGCTGGTGATCCCGGAACTGCGTCGCCGTGGCTTGTTCCGCGATGATTACGAATTCGCCACGCTGCGCGAGAACCTCGGTCTGCCAACGCTGTAACCCTACAGGAGCTGAACATGGTCACCTTATCGAAGCGTGTGCAGTCCGTGTCGCTCTCTGCCAATGCGGCGGCGCGTCAGTTGACGCGCCAGCTGAAAGAGCAGGGCGTGGATATTCTGGATCTCACCACCGGTGAGCCGGATTTTGATACGCCACAGCACATCCGTGATGCTGCCGTTGAAGCTATGAATAATGGCGAGACGCGCTATACGCCGACCAATGGCACCACGCCGCTGCGTAAAGCGGTGCAGGCCAAACTGGCACGTGAAAATCAGCTGGATTATGCGTTGGGGCAGATTTGTATCGCCAACGGGGCGAAGCAGATCATCTTCAACGCCTTCGCCGCCACCTTGAATGACGGCGATGAGGTGATTGTGCCGGTGCCATACTGGCCGACGTTCCCGGATAGCGTGCGTTTTAACGGCGGCGACGCGGTGCTGCTGGAGTGCCCGCTGGAGCAAGAGTACAAGCTGCAGCCGCAGCAGCTGGCGCAAGCGATCACCGACAAAACCCGCTGGCTGGTGCTGAATAATCCCGGCAATCCATCCGGTGCGGTGTATAACGCAGCAGAATTAACTGCACTGGCGGCGGTGCTACGTGACCATCCCAACGTATGGATCATGCTGGATGAACTGTATGAACACATTCTGTTTGATGGACGTGAACACGTTAGCCTGTTGCAGGTAGCGCCAGATTTAGCCGATCGCATTCTGCTGGTGGGGGGCGTGTCGAAAACCTATGCCATGACCGGCTGGCGCATCGGCTTTGGTGCCGGTCCGCAAGCGCTGATTGATGCCATGGTGGTGGTGCAGTCGCAGAACAGTTCTGGTGCCAGCGCCATCAGTCAGGCGGCAGCGGTAGCGGCGCTGAACGGCGGCCTGGATTTCCTGCCACCGCAACGTGCGGGCTATCAGGCGCGTCGCGATGCGATTATGGCGCAGCTAAGCCCGGTTGAAGGCATTGAGGTGCTGAATCCCGAAGGGGCGTTCTTTATCTTCTGTCGCTGTGCTGGCCTGTTGGGCAAATCGCGTGCTGATGGACGTACGCTGGAAAGCGAACAGGATGTGCTGAATTATCTGCTGGAGAGCGGCGTATCCGGCGTAGCGGGCAGTGCCTATGGCTTGTCACCGTATTTCCGTTTGTCGATTGCCACGGATATTGAAAGCGTGCGCGAAGCCGGAAAACGCATTGCGGCAGCCTGTGCAGTGTTGAAATAGGGATTTAATCGGTCGCCAGGAATGGCGACCCTACAATATCCATGCGGATCGTTTAAATCAGAAACTCATCCATCGAACCGCCCGCATCTAATACGGATTTGATCGGTGAAGGCGTACGACCCTGGCCAGTCCAGAATTTTTCCTGACCGTTTTCGTCGGTGAACTTATATTTCGCCGGACGTGGAGCGCGTTTCGCTTTCGGTTTGGTTTCGCTCTGGTTTAATTTCGTTAATTCACTAATATCGATGCCATCATTCAGCAGCATCTCTTTATACAGCGCCAGTTTTTCTTCTTTTTCGCGCTGAGCGGCATTATTCGCTTCCGCTTCTTCACGGCGTTCTGCAACCACCACGGCGAACTTTTCCAGCATTTCGTCTAATACCGCAATCTCAACATCACGCGCATGGGCGCGCAGTGTACGAAGATTGTTCAATGCTTTGAGTGCATCGCTCATGAATAAACCCTTATAACTTTTATAACAAAGATGAAAGGGGGCATTCTACGTTAATTTTAATCAAATGAAAATATTACCCATAATGCAGAATTGTCCGGAAAATAAGCTTTCAGCAGAGTGGTGTCAATATCGAACAATGAGACATAAAGCAGATATTTCACTCAAGCCAGTCGAGGGTGTAGCCGCGGAAAATAGCGGCTACAAGGGGATAAATATATTCTATAGACTGCGATAAAACGGGAAGCAACCGGTGATCAGTGCGACCACTAATAATACAATTGAGGTGATAAACGACCAACGCAGCGTGAACCGTTGTGTCTGTGCATAATCCAGTTTCAGCATGCCGACCAATAAATAGGTCGAGGCAACCAGTGGGCTGAGAATATGAACTGGTTGACCGACCAGGGCGGCGCGAGCCATTTCAATCGGTTCGATACCGTAGTGTCCGGCAGCCTGCACCAGCACCGGCAGCATGCCGAAATAGAACACATCGTTCGATACCATCCAGGTCACGGGAATACTGATCAAGGCAGTAATCACCGCCAGATAAGGGCCGAGTGCAGCGGGAATAGTCTGCACAATCGCCTGTGCCAGGGCGTTCGCCATACCGGTTTCAGCAAAAATGCCGGTAAACACCGCCGCAGCGAAAATCAATCCAGCTACGGCAAGGATGGCGGGCGCATGGCGGCCGATCTGCTCCTGCTGTTGGCCCAGTTGCGGATAATTGACAACGAACATGATGGCGGTGGCCAGCATAAACAGATACGCCATGGGCATGATATCCAGCACCAGGAAGGTCATCAATGCAATGGTCAGCGCCCAGTTAAACCAGAAACGCCAGGCCACGCAGTGTTTCTCTTCAAACTGCAGCACGGCAGGTTCCACCGGGACATGCGGCTGGAAACCCAGACGTTTGCGTTCACTTCTGCCGAGCATCACCGCCAGGATAAAAGTCCATGCCACGCAGGCCAGTAGCGGAATCAGCAGCGGGACAAACAGAGCAGAGACGTCAGCCTGAACGGCGGCGGCCGCACGCGCCGTGGGTCCACCCCACGGAAACATATTGCCCAGCCCAGTGCACTGTAATAGCAGAGCGGCAACGCTGAGCTTTGATAATCCAATGCGTTCATATATCGGCATAAACGCGGAAAGTACGATCATATATACGGTCGCGCCATCACCATCCAGGGCAACAATAAAGCCAAGCAGTGCGGTGCCGACAAATATTTTCACCGGATCGCCATCGACTGCAGAAACGATTCTTTTAATAATCGGATCAAACATCCCGGCATCCGTTACGCTCATAAAATAGAGCATCGCGAATATCAACATGACGCCAGTGGGCGCAACGGTACGCAATCCTTTGATCACCATGGCACCCATATCCGCGCCATGGCCAGATAACAATGCGAATAGCGTGGGGATAAGGATTAATGCAGTCAGAGCGGAAAGCTTTTTGCTCATTAATAAGCCAATAAAGCAGATTATCATAAGCAGACTGATGATCAGCAGCATGACGAGGGTTCCTGTCCAGAGGGATAGAGCACGTTTGTGGGTAGCAAACGCAACGTGTTCGGAATAAATAAAAAACCGCGAATGATTATTTATTAATCAAATTAACCTTCTGCAACCTCGTCTATCTGGCAATATTATCCAGCGTTTTTTTCGGCAGGCACAAGGTTAGGTATACGCAAAAGTTGTGCGTAACCTCTTAGTTTTAATAAATTTAAAATAGCGAACGGTGATGATTTATCTGGGTGTTATTTCCTCCTGTTTATCAATAAAGAGATCGTTGAATAAGCGCGGCGTGACTACCGCGCTAAATAGCTTTAATCGGCACGTTATGGCTTATTGATGATCCCGCGGCGAAGGCTTAATCGGTAACGGCAGACGGTAAAGCTTCACCGGATATTCCACGGTTGAAGGTTTGCCGCCGGTGGTCGCAGGCGTGCGATTGATCTGTCCGGACGGCATCCACAGTGCGCCGTCAGATACCCACATCGCGTCAATCCACACCAGGCGGGGATCCTGCACCACGGTGGTCACTTTGCCATCGGGCGCGATGCGCTTAATGCTGCGGGTATTGATATCTGACGCATAGATATTGCCTTCGGCATCGATGGCTGTTCCGCCGGTGCTCCAGGTTTCGCGTACTTTCTCCGCATGCTTCGCCACTTCTGCAGCCGATAGGGCACTGTCGTTCAGATAACGGGTTTCAATCCGCGCCAGCGGACCCGGAATCGCCTGGTAGTAGAGCCATTTGCCGTCCGGCGAGACTTCCAGCTGATCGAGGCCGACGCGTTTTTCACGGCCATCACGCAGAATCAACTTTTTGCCATCCGCATAAATTGGCTGGTGATCAATCGAGAGAGGGTGATTATCCAGCACCCGCCAGCTTTTGCCGCTTTTCAGGTTCAGTACCACTAATCCCACCGCACCCGGATCGGTGATATAGGCAAAATCGCCATTAAAACGCACATCATCCAGATAGCTGGTGGGTTGCAGCGTCGGTGCCTTGAACACATAGCTATTCAACACTTTGCCAGTGGCCAGACTAATGTGGACCAGCTTAGCGCCACCGGGCACGGCCTGATCGCCAGTACCAATTCCTTTATTGCCCGAATCCATCACCCACAGATTGCCATCCGGGCCGATACGCAACGCATTCACGTGGTAGAAATGATGCTCCGGATCGTTAGCGTTCCACTGGTTCCAGCTCTCATCGGGAAAGGCTTTCAGCTGATTATTGATCACTTCCGCCAGCTGCAAACCCGCACCTTCCGATTGCGTTAACGAGGCGAACAGGCGGTTGTCATGACTCACGGTAATGCCATTCCACACGCGTGGCGAGGTGGCGACCTGCTCCAGACGACTGTCCTGTTGCATCGGTAACGTCACGGGCAGCGTGTCTTGTGCCAAAACCTGTGCGCTGCTGGCCAAAGCGATCATCGCGACCAGTGTTTTCAGTGAATGTTTCATCCTTTACTCCCTTGTTAAGCGCCACAAGGTGACGCGAACAGCGTGTTGCTCTGTTGTTAATGTCATTCCATCCTGGCAGCGTAGAGTGATAAATTATATTCTCTGAATTTTATCAATTGATTCCTGGTGGGAATGAATGGAACTGAAAGATCTGCATTATCTGCTGGCGGTGAAGGAGACAGGGCATCTGGGTAAAGCGTCGCAATCCCTTGGTATCACTCAGCCCGCCTTAACCAAATGTCTGCAACGTCTGGAGAAGTTTTACGCCACGCGGTTAATTCTCAAGGTGGGGCGTGGGATGCAACTCACCGAAGCGGGACTACTACTTTGTGAACGTGCTCAAAAAGTCGTGCACATGATGCAGGTCACCCGGCAGGATTTACAGGCGCTGGGTGCGGGAACGGCGGGCGTTATCCGGTTAGGCGTGGCGGCCACGGCAGCGGAATTTATGCTACCGGTACTGAGTAAGGACTTGTTGCACAAAGCTCCCACCGCCAGACTCGAAGTGACGGTCGGGATGAATGATTTGCTGCAAAAGCTGCTGCGTGAGAACAAAGTCGATTTGATTCTGGGTTTTCTGCCGCAGGGGAACAGCGAGTTCATTACCCGGCCGCTTGTTGAGGATCCGGTGGTGATTGCCGCCAGCCGTCACCATCCGCTGGCGAATATTCATCCGACGCCTGAACAGCTTGATGAATATAACTGGTTGTTACCTTCCGATAACGTCGCGACGCGTCAGTGGCTGGAACAACGCTTGCGCAGCGGTGGCTATGCGGCGCCGCGCGCGCAAATGGAAAGTAATACGCTGTCCCCGCTGCGCGCCGTGCTGGCGCAAACTCAGTTGTTGAGTTTTCTTTCCCGCCGCTTATTAAAAGGTGAGGGCGGTGAGTTGATTGAAATTCCACTGCCGCTGGTCATGATGCCGCGTACCTTTGGCTGGCAATTCCGCTCACTCAGTGAGCTTTCACCCGCTTCACGTCTTCTGGTGGATTTGGCGGAAAAACGCTGGCCCTGGTGATCCCCGGAATACCCTCAGGACAAGAACCTGTGATTTTTCACAGGTTTGCTCTATTAACGTGCGTGATAATTACCGAAAATAACTCCCCTTTATTATTAATCATTGAAGAATAAGGAAATATCCAAATGTAAAATTGCCGGATAACCGGTAACAATTTCTTGCAATAGTAATCTTAATGCGTATATTTCTCATTTGCTTTCTTAACGGCATCTTTACGGTCGTTCTGTTTGTGCCAGGACGGCACGGTCGGGAAATACCTCATCCTGATATTCCTTTTCAGCACGTTATTTATGGCTGGATCTAACAGACGTCAGCAGCTATGCCGCCAACACAAAATAACGATAAGTTGATTGAGGAATATTATGTCTTTCAAAGAAAAGCGCGTCAGGGAATCAGGCCGTGCACCGCAACGTGCATTGCGTATCTCTGTACTGGCAATGATGGTGGCGTCAGGTATTGCCCAGGCCGCAGATAGCACCAAAACAGAACAAACCCTGACCGTGGATGCCAGCGCCAGCAGCGATGCGCAAGAGCAAGCCGCAAAAGATTACAGCGTTCCGGTCACTCGTGCCGGCACCAAAATGGCATTGACCGCGCGTGATATTCCGCAATCGGTCAGCATTGTCAGCAAGCAGCGTATGCAAGATCAGCAGCTGCAATCCCTGAATGACGTCCTATCGAATACCACAGGTATCAAAGGCGTCAGCGGTGATATGGATCGTACTAACTACTATTCGCGCGGTTTTATCATCGATAACTACATGATCGATGGTATTCCAACGGCGTTTGCTTCGCGCTGGAACCTCGGTGATGCCCAAACCGATATGGCGCTGTATGAGCGCGTTGAAGTGGTGCGTGGTGCAACGGGCCTGCTGACTGGCCCAGGTAACCCGTCTGCTGCGATAAACATGGTGCGTAAGCACGCCGACAGCAAAGAGTTCACCGGGAATCTGGAAGCGAGCTACGGTAGCTGGGACAAACAGCGCTATGTCGCCGACCTTTCTGCACCATTGTCGCCTGAAGGCAACGTGCGTGGCCGCGTAGTGGCGGGTTACGAAGATAAAAACAGCTTTATCGAGCGTTATGGCTTCGAGAAGAAATTCATCTACGGTGTGGTGGATGCTGACCTGACCGATAAAACCAAGCTGTCTGTGGGCTATGAGTTCACGCAGGTGAATACCGACTCGCCGATGTGGGGTGGTTCACCGCGTTGGTATACCGATGGTTCACAGGTGAAATTGCGTCGCGGTTATAACACCTCAACGGATTGGGCGTATAACGACAAAGAAAACAAAAAAGTCTTTATTAACCTGCAGCAGAACTTCGATAACGGCTGGAACATCACGCTTAACGGCACGCATAATGAAATGTTCCTCGACAGTAAGCAGTTGTATATCGACGGCTATGTGAATAAAGATTCCGGTCTGCTGGTTAACCAGTACGACCCTTCCTATGCCTATGATGCGGTTGGCGGGACGGGCTATAACACCGGCAAGCGTAAAGTCGATGCGGTAGATGCCTTTGCCAGTGGTCCCTATGAACTATTGGGCCGTCAGCACGAGTTGATGTTGGGTGTGAATTACAGCCGTCAGGACAACAAGTATTACAGCGCCTGGACCAATATTTCACCGGCTGAATTGGGCAACTTCTACAACTACAATGGGAACTATCCTGAGTCCGACTGGAACCCTCGTACTCCAGCGTCTGATACGCAACTGGTGCGTCAGAAATCGGCCTACCTTGCCACTCGCATTACGTTAGCCGATCCGCTGCATGCCATTTTAGGCGCACGTTACACCAACTGGAATCGCCAAGGTTTAACCACCCGGCAGGAAGAAAACAACATCACGCCATACGGTGGTTTGATCTGGGACTTCTATGATAACTGGTCAGCCTACGCCAGTTACACTTCCGTATTCCAGCCGCAGGATAGCCAGGATGCCTCCGGCCAATTCCTGAATCCTGTCATCGGTAAAAACTACGAAGCGGGTGTGAAATCTGACTGGCTGAACAGCCGTCTGACCACCTCGGTGTCGGTATTCCGTACAGAACTGGATAACGCGCCAGTGAGCACCGGAACGTACACGGCTTCAGGCAACGAAATCTTTGAAGGTAAGAATGGCGTGGTGAGCCGTGGCGTCGAGTTCGAAGTGAACGGTGCACTGACAGATAACTGGCAGATGACTTTCGGCGGCACCACTTATGTAGCCGAAGATCGTGAGGGTGAGAACTACAACTCACAGCTGCCTCGCACCTCGTTCAACCTGTTCACCAGCTATCGTTTGCCGATGCTGGATCAGCTGACGCTGGGTGGTGGAGTCAACTGGCAGTCGAAGACCTACAAAGATATTACCGGACCGGAAGGTGTGGGCACATGGCGTGCACGTCAGGGCAGCTATGCGCTGGTGGATCTGTTCGCGCGCTACGATGTGACCAAAAACGTCACCCTGCAGGCCAACCTGAACAACCTGTTCGACAAAGAGTATGACAAAAACGTCGGTAACGGCGGGATCGTTTATGGTACGCCGCGTAACTTCTCGGTCACTGCGTCTTATCGTTTCTGATTTCAACCAACCGGGCGCGCAGCAATGCGTGATCTGCCCGGATTCACGCGGGCGTTCGTGAGTGAATGGCAGGGGCGGCAAGGATGCCGGCCCGGCGTTGTTCACATCTAGCTTGATAAATTATCAACATCCCGCCGCAATATAATCCCCGTTCGCACTGATCTGCACTACGGTTAAAAACAGCACCAGCGCAAATAAGATCAGCAACGCGCCTCCGGCAATACGTACCATCCCCAGTATTTGCTGCGTGCGTGGCGATGACTCAGCCAACCATAACTCTCCCGCGCGATGGCGAAAATGGCGTACAAACAGGGCCAACGCGACCAGTGCCATACCGGTGCCGAGTGCCATGGTCATCACCGCAAACATGCCCCAACGGGTAATACCAATCACGCTAGCAAACAGCAGCACTGTGAGTGCGCCGCTGCAAGGGCGTACACCCGTGGCAATTATAATGCCGATCCACGCTTTCCAGTTATCCACTGATTCCGTAGTTATGCCGTGATGGTGGCCACAGCCGTTATGATGCTGCTCATGCTCATGCTCATGCTCATGCTCATGCTCATGCTCATGCTCATGCTCATGCTCATGCTCATGTTGGTGCAGATGCTTATTGCGGGCTCGCCAGGCTTGCACCATCATCATCACGCCCAGCGCGGCGATAAACAGCGCGCTGGCTTTTTCCAGATACCAGCGACTGGTGCTGAGATCGCCGGTCGTCAGGTTAAAGCCAACGGCCAGGATAAACACAAAGGCGATGGCGCTAAGGCCCTGCACCAGGCTGCCAAGAAACGGCACGGTGAGGGCGACACCACGCGGCGGTTTATGAGTGGTAAGCCAGGTGGTAACGATAAATTTGCCATGGCCGGGGCCAACCGCGTGCAAAATGCCATAAATGAAGGTCACGCCGATCAACCACAACCCCGCGCTGTATTGCCCGCTATTGATTTGCAGCAGATGCGTCACCAGCAGGCAGTGGAGTTGGATCTGCGTTTGCAGTGACCAGGCGAGAAAAGCCGTCCAGTGGGAAAACAGCACGGCGAGCGCGGCAAAAATTGCCAGCGCTGCAAGGGTAAATCCGGTTTTGGAGGTCATCATCACTATCGACTGTCATGGCGCTAAAAATGACTAGCATGCGCGATCACACCACGAAGTAAAGCGGGATTGTGAGCTTAGGCGATGGAACGCTTAAACAGCAGTGGAAAACAGTAATTCACGCAACCAGCGGTGTCCGGCATCGCGGTGCGTGCGTTCATGCCAGACCACGATTTTATTAAAACCCTGGATCGCTAAAGGAGGAGGCAAGACCTTCAAACCAGGTAAATCGTGCGTTAAGCGACGCGGCACCACGCTGATCAAATCACTGACGCGTAAGATCTCAGGTAAGACTAAAAAACTGCACACCGAAAGTGTCACACGTCGCGAACGTCCAATCGAGGCTAACGCCTCATCCGTCACGCCCTTGAAGTTGCCTCCCAAGTAGGAAACCAGGGCGTGGTCCTGTGCGCAGAAACTGTCGAGCGTTAAATCTTTCTGCGCAGACAGCGGGTGGTCCTCGCGCATGAGACACGCATACTCTTCATCGTACAGCGAGCGGGCGTGTAGATCGGGTGGGGCACTGTCTGGCGTGATCAACGCGATATCGATGTCACCTCGTTCAAACTGCGCAGATAACTGCTCGTTGTTAACGGGCAATACCGCCACGCGGATACCCGGTGCCTGCACTCGTAATGCGGCCATAAAAGGCACAATGACCGCACGCAGGGCATAATCGGTGGCCGCGATTTTGATGGTCATTTCGGCGGTCGCAGCGTCAAAGGCTTTGGGCTGCAACAGTTCTGACACTTCTGCCAGTATGGCCTTCACGGGCTGAGCCAACTCCAGTGCCCGCATGGTCGGGACAACGCCGCGCTGCACCCGCGTGAACAGCGGATCATCAAAACACTCTCTCAGACGCGTTAGCATGCCGCTAACTGCAGGTTGCGTCAGGGCTAAACGCTCAGCCGCGCGGGTGACGCTGCGTTCATCCAGTAAGGCATCCAGCGCTTTGAGCAAATTGAGGTCGAGGTTGCGGATATCGGTTTTCATCATCTTCCGGCGATGGCGTGGCAATACCCCATCATACGCTGCCACCAGATATCACGAAAACGTATATTAAAAATAAATAATGGCAATTGGTCTTATTTCATAGGGAGTCAGATACTTCACCCACGATTTATCCACGGTGAGACGAATGAAATGAAAATGAACGCGATTAACTGGCCAGAGGGATTTGTACCGGGCTTTAGCGATAACTATTGTTCCAACGAAGTGATCGTTGCAGGTTTAAGCACCCAGGATATCTGGCCTCTGCTGAATACGCCGTCACTTTGGCCGACTTATTACCAGAACTCGGCGAATGCGCGCTTCTATGACAATAAAGGCCCGGAACTGGCGCAGGGTGTCCGCTTCTATTTCGAAACCTTTGGCTTCCCGGTGGAAGCGCAGGTCACCGAGTACGTGGCACCCGAAGCGGGTGAAGCCGCCCGTGTTTCCTGGCACGGTTGGGCGGGCGAAGTGGGTAGCGACGACCGTTTAGACGTTCTGCATGCCTGGCTGATTGAAGATCTGTCTGACAATCGCGTGCGCATCCTGACTCAGGAAACGCAAAACGGCAAGCCGGCGGTCGAGCTGGCGAGCGCGAAACCCAATCCGATGATCAACGGTCATCAGGATTGGCTGGATGGACTGGTCGCGGCTGCGAAAGCGCGCAAATAATCCTTTTTTTTGCGCTAACGCGATGCAATGGGTTTAGATAGTTATGGTGGCCGCACTACCAGCATTTTGACTCATTAACTGGAGCGCTATCGTGTTAGTGGGGGATAAGTCATTACTTTGCGCTGCAATTGAGTGATTGTGGCGTAAATTATTCTAAAATTGACTAAATACAGTAATTAAACTTATGATATTAACGGATTTCCCATCTCTCAATTTTCGCTTCACTCGCCCATCTCATTGAATATAATAATTAAGACATTCGCCACTAAAGTTGTTACGCTCTTGGCCGATATCAACCAGTGAATATTTTTTACCAATTCTACGTATCTCAATAAATCATTTTCCCTCCAGACGAGGGAGATTTTTCAATCAAGGATTTGATGTGAATTTACCCTTTTCTAAAAAGGCAGCATCCGTTTTGATTGCTGCTTCACTCGCGACCAGCTGCGCCTCTATGAATGACTTTGCACGAGATTACGGTACTGCTGCTGGCTGTATTGGCGGCGCTGCGCTGGGTGGAGGTATCACTTATTTGGTCACGCACGATGCGAAAAAGGCATTAGTTGGGGGATTGGCCGGTGGCGTCGCGGGTTGCGTGGTCGGTAATGTGTGGCAAAACCGCGAGCAGGCGTTAGCGAAGATCGCGCAAGAAGAAAAAATCCGCATTAGCACTCAAGCGCTGAAAGCTCAGCAAAATAGTAAACAAGATCAGGTCGGCATTGTTGCGCAAGTTGAAGATGGAACAATGTTCAATGTTGATAGTGCAGAACTGACAAGTAGTGGTTTGCGCCAGGTACAAAAAATAGCTGCGGCCATGAAGGGGGGACAGCAAGATAACAGCGCAGTTCTGCTGGTCGTGGGTCATACCGATGCCAGCGGAAATGCTGGGTATAATCAGCAATTATCAGAAGCACGTGCCCACAATGTTGGCCTGGTGCTGGAGCAAAGTGGTATTAAAGCCAGCCAGCTCTATTTCCAGGGAGTAGGATCATCGCGCCCTCTGGCAGATAATGATTCAGCGACTGGTCGCGCTCAAAACCGCCGTGTTGAAATTGTTGCTCTGGCAAATGAATCATTACTCCGTCAGCGACTGGCGCAAGAAAGCAACAACCCTCTGTATTTACAGCACAGCTCGGCGGTTGATAGCCGGCTGGCCCGGACTGAAACGCCGCGTAAAAAAGCCCATCCTGACAATAAAGCGAAAGCAGCATCCCCCACTTCTGAAGCGGCCAAATCGCAGGAGCAAGATCAGGTCACTCAGCCAACTCAAGCGATTGCCGAAAGTAACCCCGCTAACTTTATTGATTTTGGGGGTAAACCCACCTCCTCACGTGTAACGGGTCTGGCGAGTAATTTAAAACCGCTATCGCAGGGTTTTAGTCTTATAAGCCAGGCGCAGGCGAGTAGTGTCACGGGGAGTTGCCTGACAGACCTGCCGCGAGTCAGTGGGCTGGCTAAGAATTTAGCGACGGGTCAATCTATTGGGCAGCACGATACTCGCGAATATCTCCCGAATATGAATGGACGTGCATGGGCTGGATTGGTCAACGGTAATCTTGTGACGTTGAGTCCAGTTTTTGTGCTGAAGGAGGGCGCACAAATTACGCGCAATCCACAGGTCTTTGTGACGCCAAAATATGCCCAGGGAAACAGAAAAACATTGCCTGGCATGACGGGTGTCGCCAATAGCTGGGAAGGGGAAGATAGCATTCTTTATCGGGTTTACATCGAAGATGCGCAGAAACAACCGGTTTCATGTGTTGATCTTCTCATACCTAAATCAGGCCAACCCGCTAAGCAGGGCCAGCTTTTTTATAGTAATCATCGTCAGCCGTGGCTGGCTGAATACGCGCCTCAGCGTGGATAAGGAATAAATCATTATGGAAATTTTAAATACTGTGTTGCAGGCGATTGCGACTTACCGTTATATCTTTTGGCCATTATTTGGTCTGATGGCATTGACCATTATTACCATTAAGTGGTGGGAACAAGTCCGTTATTTCTTCCTCAATTTAGCTTGTGCTTTACCTTTGGTGGGACATATTACTCGTCTGGCAAAAAGTCATGAGTCTCGTCGCATGGGGACCGGCGGACTCGTGTGGCATCCTGCTGAGGAAGCACTGTGTGGCAAATTTTATCAGTATCATAGCATTTCCAACCGCGATGCCGACTTCTATCTGCGTTGTGTTAATTACCTAAATAAGGTCGACGAGCGCGGGCGTAAGCCTACCAGCATTGTCTTGTGGTTGTGCAGTATTGCCCTTGTCATTCTGGAAGCGTTCATTTTTGCTTTGGTGTTGTCACCCTTTATTGCCAACAATATTTCGGCAAATCAGGCTGAGTTATCAGCGATTGTCGTTTCGGTTCTCATTGGGGTGATTTTGGTACCGGCCACACACCTGATGGGTACCCAGCTTCACAAAAATACCCTACTCAGTAAGATTCGCTATTGGCATAAAGAAGCAAAGCTGGAACACCAGGCTGAAGCACTGGTAAAAGACAATCGCGTTTCTCTGGAAAATAGCCGTATTGATGATGATGCGCCCGGCTATTTGCAGATGCTTAACCGCGTGCGCCACGGTATCGGCGCCAAACCAGAATATGTGCAAACGATCGTTACACTGTTGTTGATCGTGACGTTTGCTGTGGGTGCCTACTTCATCCGCGCCGCAACCATTAATGCTGCTGAAACACAGGCGGTGAATGGTACCCCGTTTAGTCAGACGAGCACTGCTGCCACTAACGCTTCGCCTTTCGAATTGCCTCAGCAAGCAGTCGATGATAATCAGCAAGCGGATAAACAAGCAGCGAAAGAAGTGAGTGACAATCGCGTCTTTGCTTCCAAACTGACGTTTATTATTTTGTCTGTCATTTTTATTGGTGTGCAAATTATCGGTATCTTAATTGGTTATTACCGATCATTAGTGGGCATTGAATCTAAGTTGGCTGCGAAATACATCGGCAATTTTAGTAGTTCTGAAGAGTTCGCTGCCTGGTATGCCATGCAACGTGAACGTGTAGAGCGTGATGCTCAGGACAAACTTGCTAGCCTGCAAAATCGTATGGCAATGCAGAGAGCCAGTAGTGCCAGTGTGGCTCAGAGTGAAGTGCGCACCTTTGACGATTACGTGCGCGGAAAAATGCGTGACAAGGCATTAGCGGATGACGAGCACCAACAGTTTAATGCCACGCGTCCTGTCTACAAGCCAGAGCCGATTATGCATCAACATGAGCCGATTTTAGTTGCGCCAACCGCACCTCCCGCTCCTGTGGCTGCAACGCTAGAAATCCCAACGAATCCAGTGACAAATACCGATTACAAAGCGCAAATTGCAGCTCTGGGTGACCTTACCCTGCTTAATGATGAAGAATTACAGCTACTGGCTGACGATCTTGATCTCCCGTTAGATGGCTTGTTAAATCGGCGCAAAGTGCAATTGGTTTTGAATAAAGCACGGGGTTGAACAGGTGAAATTCATCACAAGTTGTTTTCTGTTGCTGGCGAGTTTGAGCGCTTTAGCTCAGGCGGCAGACCGTAATGATATTCCGAGCTGTTATGATTATGCTCATCTTAGCCAGTATCGCCCGGCCAGCAGTGGCCGGGAATTGGTCGTAATCATCGATCAAACTGTGAAAGTCCCGCTGGAGATTAAAAACGCTAGCTGGCAGCAAATTCTGCGGTTTACACAGCCGGGTGATCGCGTAGTGCTCTATCAGTTCTCGGCCTTGTTGCAGAATAATTTTATGCAACGCTTGTTTGATGGTCGGCTAGAACCTTTACTCACTGATAAAGCCATCCGAGACAATCAGGGCATGGAAAGCCTGAAGAACCTGGATAAATGTTTGGCAGAGCAGCGACAGTATTTTGCAAAATCTTTCGGCGGACTGATGGCGAAAAGTTTTGCTGAGCAAGGAGACAACATTGCGAAGAGTGAAATTCTCGATAGTCTGAAACGTGTTAGTCAGGATTTGCAATCTGACGCGTCTACTTCACATACGCTGTTCCTGATCTCAGATATGCTGGAAAACAGCGCATTCGATAGTTTCTATCGTAATAACGCGCTGCGTTTGATCTCACCAGACAAAACATTGCAGCAGGTTAAACAACAACATTTGCTGGCCGATTTCGCGGGTGCCAAAATTTTTGTTGCCGGGGCGGGCCTCATTGATACGGATGCGAAGAACAACTATCGTTCTGGAAAAATTCTCCAACAGCTTGAAGCTTTCTGGCGCGACTATTTCACCGCATCAAATGGGGTGCTGGTGAGTTTCGGCGCGCCGGCACTTAATGTTGAACTGCAATAATTTATTTGAGTCTGTTTTTAATGATGTGCGGCAGCCTGGCACCGATAAACATATGCCGGTGGCAGGTTGCGCATCACGCGCGTGCGCGTCCAGTAAAAGTGCTGTGATAACAGTGGCTCCGACAGCGATGTATATTGAAATTGCACAAACACGCCACCGGGAGTCAGCGCCCGGCTGATTTGCGTCAAAATCCTTTCGCGCAACGCCTGCGGCAGGGAGAGCAGCGGTAAACCTGAGAAAATAGCATCGTAGTCAGTGCCTAACGTTTCTGCGGAATCAGTGTGCACCGTCAAACGCAGATCGTTGAACGCATTAAGCTTATGGGCTAATTGCGGATTGATTTCGTACGCCGCCAGCGTTGCATCGGCTCTCATGCTATGCAGTAAATGATGCGTCAGCACACCATCGCCAGCGCCGAGTTCGGCAATCCGTTGCGTCTGCTGCCAATCTACGGCTTCAGACATGGTGCGACACAGCGCAGAAGAGGAAGGTGCGATAGAACCAAAAGCGCGCGGGTTGGCGAAAAATGCCTGTAAATAGCGGGTTTTTTCTTTGAGTAATGAATACGTCGTTGTGATCACGATTATTACCTCCGGGTTATTGGAGGTGATTCAACCATCAATTTCTTAAGCAAAGCTTAAAGCCGTATTCTTTTATGCCCAGATGACAAACTTGTCATGATAAAGAAATGTCCTGGTATAAGTTCAGTTAAATCTCCCTCATTGCAAGGATTCTGAGCCTTTTAATTGGGTTTCCATAAAATCAGTCACATGGTGCATCCAGCATCGCATACCAAACAGATCCAGGATTAATCCGCTCCAGACCAGCGCCACACAAACCAGTAAAGCTAAAGCGACATAATAAGGGAATGCTGACATAAATCCGTCCTGGACATTAAAACATGCATGGCGCGACAGTATTCTATAAATGGAGCACGCCAGCAACCTAAATAGAATTTTTCGCCAGGCTTACACAACGCGATAAGAATTTCTGGTTAATTTGTGTAATACAGATGCGTTAAATTTCCCCCCACCGCAGATGCGCAGTAGGGGGACAATTTATTTAAGGGAAGGGTTAGCTTTTAGCGAAAATCCACAGATCCTCTTTCGGCAGTGAGACGCGGAAGCGCTGATTCCCGCGGAACTCCTTGCCATACGCGCGCAGCGCAAAATCATCCCCTTCGGTGCGGAACAGGTATTCCCAGCGATCGCCTAAATACATACTGGTGAGCAAGGGCAGCTCAAGTGCGTTGTCATCAGCGGTGTCAGCGATATTCATACGTTCGACGCGAATCACCGCTGTCCCATCCTGTCCAACCCGCACATCGCCACTCGGTTTACCCCATAGCGCCCATTTTGCCCCGGCAATGCGCGCCCGGCCGCCTTCAACGTGGGTGATTTTGCCGTGCAGACGGTTATTGCTACCCATAAACTCAGCGGCAAACAGCGTTGAGGGCTGGCTGTACATCTCTTGCGGTGTGCCTTGCTGTTCAATCACGCCGTTATTCAGCAACAGAATACGGTCAGAGATCGCCATGGCTTCGTTCTGGTCATGCGTCACCATTAAGGCAGACAGTCCGAGACGAATAATCAGCTCGCGCAAGAACACGCGCGCCTCTTCACGCAATTTGGCATCCAGGTTGGAGAGCGGCTCATCCAGCAAAATCACGGGCGGGTTATAGACCAGCGCACGACCAATCGCCACGCGCTGCTGCTGACCGCCGGAAAGCTGATGCGGGTGGCGTTTGCCAAGATGCCCGAGCCCCAGTTGATCCAACACCGCCTGAACGCGTTGATTAATCTCTGCTGTGGCCACTTTGCGTAACTTGAGCGGGTAGGCCACGTTCTCAAATACGGTTTTGTGCGGCCACAGCGCGTAGGACTGAAAAACCAGGCCGAGATTGCGCTCTTCAGCTGGGATTTCACTTTTCGGCGTGCCATCAAACACCACATTTTTGCCGATAGTAATGCGCCCCTGTGACGGTTTTTCCAGACCAGCCACGGCACGCAATAAGGTGGTTTTGCCGCTGCCGGATGGGCCCAGCAGTGAAACCACTTCGCCTTTTTTCAACTGCATCGATACGCCTTTCAATACAGGATTATCGCCGTACATCAGATGCAAGTTATCTACCGATAATTCAATCATGTAATTTCACTCCAAAGCGTAACGCGATGCCGAGGCCGATGACCACCAGCACGATATTAATCAGGGAGAGCGCAGCCACGATATCAATGGCGCCCGCTGACCACAGTGAGACCAGCATTGAACCGATGGTTTCGGTGCCGGGTGACAGCAGATACACGCCCGTTGAGTATTCGCGCTCAAAAATCAGGAACATCAGCAACCACGAGCCAATCAGGCCATGGCGTGACAGCGGTACGGTCACGTGACGCGTGGTTTGTCCGGGGGTGGCACCCACGCTGCGTGCGGATTCTTCCAGTTCCGGGCCGACCTGCAACAGCGTTGAGGAGATCAGGCGCAAGCCATAAGCCATCCACACCACGGTGTAAGCCAGCCAGACGCTAAAGATGGTTTGACGCAGGGAACGCAGCCAAACGATAAAATTCTCACGCAGCCAGTCAGCAACCGGCAGGCTGGAGAGCCAGCCGTTTTTCAGGGACTGATCGAGCCACATCGGAATGAACAGGAACACCCAGAGAAAAGCCAGACCGGCTAACAGACCCGGCACGGCACGCGGCACCAGCACGCTGTAATCCAGGAAGCGTGTAACCTGATCCTGCTTGCGATGCATGGCGATGCCGACAAACAAATAACAGATCACCGCCACCGCGCCGCCGATCACCCCAATCAGCATCGAGTTGACGATGGCACGCAACAGATTGGGTTGATCCCAGATACTGCGGAAGGTCGCGATGGATATTTCATCCCACAGTGAGACGCCGACGCCCCAATGCGAGATGAACGCACGCATCACCACGCCCAGTAGCGGTACGCCGATGGTGATGGTCAGCCAGGCCAACACCACCGCACCCGCAATCCAGCGCCATTTACCCAGCGGCAGGGCGCGCGCTTGTGACGCTTTGCCTTTCATGGTGACAAAACGGTTGGCGGTGCGCATCAGCCAGCGCTGCAGCATCACCAGCGGCACGGTAAAGCAGATCAGCACCACCGCCACGGCGGCCATCAGGTGGTATGAAGGCGTGCCGAGTTTGTTGGTCAGCTTATACAGATAGGTGGCGAGCACCATGTTGCCTTCCGGATCGCCCAGTACCAGCATCAGGCCGAACACCTCTAACCCCAGGAAGAACAGCAGCACACAGGCATACAGAATCGAAGGGCGCACCATCGGCAGGCTGACAGAAGTCATGACCTGCAACGGTGAAGCGCCGACAGTGCGCGCGGCTTCCTCCACATCGGAGCTGACGCTGCGCAGTGCCGATGAGATATAGAGATAGGCGTGCGGCACGTGGGTGAGTCCGGCGATCACCACGATGCTGGTCATCGAGTAGATGTTCCACGGCACCACGCCAAACAGTTGATTCGCCCATTGAGACAAGAATCCCACCGGCCCGGCGGCAACCACATAGCCAAAGGCCAGCACCATCGGTGAGACAAAGATCGGTACCAGAATCAACGGCTCAATCAGGCGGCGTCCTGGCAAGTTGGTTCTGACCATCAGGAAGGCCAAAATACCGCCGAGTGGAATAGCAATGATCACCAGACCAAACGCCAGAATAAAGCCCGACTCCAGCGCCTTATAAAAATCAGGATCGGAGAAAATAAATCCAAAAGAACCGAGAGTCAGCTCTTTCTTTTTGGCAAAGAACGGCGCGGAGAGAAAACTCTGCACCACAATAAACATCAGCGGCACGTAAATAACCAAAGCCGTGATCAGAACAATCAATGCACGTGGCAAACTCTGCCACTTTTTCAGTAACCTGCTCATATGCCAACCCTATCATACACCGGAGGCGAAAGGAGATGTTATGCGCCGCGACGAGCGCATAACGTGGGGAGCATTATTTCCCGGCGGCGGTACGCCACTGTTTAATAAATTCCAGGCGTTTTGCCGGTTCCAGATATTCCAGCAGAGATTCATCCACCGGAATCGGCTTCAAGGCGTTGCCCAACATTTTGGTCATACCGTCAATATCGTTTTTGCCTTCAATATCATTACGCAGGGAAGGGATGTCCGCCTGATTTGCCAGAATACTCTGTCCCTTTTCTGACAATACATAATCCAGCCACAATTTAGCGGCGTTCTCATGCTCACCCTCTTCGGTGATAAACGAAACGCGAGACAGCACCAGGATATAATCTTTCGGGTAAGCGATGCCCAATGCCGGATCGTTCTTCGCTCGGGCTTCCGCATAAGAACCGAGAATATTAAAGCCAATCAAATTCTCGCCTGAAGAGACGCGCTCCATCATCGTGCCGGTCGAAGATTGTACCGTCAGACCCCCTTTCGCCATCCCCGCCAGGTTTTCTTTGTATTGCGGATCCACTTTGCTGTCCTGAACCGTCAGCATGAAACCTAATCCTGATTTTTCAATATCGTAAGTGGTCACTTTATTTTTGAATTTAGCCGGATCGGCTGCAATCATTTTAGCCAGTGCGGTGTGAGAGTCAGGCGCGGTGTCTTTTGGGATGAGTTTATTGTTGTAAATAAACACCACCGGTTCGTAGGTCGTGCCGTAGGCTTTATTTTGCCACACCGCCCATTTTGGAATTTTTCCCTGCTCAGGAGAGGCATATTCCGCAGCGTAGTCGGTGGCCAGCTTCAACGCGGTATCCATGGATGAGCTCCACACCACATCACCGCTGCCGCTGCCGGAGGCTTGTTCACTGATGTAACGATTGTAGAGTTCGGTGCTGTTCATGTCGTTATATTCAACTTTGATGCCCGGATAGAGCGACTCAAAGCCTTTAATCAACGGGCCAGCAGCCTTAGTGTCAGTGGTCGAATACACCACCACCTTTCCCTCTTTTTTCGCCGCATCAATGACTTTTTGATACTCAGCGGGATAACCAGCAGGCACAGCGGCGAGCGCAGAGAAGGAGAGCCCAGCCATTACAGCGGTTGTTAAAAAACGCAGTGAGGTTTTCATACAGATCCTTTTGGTTACATTTGTTACAAGAATTTAACAGTAACCCATTGCGACCCCGATGCAATCCGCTCTGTAAAGTTTTTACAGCTTTTGTGACCTTAGTTAAATTATTCATTTCTTCGATAAATTATTTCACTCTCACTATTGGACTAATAAATCATTTTTCAGGGATGCGCTCATGAAATCCTTAATTGAACATTAAGAAAGAGATTCATTTATTCAGTTTTCAGAAAAAGATAATCACAAGCGGAAAAACTATTTTTCCCTTTTAAGGGAGATTTAAGTTTACCCGGTCATCATGAGCGCAATATGTTGACGGGGAAACCGATCATGACTGACACCTTCTCAGAATTAAAAGCGAAAGTACCGCAAGCCACGTTGTTGTTTTGGGTGCTAAAAATGATGTCGACGACGGTCGGTGAAACCGGCGCTGACTGGATCAACTTTGGGCTGGGCTTTGGGCTTACCGGCACATCCCTTATTTCTGCACTGCTGTTTTTATTCATCCTGCTATTTCAGCTGCGCGCACCCCGTTATATCCCATGGCTTTATTGGCTGACGGTGTTAATGGTGAGCATTACCGGGACCTTACTCACTGACTATTTGACCGATCAAATGCAGGTGCCACTGCTCTATTCAGTGGCGATGTTTGGATCGGGCCTGGTGATGGTGTTGATGTTTTGGCATCGCACTGAAGGCACGCTGGAATTCTCATCCATCAATACCAAAGGTCGTGAAATCTATTACTGGCTCGCCATTATGATCACCTTCGCGTTTGGTACGGCGCTGGGTGATGCGTTAGCAGAAAGATTATCGCTTGGTTACCTGACCACCACCCTGCTGTTTGCGGTGCTGATTGCGGCAACTGCGGCGCTCTGGCGTATCGGCAGGCTCAGCAGCGTGGCCTGTTTCTGGACGGTTTATGTGCTGACGCGCCCATTAGGCGCCTCCCTCGCCGATCTGTTCTCTCAACCGATTAAAGAGGGCGGATTGGGTTACGGCACCACGCCGGTCAATATTATTTTCCTGCTGGCGATGGCGATATTAATCGGCGCATCAACGCTCTACGGCCACTCTTCGCGCCAGATATCCAAACTCTAACCCGATCAGGATTGAATATATGCTTCAGCATCTGATGGATTATCTCTCGGGCAGTCACCTGATTGCTCTGGTCAACGCCGACCCGTTGTGGGTGGTGGCGATCGTTGCGGTGATGATTTTATGCGAAACCGGTTTAGTCATTTTGCCGTTTCTGCCAGGTGATTCGTTGTTATTCACCACAGGCGCCTTTTTACCGGCCACCTCTCTTTCACCTGTCACGGTGATCGCCCTGTTAACCGTTGCCGCGTTTATCGGCGATACGCTGAATTACCATATTGGCAAAGGTGCGGTGGGGCGGTTTATTTTACGGCGCCAGTGGCTGAAAGTTCAGCATCGTGAAAAGACGGAAGCCTTCTTTCGCAAATATGGCGCCGCCACCGTGTTTATCGGTCGCTTCGTGCCGATTGTGCGGACGCTCGCGCCGTTTATTGCCGGCCTGTCATCCATGCCTCGTTCGACATTCCTGCTGTGGAACTTCGCCGGTGGACTGGCCTGGTGTGGCGGTTTTATTGCGCTCGGTTATTTCCTTGGCGATATGCCCTGGGTGCGCGATCACCGCGAGTGGCTGGCGCTCGGCATTATTGGCGTTTCACTGCTGCCGGTGCTGACTGCGGTGATACGTCCTGCTCAGCAGGAAGAGTCATGAGAGTGCTGCTGGTCGAGGATGACCGCATGATCGGGGATGCGGTCTATGCGGCGCTAAAGGATGCCGCCTACGCAGCCGATTGGGTACGTGATGGCGAACAGGCGCTGCTGAGTCTGGCCACGCACAGCTACGATTTGGTGCTGCTCGATCTGGGTTTACCGCGTCGCGATGGCGTGGAAGTGCTGCAACAACTGCGTCTGCAGGGCAACCAGGTGCCACTACTGATCGTGACCGCCCGCGATGCACTGGAAGATCGCCTGAATGGCCTGGACGCGGGTGCCGACGATTATGTGCTCAAGCCCTTTGCCATGAGTGAACTGCTGGCGCGTGCGCGTGCGGTGATGCGGCGCAAAGCAGGTAATGCCGCGCCGTTGATGAGCAATGGTCTGTTAACGCTGAACCCGGCAACCCGCCAGGTGTGCCATCTGCAACGTGACGAAACCCACACGCTGTCGGCTCGTGAGTATGCGCTGTTGCAGGCGCTGATCGCCCAGCCCGGTCAGATTTTTTCGCGCAGTGAGTTAGAAAGCAAAATCTACGGCTGGGGCGAGGAAGTCGAGAGCAACGCGATTGAGTATTTCATTCACTCGCTGCGGAAAAAGCTCGGTAGCGATGCGATTCAGAACGTGCGGGGCGTGGGATGGAAAGTCTCAAAAGACGCCTGAGTGAATCCGTGCAGTTGCGGTTGTCGCTGGTGCTGTGTGTCGCCGTTGGCAGCATCGCCTTTCTCAGCGGCGTACTGGGATTTCTCTCTGCGTGGGATGAAGCACATGAGTTGCAGGATTCGTCGCTGCAGCAAATCGCCAGTCTCGCCAAAGACGGGATGCTGACGCCCGGCAACGGCAGTTTCATTAGCCCACCGCTACAGGATGAAGAGGCATCACGCATTGTGGTGCACTTCATCATGCCTGATGCTGAGCCAGCCGCTGATTTTCCGCTGCCCACGCATTTGGATGTGGGTTTTCACACCTTGAAAGTGAATCAACAAAGCTACCGCGTGCTGATAGAAAATATGGCGGGTGGCGTGCGCGTCGCGGTGGCACAGCGTGCTTCAGTACAGGAAAGTGTCGCACTGTCTTCCGCGCTACGCACACTGGTGCCGTTTGGCATTCTGTTCCCGGTATTGCTGTATTTGATCGCCGATCTGGTGAAGAAGATATTCAGGCCCATCAGACAGTTGGCCGCAGAGGTCGATCAGCAGCGCGACAGTGCCGCAATGTCGCTGAATGGCGCAACCATTCCCCGTGAAATCCAGCCCTTTATCACGGCGATCAATCGCCTGCTGCAACGTTCTTCTGACGCTATCACGTTGCAACGACGCTTTGTCGCCGATGCCGCTCACGAGCTGCGCTCCCCATTAACCGCGCTGATGCTGCAATCCGAGCGGCTGGCAAGCAGCGAACTTCCACCTGAGAGCCAGCATCGGCTGCGCGATCTACGTGCCGGTATGGAGCGTGCCAGCTGGCTGGTGGAGCAACTGCTGACCTTAAGCCGCGCCCAGAGTGGGGAAGCGGTGGCACTGCCGCCGGTCGAGCGCACACAAGTGTTCGCGGTGGTGAAACAGGTGATTTCCGATCTGCACCCGTTAGCGGAGCACAAAGCCCAGGATCTGGGGGTTCTCAGCATCAGTGATGCGGTGGTGAGGGTTCGCCCCTCTGATCTCTATACCGTGCTGCGCAACCTGTTGCACAACGCTATTCAATACACGCCGGAAGGTGGATGCATCGATATGGCTATCGTAAAGCATCACGGACAGGTGTTGATCACCGTCGAAGATTCCGGCCCCGGTATTCCCGCTGATAAACACACGCGAGTGTTTGACGCTTTTTATCGCATGGAAGGCAATGACGCCAACGGCTCAGGCTTAGGTCTGTCGATTGTCCACGCCATGCTGGTTCGTATGCAGGGTGAGGTGGTACTCGCTCCCGCCTCACGCTTCCCGTCAGGTTTAAAGGTAAGTGTTTCCCTGCCACTGGCTTAATTGATTACAAGGAGATAGCGATGTTTCTGACATCTGAGAACGCGGAAAATATTAACGACACGGTTTTTCTGCTGTTAAATGCGCCGGCACATGCATCGACGGCAATGCTGAGTTTTGGCAATGCCTGCGCGTCGTGGCTGATATTTATCTACCCGCTGGCGTTACTGATTTATTGGTTTAGTTTTAATCGCAATCATCAACAGGTGGCGTTGTCCGCTTTATTGACGTCACTGATAGCCTTGAGTATCAACGTGATCATCGGGGATTTCTTCCCGCATCCACGCCCCTTTATGGTGCCGATCGGCCACACCTTTATTTCCCACGTCGCAGACGCTTCATTCCCGAGCGATCATATGACACTGGCCTGTGCGATTACGATGAGCTTGTTATTTAGCCAACGGCAGATATCAGGTGCCGTGCTGCTGGTGATGAGCGGATTTATTGCCTGGGGTCGAATCTATATGGGGGTGCATTTCCCCGGCGATATGTTGGGTTCGGTGCTGGTGGCACTGGGATGTGCATTCGCTGTGAATAAAGCGGAACCGCTACTCACACCGCTGTTTGATAAACTCTGCAATTTGCATACTTATTTATTGGGGTATTTAAAGCTCACGCGCGTAAAACATTAATTGACGGATGATTAAACCGATGCGATTTTTACGCAGCCCTTATATTGCGCTGTTCATCAGTTGTGCATTGTTGTTTGCTATTCCGTTATTTGCCTGGGGCATTCACTGGAGCTGGAATGCCAACGATCAATCCGCGCTATTATGGTGGTTTTATTTGCTGACGCAGACCGTGAGTAAACCTTTTGGCTTTATCACTTCGGCGTTAATGCTGTTTGTTTTGATTTATACCTTAAATATTCGCCGGGGAGAGTGGCTTAAATTTGCGCTGGTGATGCTGTTGCCGGTGATCGTCGGGCAAGTGGCGGTAAGCGAAATTAAAAAGACTAACCAGGAGCCACGCCCCTATGTGGTGTGGCTGAGTCAGACGGACACTGAGATCGGTCGTCACTTTTATCAGGATGCTCCTGTCCAGCGGCAGCAGCTGATTACCCAACGGTTGGCTAATAACACCCAGATTCCGGACTGGCAGAAGCAGCACTGGCTGCAGCAGGTCGATCCGGCGTTTCCTTCAGGTCATACAATTTTTGCTGCTACCTGGGCACTTATGGCGGTGGCGCTGCTGGTGGCGCGCGGTAAGTGGTTGCTGGCTGGCGTTATTATGCTTTGGGCGTATGGCGTGATCATCAGTCGTCTGGCACTGGGTATGCACTGGCCGGGGGATCTGTTTACGTCGATTATGATTGCGCTGTATCTGAGCTTGCCGGCGGTGTGGTGGTGGTTGCGGTGGCGGAGTGCGGGCCTTAACGCCTCTGCGACTGCCGGGCCGTCCTCGCGCCGCTAGCGCGGTGCCTTCAGCTTTCACGTCGTGCCAACGGAACGTTCGGGTAAGGCCGTCCTGGCCAACCCGAACTGCCTTGCGCATCCATGGGCCAGACTCCTGGCCCAACGTAAAAGCCTCAGCGCTGCGGATAGCCCTTGCAGCCGCAGAGGCGTTATGGCCATTAACATCGAGCCCTTTTTAGCTAAACTTACTCAAGCTATTGAGTAAGTTTATTGCTGTTGATAGACCGGAGAATGCACCGATTTATCCATCAAAGGGTGTTGCTGGTTGTCATTATCAAAATGGCGGGGTTGATCCTCATCTCCCATATTAATTTTCCGCTCGCCGAGATCGAAAGGATAATTCTCGTACAGTTTATTCGGTGTGCCGGGATGCCAACTGGCGGGGGTTAATAGCCAGGTATTGGCGGTGCGTTCGACACCCATATTGGCTTCAACCTGGGTAACGGCCAGCAGGGAAAACGCGGCTAAGAGAATCGTTACGAGTTTCTGTTTCATGGTGGTCACCTTGTGGTTAATAACAACGGTTGTGTTGATAGCGTTATTTTCTCACTGTGGTGGTGACCACACTCAAACCTGAAGATGACAATTTTGACAGGCGATATTATTGCGGAATCGAGAAGGTAAAGGTGCTGCCTTTACCGAGTGTGCTGATGACCGCGACTTTACCGCCGTGTAACTCTGCAATGGTTTTCACGATCGCCAATCCCAGGCCGGTATTTTCGGTGCTGGTACGTGAAGGGTCAGCACGATAAAAACGCTCAAACAGATGCGGAAGATGTTCGGGTTCGATGCCTTCACCATTATCCTGCACGCTAAAATGCAGCCAGTGGGGCTCGCGAACCGCACGCAAAATGATCTCACCGCCATTGGGCGTGTAGTGCAGAGCATTCGACAGCAGGTTAGAGATGGCGCGCTGAAAATGCAGCGGATCGGCGATAAATGACTCATCGCCCGTTTGTATCAGCGTGATGTTCTTCTCCTCCGCCAGAATGTCGTAAAAGCCAATCAGACGACGGAACTCATTGGCGCTGTTCAGCGACTCCTTTTTCAACGGCTCGCGACTGTTATCGGCACGCGCCAAAAACAGCATCGAGGAGACGGTGCGCGACAGTCGTTCACCTTCTTCTACTATCGCCTCTAACGTCTCCTGATAATCTGCCGCACTGCGCGGTTGATTCAGGGTCACGCTGGCTGCTAAAATCAAATTATTGATCGGTGCGCGCAGCTCATGCGCGAGGTCGGAAGAGAAGCGCGTCAGCTGGGCAAAGGAGGCTTCCAGTCGCGTGAGCATACTGTCGAACGAAGAGGCTAACACAATTAATTCTGACGGCCAGCGCTCGGTGGCCAACCGCGTGTGCAGCTCTTCCACGTTGATGGTTTCAATCTGGCGGCTGATCACCCGCAGCGGACGCAAGCCTCGACGCGCCAGACCATAGCCGCAGGCAGCAAAAAGCAGGATCGCCAGCGCAGCAGCAATCTGCATGCGCGCCCAGTAATTTTCGATGATTTCATTATTGCGTGAGACGTTGAGCGCGGCCTGCACCAGCCACAGCTCTTTGTCTTTGAGCGGGAAAGTGGTGGCGGTAATCAGATACTTCTCGTGCAGCTCACCGTCATGGTGCTTCCAGCTCTGGTAGTTAAAGTCTTTGGTCGGGGCAGGATAGGCGGATTGCGGTACGCGCATATTTTTCGACTGAGACCAGACCTTGCCGTCGGGGCTGATAATGCGCAACGAAAGGCGATCCTGCTCGGCGATGAACTCGAACAGCTCCTTTTGCCACTGCTCCTGCGGCCCCTGACGTTCGCTAATGGTGCTGGCAATCTCTTTCTGGAACTGCAGCGTGCTGCGCAACTCATTGACATCTTTGCTGTTGAGCTGGTCGCGTAACGTTTGATAGAGCAGGCCGGAGACGCTGTACAGGACTATCGCCATCGCCACAGAGAAGAACAGGGTGAGACGAAAAGTGATCGGGACGTTACGGGGTATCAGCATGCTCTTTTTCTTCCAGGACATAACCGGCACCCCGGATGGTGTGCAGCAGTTTTACCTTGTAGTTATCATCAATTTTGCCGCGCAGACGGCGGATCGCCACGTCAATCACGTTAGTTTCAGGATCGAAATTCATGTCCCACACCTGCTCGGCGATCACCGTACGTGACAACACTTCACCGCTGCGACGCATCAACAGGCTCAGCAGCAGAAACTCTTTCTGTGTCAGCTCGATGCGGTTGCCTTCGCGTGAGACTTTGTGCTTCACAAAGTCCAGCACCAGCCCGCCAATCTGCAACTGGGATTCATCACTGCTCAACACTGCACTGGGCGTCTGACGGCGCAGGATCACCCGCGCGCGTGCCAGCAGTTCACTGAAAGAGAAGGGCTTGATCAGGTAATCTTCCGCGCCCAGCTCCAGCCCTTTGACGCGATCTTCAATATCGTCTCGCGCGGTGAGAAACATGACCGGTGTGGCGCGATCGGCTTGCCGCGCCATCTCCAGTAGCTTCCAGCCATTGATACCGGGCAACATCACATCGAGGATTGCAAGGTCATAATCGTGGGTAAGCAGCAGGTGCAGACCATCAATACCGTTGGCGGCCACATCCACCACAAAGTCATTCTCGCGCAGGCCTTTGGCGATGTAATCCGCCGCCATCTGCTGGTCTTCTACCAATAACAGTCTCATGCTTCCTCCGTTGCGTGGGTCAGCGCATCCAGCCGCGAACCGGTACGGTCAAACAGCAGATACAGTACCGGCGTGATAAACAGGGTGATGAATTGTGAAAACACCAGGCCACCGACCACGGCCACGCCCATCGGCTGGCGTAACTCGGCGCCAGCACCCCAGCCGCAGGCAATCGGTAGCGCACCCATGATGGCGCACAGGGTGGTCATCATGATGGGACGGAAGCGCTGCAAACAGGCCTGAATGATCGCGTCATGCGCGCTCAGCCCCTGCTCACGCTGTGCCGAAAGCGCAAAATCGATCATCATGATGGCGTTCTTTTTCACGATACCAATCAGTAGCAAAATGCCGATCATGGCAATAAAGGTCAGATCCAGTCCCATCAATCTGAGCGACAGCAGCGCGCCAACGGCTGCAGAGGGCAGGCCCAGCAGAATGGTAATGGGGTGGATCCAGCTTTCATACAGCATACCGAGAATCACGTAAATCACAGCCAGCGCCAGCACAATCAACCACACCTGGCTGCTCTGCGACTGCTGAAACAGCGCCGCTTGTCCGGCGTAGTTACCAAACACCGTGGCGGGCAGGTTGATGGCGCTTTCCGCCTGACTGATGGCTTGCGTGGCATCGGACAGAGACTTGCCTGGCGCAAGGTCAAAGGAAATGGTGATCGCGGGCAACTGGCCCTGATGGTTCACGGCGGTGACGCCCTGTACGCGGCTGATATGCGTAAAAGTCGACAGCGGCAACAGATCGCCCGACGCAGAACGGACATAGATCTGTGACAGGTCACTCTCGTTCTGACGGAACGGTTGCTGCACTTCCATGATCACCTCATAGCTGTCTTCCGGTGCATAGATGGTGGAAGCCTGCAATGTGCCAAAGGCGGCGTACAAATTGCTGCGGATCTGGTCGAGATCGACGCCCAGCAGTGAGGCTTTATTGCGGTCAATGGTGAGCTGGGCCTGTAAACCGTTGAGCTGGGCATCACTGTTCACACCGACAAAAACGCCGCTCTTGTTCATCTCCGCCATCAGTTGATTAGTGTAGTCGTTGAGGCTTAAGCCGCTGCTGCTGCTCACCGATTGCAGCGTGTACTGATAAGTACTTTTCGCTGCACGGCCTCCAACCTTAAAGTTCTGCACCGGACTGAAGAACACCTGAATACCTGGCATGTAGTGGGTTTCGGCGCGCATCTGCTGCAATACTTGCGCCATGGCCGGACGCTGGCTGGCGTCCTTCAGTGTAATGTTGAGCTGAGTGGTGTCGTGATCCACTTTCGTCACCAATGTCTCAACCGCGCTGTCCCTCAACAGCGTATTACCCAACTGGAAGGCCACTTCTTTACGCGCGTCGTAGGACATATCCTGCGGCGTATCGATATTCGCTGTGACCTGGCCGATATCCTCCTGTGGGAAGAAACCTTTGGGTGCACTGGTATACAGCCAGGCGGTGAGCGCCACGGTTAGCACCGCGACCGAAAGCGTGACCGCGCGGTGATCCACCGCCCAATTCAATCCGCGCGCATAGTGCTGGCGCAGGTTCTCAAACCCGCGCTCAAACAGCCGGCTCCATGTTGGTTCAGGTTTGGCGTGATGAGGATCATGACGCATCAAAATTGGCACCAGCAGCGGGATGATGGTGAGTGAGGCGGCAGCCGAGACCAGAATCGCCAGTGACACCACCCAGGCAAATTCATGGAACAGCAGGCCCATGGTGCCGGGCATAAAGAAGATGGGGATAAAAACCGCCACCAGCGACAGCGAGATGGAAATCACGGTAAAGCCAACTTCCCTGACGCCTTTCAGCGCCGCCTTTTTAGGATCTTCACCCTGTTCGATGTAGCGCATGATATTTTCCAGCACCACAATGGCATCATCCACCACCAGCCCGACGGCGATGGTCAATCCCATCAATGAAATGTTATCGAGGCTCAAACCAAAGGCATACATCAGGCCAAACGCACCCAGCAGCGAAATCGGCACGCTCAATGCCGGGATCACCGTGGCGCGCACATGGCGCAGGAACAGCAGGATCACCATGATCACCAGCGCAATGGTCAGCAGCAGGGTAAGGTTGACGTCGTGGATGGCGTTGCGTACCGAGATCGAACGGTCATTCAGCAACTGCATGTGCACCGACGCGGGCATCTGCTGCTGTAATTTTGGTAACAGTTGCTTGATGGTGTCGAGCGTCGCCACCAGATTAGCACCCGGCTGGCGTGTCACACTCAGCACGATGGCGGTGTGATTATTCACCGCACTGTGGCTCAGGGTGTTTTCGATGCTGTCCTGCACGCTGGCAATGTCTGCAAGCCTGACCGGCTGGCCATTGCGCGTTGCCACCACCACCTGACTGAAGTCGCTGGCATTACGCAGGTCGCCGCTGGTCTGCAACATCATCATCTGACGTTTGCCATCCAGCTCACCCACAGGGGAATTGTCATTGGCTGCTTTCAGCGCGGTGTGCAGTTCTTCCAGCGTCATGTTGGTGGCAGCAAGCTTGGCGGGATCGACTTCCACGCGCACGGCATAGCGCTTCTGACCAATCACCGTGACTTCCGCCACGCCCTTGATCATCGACAACGACGGCGAGATCAGATCGTCCGAGTAACGGTTGAGATCGGAGAGCGTCATCGAGGGCGAATCCAGACTGATCTGTGCAATCGGCGCATCCGCGGGATTCACTTTGCGGAAGGTCGGCGGCGTGGTCATCTGCGAAGGCAGTTTTTTCAGTGACTGATACAGCGCGGCTTGAACATCAACCGAGGCCGAATCGATGTTAACCGAGGGATCGAACTCCAGCACGATGGTGGTGGCGCCTTCGAGGTTGGTCGACGTCATGGTCGCCACACCCGGAATAGTCGCCAGATTCTTCTCCAGCGGGGTGGCTACTGAGGAAGCCATGGTTTCCGGGCTGGCACCTGACAGTGAGGCGTTCACTTTGATGGTGGGCGTATCAAATGTGGGCAGGGCGGCCACCGGCAAATGCTGCCAGCACACTGCACCTGCCACCATGATGGCGATCCAAAACAACAGCACGGCTATCGGCCGCTGCAAACAGCGTTCAGAGAAGGTCATGGCTGCATTACCGCCTTATCAATGTTGCTGGCGATTTGCACCGTCATGCCGGGGCGTAAGTTATTCGCACCTTCATTCACCACTTTAGTGCCTTGCGCGAGTCCATTGATCACCGCCAGCGACTGCTGCACGCGCAGCAGTGTAATGGTTTGTGCTTGCGCCTGGTTGTGCCCATCAATCACATAGACGAAGTGACCATCGGGGCCGTTTTGCACGGCTTGCGGCGGCAAAACCACGGCATCGGGCGTGACGCCCGCATCAACTTTGACGTTCTGGAACAGACCGGGCCACAGCAGGTGCTGATGGTTATCGAAGTGGGCTTTGAGCGTAATGGTGCCGCTGGTGGTGCTGACGCTGTTATCAATAAAGTCGAGAGTGCCTGGCGTCGGCTTACCGCTGGCGTCCTCCACCCAGACGGTCACCGGTCCCTGGGTTTGTGCTGCCAGTACCGGTTTCAAATCGTTCTCGGGCAGGGTAAACGCGACACCAATCGGATCGAACTGAATGAGTGATACCAGTGGTAAGGTACTGCCGGGTTGCACCAGGCTGCCGGGATGCACATTCAGCGCCCCGGTTTTTCCACCAACAGGTGCGGTAATGCGCGTATAGCCGAGGTTGACCTGTGCAGTTTGCACATCTTGCTGTGCGGCCTTGAACTGAGCCTGATACTGCTGAAGGTTACTTTGCAGCGTGTCCCAGTCAGACAAAGAGATGTAGTTTTTCGCTTTTAACAGGCGACCGCGTTGCAGATCATTCTGTGCTTTCACCAGCAACGCTTTGGATTCCCCTGCCGCGGCCACCGCCCGATCATAGGCGGCCTGCTGGCTGGCATCATCAAGCGTAAACAGTTGCTGCCCGGCTTTAACGAAATCCCCTTCATGGAAATCGACACTTTTCACCGTGCCAGTGAGTTGCGCCTGGATATCCACCTGGTTGAGTGGCACCACATGGCCCTGTGTTGCCAGCGTAATCGGTAGCGGTTTCACCGTGGCACTGATCATGCTCACCAGCACCGGGGCGTGGGCGGGTTTCACGGCCGCATCGGCCGGTTGTTTCGGCCAGAAATACCAGCCGCTCCCGCCGACGATCAAGCCGACCATCAGCAGAAGGGAGTGTTTAGATTGAAAAGCCATGGTGCCTCGACGAGCGTTGTCATTTTTCACAAGTTTATCGAAGGCCACCGAACAGAATGGAAAGAGGCAGATGACAAATTTGTCATCTTCAGATGCACAGATACTTCAGTGGGTTACAAAAAGAAAAACGCCACAGTGTGGCGTTTTAGCGGGTGAACCAGATAGTCAGAAAACTCACGACGGCGAACAGGCTCACTGCAATCGCCAGATACTCGCTGGCGGGATGAACAAACATCGATTTCATAAAAATATCCTCGTGGTCATGAGGCTATTTTCGCGAATCAAGATTAACTCAACCTTAGGGCTAAACCCTGTGCGCCAGTTACCGCGAAAAATCAATTGTGCGTCCAGTAAGTGCCTGTTTCCGGGATGGGCAGAAATTGCTGGTTCATCTCCCACAGCGTGTCATTGGGTGACATATCGTGGAACAGCTGTGGATGGAACGTTTTGGCAAAAAATTCGGCGGCCAGCAGATGCCATGGGCTCATGTAGAAGTTTTGCCAGAAGGCGGCGGCGCGCTGCTGTTGCACGGCGGGCAGGGCCGAGACCGTGCTGTCCTGGGCTAACGCACGCAGGAAGGTGGTTTTGGCTTGTTCCGCATTCACCAGTGGCCCGAGTTGTAGCGCGCTGGTCTCTTCCGGGCCCGAAGATCCGGTGGCGATATAGATATCGGGATTAGCGGCAATCACCGCTTCCGGGTTGAGCTGACCAAACACGGCGGGGAAGCGACCGGCGGCAATATTTTCGCCCCCGGCGAAGGCGATCAAATCCGCCAGATTGCCATGCGCCACCGTGGTACAGCATTCGGCTTTCTTACCCAGATGTAATTGCAGCATCACTTTCGGCCGCGTACCGTGCCAGTTGGCTAAGCGATCGCGAATACGCTGCATGTGCTGCTGATAGAACGCGATAAAGCGTTCGCTTTTGGCTTCATCATTGAGTGCTGCACCGAGCGTACGCAGACTGGCAACGGTATTCGTCAGCGGATCAACGCGGAAATCGAGAAACAACACTGGGATATTCGCGGCCTGTAGCTGCAGCATAAACTGCGAGTTATTGGGCGGAGTACGCGCATACACCGGCAGGATCACCAAATCCGGCTGCAGCGCGATAATCTTCTCTACATTCAGCTGCGAAAAGTTAGAGTTGCCAATCTGGGTAATCTTGCCAATCTCCGGGAAGGCTTTGACGTAACGATCCCAGGTCTGTTTATCCAGATTGCGCAGATCTGCAGGCCAGCCCACCACCCGTTTCGCCGGGTTGCCGTCTTCCACCAGGGCGAGGGTATAGATCATCCGGCTTTCGCCAATCACAATCCGCTGTGGATTATCCGGAACCTTCACCTGGCGTTGCAGGCTATCCGTCAGGGTTTTGCTCTGCGCCGCCAGTGGCAATAACAGCAGCAAAGTCAGTAGCACTCTTTTCATCGCATTGCTCACAGTAGGCTCCGCCCTGAAAGGCGGAGCGCAGCAGATTAGAAGTCGACAGCGGCCTGTAAGTACATAACGCGCGGTTCCCCTTCAATCACGCGCAGATTCCCGGCACTGGATTCATAGTATTCGCGGTTGAACAGGTTTTTCACGTTGAGCTTCAGCTGGGTGTGTTTACCGATCAACTGGCTGTCCCAGGCGATAAAGGCATCGGCCACGGTATAGGCGGGCATCACGAAGCTGTTTTCCGGATCGCCAGCACGAGTACCGACATAGCGTCCGCCGCCGCCCAGGCGCAGTTCACCCGGCAGCCAGGAGAAACGCAGGGTGTGGCTGAGATACAGGCTGCCCATATTGGTCGGGGCGTTCACCAGACGGTTGCCGACGTTGTCAGGATTCACGTTGTCGGAAACAATCTCAGTTTTGTCGTAGCTGTAGTTGGCGATCAGGTTCCAGTCAGGCGCAAACTCGCCGTTGACCTCCAGCTCCGCACCGGTCGAGCGTGCTTTGGGAATGTTGCGCGTCACGCCGTTAATGAAAATCGACATGTCCTCTTCATCAATGCGGTACAGCGCCAGTGTGGCCGCCAGATTGGGCGCAACCTGCCATTTAGAACCGACTTCCCAGGTGGTGCCTTTCTCGGTGGACGCCACGTTGCCGTCATCGTCGGTTTGGGTTGATGGCGTAAACGATTTGCTGTAGCTGCCGTACAGTGAGACATCCGGCAATACTTTGTACACCACCCCCAACTGCGGCAGGAAAGCGTTGCCGCGATCGTTGAGTGTGGTTTCTGGATCGATAAAGCCGTTGCTGGAGGTTTGGGTATAGCGCTGGAAACGGCCACCCAACACTGCAATCCATTTATCCGTCAGATGAATGCTGTCTTTGGCAAACACCGAGCGGCTATAAAGATTGGTGCGCAGATTGCTCAGTGCATCGTTATAGGTGCTGTCGCTGACGATCGGCTCTTCGCCGTACACCGGGTCGTACATATTGAAGGTGCGTGAAACAGTGCCGCGATAAGATCGCGCTTTATAGGTTTCGTTCTGCTCATAATCGACACCCACCAACAAGTCGTGCTGCATGCCCGCGATAGTGGGAGAACCGCTGATATCCCAGGAGACATATTCCGTCTGATGGTTGAAGCCGCGGTTAGCATCAGCACGGCGCGAAACGATACCGGTCGTGGTGTTGATGGCGGTGGCGCGCACTTCGTTACTGTCATAACGGCGCTGCATCCAGCCGTAGTTGAGATGCGTATCCCAGACATCATTGAGGTTGTAACCGTATGAGACGTTCAGGCGCTTGTTTTTGCCCCAGGCATGGTTCGCATTGTCGTCGAGACGACGGTTGTAAGGAATATCGACGGGTTTCCCGCCAATAAACGCCGTACCACGGTCGTAGGGCACATCGTATTTATACTCGACGTAGCTGATGTTGAAGGACGCGCGATCGCCGTACCAGCTTAATGACGGCGCCAGCAGGGTATGTTCGTTAACGCCAAAATTACGCCAGTAATCCTCGCGCTGACGTTCAGCCACCATGCGGAAAGCAAAGCCGTTACCGAGTGGACCGGTGATATCGACCATGCCAGTGCCACCGCCGTAACTGCTGGATTCACCGCTGATGTGGGTGTTCCACTCGTATTGCGGCTTTTTACTCACCAGATTGATAATGCCGCCGGGATTCAGAATGCCGTACAGCAGCGATGAGGATCCTTTCAGCACCTCAACATGATCGATGCTGGCATCCATGGTCAGACCCTGGTTACTGCGTACGCCGTCGATGAAGATTGAACCGTCGGTGTTGGAGCCGAAACCACGCTTAACAAAACCATCTTCAGTACCGCCCAGGGTATTGCCCTGGGTGACGCCACTGACGAATTTCACCGCATCATTCAGGCTGGTGACCTGATAATCCTTCATCACTTGTGGCGTCACCACGCTGATTGACTGCGGTGTTTCGTTGCGTGGCGTTGAGGTGCGCAGTGTCGCCGCCGCATCGTCCTGGTTGTAGCTGCTGGAGGTGGTTTCCGAAGCGGCTGTCACGGTCAAGGTTTGATCCGCGCCGCTGGCTGAATAACTGTACAGCAGGGTGGAAGCCAGTAATACCTGAGAGCCAGAGAGCGTATATTTTACCGCTGATGAAAATAAGCAAAGATACTTCATTAAGTTAAATCCGCATCAAAAAGGGAAATATTCAGAAGAGCGGATGGTAATGAGATTGATTTCCATTTACAACAAAATAATGCCGATTTTTCATCTCATTGACGTATTTTATTGATTATTTTTTTATTGGATTCTGCGGCATAAAACACCTGCTTCATGCAACTGCCGTTGATATGTAGTTTTTAAATGCACTGTTTTATTTAGTATTATTCTAAAAATGTAGTAGTGAATGTAGTTTCATTAATCATGATTTAATTTGACTACATTTTATCGACGCTCGCCTCTCACTCTCCAGTGGCGTTAATAGATTGGAGGTATTCATTTATTTTAATTAAATTAAGGTATTCTTAATTTTCATCGGAATAATACGTTTACTGCTGCCTCTTTTGTGAAGGGGTAAAGGCGCATTCACGCTTTGCTTCGTGACCTGTTCTGGATTACTCTCGCGCTGCGTGACGTTGCGAAGGTCGCGTCTGGCAGCGTAACTTACTTATTAACAAGGTGTTTTAACCGTGACTGATTCCGTGCCTAAAACCAGCAAGCGGCCCTACGATCTCTACGGTGAGCGTTTTCACACCGCTAAACATCAGCTCACGCCGCGCCTGTTTAAAGTGGCGAATTACATCCATCAGCACCGGAGTGTGGTACTGGATAAAACCGCGCTGGGCATTGCCATCGATACCCAAACCTCGGATGCCACAGTGATCCGCGCCATTCAGGCGTTAGGATTCTCCGGTTTCCGCGACTTGAAGATTGTGATGGCGGAGTTCCTGGGCGTCACACAGCGCTCGCCGGCACGCGTGGCTTCCACGGTGAATGCCTTGTCACAGGATGCCAAAGGCAGTGTTGATTTTGTGCTGGATAGTTATCGTATTAGCTGCGATATGCTTGCCTCCAGCGCCAATCGCCAGGCGATTCAGCAGGCGATCGACCTTTTGCAGCAGGCGGATCGCGTGGCTATTTTCGGCATTGGTGCGTCTGCAATACTGGCCGACTACACAGCCCGTCTGTTCAAACGTAATGGCACATCCTCATATGTCCTGAATCGCACCGGCATTGCCCTCAGCGAACAAATTGCCGAGATGCGCCATGCCGATGTGTTGATCATGCTGGTACAAAGTAGCGCGCATCCGGAAGGGCTGGTAACGCTGGCCGAGGCTCAGCGGCTGGGATTGAAAATCATTGTGCTCACTGGCGCGCCAGACAGCATCTTTGCCCAACGCTCTGATGTCACCATTGAGATCCCCCGCAGTCGTGACGCGGATAAAATGCCGGTACACACTACGCCAATGATCTGTCTGGAAATTTTAGTGCTGGGGTTGGCGGCCACCACGCCGGTTGCCACCATGGAAAGCATGAGCAAACTGTATGAGATCAGTAATGCCTTGACGCGCCCCGGCGCGCGCAAAACCAACAAGTCCTGAACCTATTTTGGAAGCGAACATGACCAGCGATTCTTCTCTGCTTGAAGTGCAGAGGGTTACTTATGCTATGCAAGGGCGAACCTTACTGGCACCTGTTTCACTGCAACTTAACGCCGGTGATTTTTTGCTGCTGACCGGGCCCTCAGGCAGTGGAAAAAGCACGCTGTTGAAGATTCTGGCCTCGCTACTGGCCCCCACCGCTGGACAGATCCGCTTTAAGAACCGTGATATCGCCACGATAAAAGCCGAGCTGTATCGCCAGCAGGTATCGTACTGTTTTCAAACGCCGCAGCTGTTTGGCGAGACAGTGTATGACAATCTGGCGCTGCCGTGGCAAATCCGGCAACAGAAGCCGCCACGCGAGGCGCTGATGGCGTCTCTGGAGAGCGTGCATCTGGATGCTGAGATGCTGGATAAACCGGTTGAACAGCTGTCAGGAGGTGAGAAACAGCGCGTGGGTTTACTGCGCAATCTGCAATTCTTGCCCAAAGTGTTGCTGTTAGATGAGGTGACGAGCGCACTGGACGAAGAGAACAAGACACTTGTCCAGCAGCTGATTCAGCAGCGGGTGCAGGAGCAACAGTTGGCGGTGGTGTGGATCAGTCACGATCCCGATGAGATCCAGCATGCAGAGAAAGTGCTGCGACTGACGGCGCCGGAAAGAGGAGAGTCGCATGAGTCAGCATAATATTACCGACAGCTCATTGCTGTTGTCGCTGATGCTGGTGGTAATCGCACTGATCATCAGCCAGAAAGAGAAGCTCGGCATGAGCAAAGACATCATCTGGAGCGTGTGCCGGGCCATTGTACAGTTAGTGATTGTGGGTTACGTGTTGAAGTCGATCTTTGACCTCAACAACCGCTGGCTGACTATCCTGATGGTGCTTTTTATCTGCGTGAATGCGGCACTGAACGCGCGCAAACGCAGCCGCAACATCGACCACGCGCTAGCGATCTCCTTCGTGGCGATCACCACCGGCACTTCGCTCACCCTTACAATCTTGTTATTGAGTGGCGCCATTGAGTTTATCCCGATGCAGGTGATCCCGATTTCCGGCATGATTGCGGGCAACGCGATGGTGGCAGTGGGTCTGTGTTTCACCAATCTCAATCAGAGGTTTAGCGATAATCGGCAGAAGATTCTGGAGATGCTGAGTCTGGGCGCTTCGGTGAAGCTCGCCTCGGGTCGGTTGATTCGTGACAGCATCCGCGCGGCAATGATCCCGACAGTCGATGCCGCAAAAACCGTGGGGCTGGTGAGTCTTCCCGGCATGATGTCAGGATTGATTTTTGCCGGAATCGATCCGGTGAAAGCGATTAAATACCAGATTATGGTGACCTTTATGCTGATCGGTACCGCCAGCCTCTCGACCATCATTGCCGCGTATTTGTCGTATCGCCGTTTCTATACTGCGCGTGCACAGCTGAAGATCGGGATTTAATTGGGTAGGGCGCGGCCCTCTGGGCCGCCGTTGAATTTAGAGATTACTGCTGAAACCGCAGCGCCACGCCAAAAGCATGCTCAGCGCTGACGATCAGCGCGGATTCCTCTTCGTGGAACGGGATATCGCCCAGCAGCAAACTGGCTTTTACCTTGCGCAGATCCACACTGCGTAAGCTTAACGCCGCCATGCGTGCACTGCCGTTGTAATCGGGTGGTAATCCAGCGAAACGTTGTGTGACATAGCCGGCAGCCGCGAAGCGCACCGTCGCCACGCCGGCTTTTAATACGAAGGCACCTTGCTGGCAGGCGGTGAGCGCATTCGCCCCAAACAGCCGACTGTAAGGTTGTGCTGCCGCCGCAGGATCCTGCGCCACCACCACAAACTCGACAATATCAGTCACGCCATTGGGATGCTGACGCCATGCATCCTGCCATACCGCGTGTGGGGTCTCGTGCTGGCAGAAGAAACTGCGCCCATTCGGCACCAGCGCCGGTCGTAATTGCACGGTGCGGAAACGTGCCTGATCCTCATTGCCATCCGGCAACTGCACCGGACGGAAGAAGCTGGCAGGCAGAACGCCATCAATGTCCTGGCTCTCAAGATAACGCCATACTGCATCGGCATCCTCGGTCTTCCACACCAACCCGCTCAGGCCAATGGGTGACTGCCACACATCCTGACGTAAACTGGCACGCCCCGGCTCGAAGCCGAGCAGCTCAAGATAGTTATCACCAAACACGGCCAGATGATTACTGGATCCGAGCGAATGGTGGCCGCGGTCGGTGAGCTGAAACCCCAACCGACGAAAAAGCGCACTGGCCTCATCTAACTGATCGGCCACGTTGATCACCACGTGATCCAGACGGGGAATCGGTACGGAAATCGCCATCGCTTTCCTCCTTGCTCTTATGGTCACCGCGCCCATGCTGGCGCGTCCGGTTCGGATGCTGACAGTGGCTGCCAGTGGACGTGCGTTTCCGCGCCAAAACCGGCGGCAATGCCGGCAATCAGGATGGTGATTTGCGTATCGGTGTGCTGATCCTGACTGCGCACGATGCCCTCGATCTCCGCCGTCTGAGGCAGCACATTCCAGCTATTACCCGCCGTTAAACGCGTAACGCCAAGCGTCCATTGTCGATGACGACTGGGGAGTGCATAAAGCGCAGAAATGATATGGCTGCCGATCACAATCACATCAATGCCTTCATGTGGCCGTGCGGCATGCGCACCTTTACCGGTCAGGGTGATGTGAAAATGTTGGGTGGAGTGGGTTTGCCCGGTCATGGTCATCCTTGTGAGTGTTCAGGTAAAAAAGGCTCGCCCAGCGTCAACATCAAACGGTTTGCCCAGGCAAAGAAAGCAGCGGACTGGATCACATCAAGCAGTTCCAGCGTGGTGAAGCCCTGATCGCGTAATGTCTGCACCTGTTGCAGGCTGGCGGCAGCGGGGGTAATGGAAAGTGTCGCAGCCAGGTCAATCATCGCGGCCCAGCGTGGTGACTGGCCGTGTGCCAACTCTGCGCCCGGTGCCACATTCAGCAGCTTTTGTACTGCCGCATCGTCTTTTGATAACTGGCTGGCTTTGCGCGCATGGACAGAGGCGCAGAAGATGCAGCCATTCACTTTACTGACCACGGTGGCCGCCAGTTCACGCTCGGCACGCGGCAATCCGCCAGCGGTGTAAAAGATGCCTTTGTCGGTCAGCGTGCGCTGTTCCAGCAGCGGCAGATGGCGTGCCAGCAGGCGGAAGTAATCGGAGTTGCTGTGGCCGTTTTTCTTCAACGTAGCCTGTTCATCGGCGGTAAATTCGTTGAGCGGTTTGGCTGCCAGCCAGGGTTCCCAGCCTAACTCTTGCTGGGTAAAGGCGGTGAGGGCGGTTTGGCCGCTCAACGTCAACGGTGCATCGTGCCACTTGCCAGCCACGGCGTGCGCCTGCGTATCACTCTGCTCGCCGTTGAGCAGGCGTAAGCCGGTCAGTAGACGACTTTGAAAGCTCACAAAGGCGATTAACTGTGCGAGGGTGACGATGCCACGCGGCGTCCAGCCAGCGCTTTGCAGGTTTTGAATGTGTTTGGGCGCTGCATCCACCGGGTGCAGGCTGAGCAGTTCGGCAAAGGCGTGACCGGCCGCAAAACGCGCGTCATGTGCCTTGTTGTTCACCTGTTGCTGATAATGCGCCTGTAAGCGGGTGGCGCCGTGCCAGTCGGCGACCTGTGCGGCGAAGGCAAACCGCCATTGTAGCGGAAGGTCTGCATCATCTTCACCAAACAGCACCTCATAGCTGCCTTGCGTGTGCTGAGTGGCAGCATGGCGCTCGTTGCGTGCTAACGCGAGTTCCGAGGCAGGATCGATATCCGCTAAGGCGGCCAGTAAATCAACGGGTTGAGACATCATTTTCTCCTGTTAAGCCTGTTCCAGAGCACGTAGCTCAGGGGCGATGTGATCAGCGATTAATTCAATCGAACGCAGAATGTCGGCGTGTGGCGGATCGATTGAGTGCACCTGGAAGGTGATATCGGTGACACGTTGCAGGGTTGAGTCGGCGCGCAATGACGCCAGGACGGAAGGTGCATCGCCAAAGTGCGCATCAAGCTGACGCGCATGGCTTTCCAGCGTATGTCCGGTGATGACGTGGCCAGCAGCCTGAAACTGCTCAGCCTGGCGCCGCAATCCTGGCTCTGCGAGACGACGCGCATAGTCATTTGAATCGGCAACAAACGCGGTGCGCGAGGCGAGGATGCGCGGTGAAATACCGGCCGGCAGCGCGGCCAGATAGGCATCGATCATCGGATTTTGTATCGCCTCCAGCGGCAAATCTGGCTGGTCTGGCGGACGGGGTTGCGTGCGTGACAACATCAAGCCATGGCCAGCGGCACCTGCTCGCGCGGCACCTTCAACCGAGAATGTGGCGATCCACACGCGCTGTGCCAGCGTTGGCGCGGGCGGGTAGAGATGATTATCCGGGTGCGCGAGGGTATCGCCTCGCCAGGCGCTAAGCAGCGTGTGCAGCTGGTCGGCAAACACGCTGGCGCGTTGATCGATGGTCAAGCCAAAGGGCAGGAAAGAGGTTTTTGTGCCGCCCGATCCCAATCCGACTTCCAGCCGCTCATGACTGAGCAGGTCTAATACGGCGGCATCCTCTGCCACGCGCAGCGCGTTTTCCATCGCCAGCGTAATAATGCCAGTGCCAAGACGGATCGTGCGGGTGTACGCGGCCACGTGGGCGAGGAAGACCAGTGGCGCAGGCAGACCGCCTTCCTTCTCATGGAAATGATGCTGAGCGATCCAGGCGCTGTCGAATCCTAAACGTTCAGCGTGCTGGATCTGTTCGGTGGCGAGGCGATAGCGCTCTTGCGCCGATACCTCATCCAGCAGGCGAGTGAAAAAGCCAATGCGTTTACGCGTCATGCAGACTCCTTAATCAGCGGACGGATAGCGGGGATGGCGTCAATCAGTGCACGGGTATAAGTATGCTGAGGTGCGTTAAATAATGTGACGGTGTCACCTTGTTCAACCACTTCCCCCGCCCTCAGTACGGTCACGCTATGCGCAATGCGTCGCACCGTAGCGAGATCGTGGGTGATAAACAGATAGGTTAATCCCAGTTCCTGTTGCAGCTGTTGCAACAACTGCAGGATTTGCGCCTGTACGGTGACATCCAGTGCCGAGGTGGCTTCATCCAGCACCAGTATCGCCGGCTGCAGGATCAGTGCGCGCGCAATCGCCACGCGCTGACGTTGGCCCCCGGAGAGTTCACGCGGTTTACGGGTTAGCAATTCCAGCGGCAGTGCCACTCGCTCAGCCACAGCTTCAACCCGCTGGCGACGAACATCGGCACTGAGTTTTTCGAAATTACGCAGCGGTTCTTCGATAATGGCAAACAGCGTCTGGCGCGGATCCAGTGATGCAAACGGATTCTGATACACGAACTGGATTTTGCGTCGGAGTTGGCGCAGCGCTTCACCGCGCAGCGCACTGGCATCAATGCCGTCAATCACCACGCGTCCGCTGTCAGCCTGTTCAAATCCCAGCAGAATGCGCGCCAGCGTGGTTTTACCGGAGCCGGATTCACCGACCAGTGCGTGCGTGGTGCCGCGTGGCACTGTCAGGCTGACCTGTCTGGCGACCTGTAACTGCTGCTGTTTACCGAGTGAGAACTGCTTGTTGATGGCTGAAAGCTGGATCGCGGGTGTCGAAAACTTTGCTCCAGGTGAAATCGCCAGCGCCGTGTGGTCCGGTGAAGCATCCTGCAGCAGCTGGCGCGTGTAGGGATTTTGTGGCGCATTAAACACCTGAGCGGCTGGCCCTTGTTCCTGAATCTCGCCGTGACGGAATACCAGCAACCGGTCGGCGCGTTCAGCCGCCAGCGCCAGATCGTGCGTGACAAACAACACCGCGGTGCCCGACTCACGGCGCAGCACATCCAGCAGATCCAGAATGCGTTTCTGCACCGTGACATCCAGCGCACTGGTGGGCTCATCCGCGATGATAATTTGCGGTTGCAAGGCGAGGGCGATCGCAATCAATACCCGCTGCTTCATGCCGCCAGAAAGCTGATGCGGATACTGCGTCAGTCGCTGTTGCGGATGGCTCAACCCGACTTTTTCCAGCAATTCCAGCACCCGCTGCTGGCGCTCAGACTTGCTGATTTTCTGATGCAGTTGCAGCATCTCACCCACCTGATCGCCGATGGTTTTCACCGGGTTGAGTGAGTTGCCGGGATCCTGCGGCACCAGACTGATACTGACGCCGCGCAGGCCGTCCATACGTTTGGCTGACCAGTCGGCAATGTCAGTGCCGTTTAATACGATCTTGCCGCTGTCGCGGCGACCATTTTCGGCCAGCAGGCCAATGATCGCCTGTGCGGTGGTGGTTTTACCGGAGCCGGATTCGCCGACTAATGCCACCATTTCGCCTGCCTGCAAGGTGAAGCTCACGTTGTGCACCACTTCACGCCACTGCCCGCGCTGTTGATAGCTGAGGGAAAGATTTTCAATTGCGAGTAATGCACTCATGCGCCACCTCCGGCGATCTGTTGGCTAATGCGATTCGCCGCCAGCACCACGGCCACCACCACGATGCCGGGGAAAGTGGTGAGCCACCAGGCGGTGGCCAGGTAGTTACGCCCTTCAGCAATCAGTAATCCCCATTCTGGCGTAGGTGGCGGTGTGCCATAACCCAGGAAACTGAGGGTGGAGAGCGCCAGAATCGCCTGACCAAACTGCAGTGCGGCAAAGGCAATTACCGCCGTCAGCGAGTTGGGTAAAATGTGGCGCCACAGCACCAGCCAAAAGCTGCCGCCACTGCCGTAGGCCGCTTCGACATATTCGCTGCGCCGCACACGCACCACTTCACCACGCGCCAGCCGGGCAAAACTGGCGATGGAGGCAATCCCCACGGCCAGCGCGGCATGCACTGTGCCAAATCCCAGCAGAATCAGTACGCTGAGTGACAGCAGCAATGAGGGAATCGACAGCAGCACATCAACCAGGCGCATCAGGGTGTTTTCCGTACGCCCGCCTACCGCGCCCGCCAATACACCCAGCGTGGTGCCGCCAATCAGACCCATCGCCACGGCGGCAAAGGCGGCGGACAGTGACTGTGAAGCACCGTAAACAATACGGGTAAACAGATCGCGGCCGAGCTGATCGGTCCCGAGCCAATACGCGGCCTGCGGCGCTAAACGTTGCGCGCCGGGCACCCCTTGGGTTGGGCTGTAATGGGTCAATAACCCTGGCGCGAATGCCGCTAATAGGGCCAGCAGCATCACCGCCCAGGCCAGCCAGAGTCCGGGCTGAATCTGCCAGCTGCGTTGGGTACGTGGGGTGGCGTCGCGTTGGCGAGCGGTAGCGTAATCGACGAGACTCATCGGCTTCCTCCGGCAATAGGTTGCAAACGGGGATCGAACAGTGGCATCAGCACATCGACCAGCAGATTGATCAGGACAAAGGCCAGCGCAGAGGTCATCACCACCGCCTGTAACACCGCGACATCCTGGTTATTGACCGCCTGCTGCGTCAGTTGGCCGATACCGCTGAGACCAAATACGGTTTCGGTGATCAGCGCGCCGGCGATCAACTCGCCCAGCAGCAGACCGGCCACGTTGAGCACCGGCAGCAGCGCATTGCGCATCACGTGTCGCCACAGCACGCGATTGGCGCTGGCGCCTTTGGCTCGTGCCACCGCCACATAAGGCTGCGTTGAAATCTGGTCAATACTGCGCAGCAGGATTTGTGCCAGCGGCGCGGAGATCGGGATCGCCACGGTGATCACCGGCAGGATTAAACCCTGCAACGGCGACGGGTTGATCACCGGTATCCAGCGCAACTGAAACGAGAACAGCTGTATTAACGCGATGCCGAGCCAGAAGGTGGGCAGCGAGATAAATAGCGCAGGAACGGATTGCAGCAACGAACGCAGCAGACGCAGTGCGGGCAAGCGAGACAGTGCCGCCAGCGCAAAGGCCAGCAGCGTGGCCAGCGCAAAACCCAGCACCGCCAGCTGCAGGGTGGCGGGCAGGTTGCTGATCAACAAATCGCTCACTGACACGCCAGCCTGTACAGAATAGCCAAAATCACCGTGCAGCATCGCCAGCAGCGTATGGAAATATTGCTGCCACAGTGGGTTATCCGCGCCATAAGCCAGCCGCATCTCAGCGATCTGATCCGTGCTCAAGCCCAGATCCGGGTTCTGGAATTTAATCAGCACCGCATCGCCCGGCAGCACCTGCAGCAGCAAGAACGACAGGGTAAACGCGGCCCATAATACCAGCACGCTTTGACCCACTCTTCGCAGCAGAGAACGTTGCATCATCAGCCTGCCTTAGTGTTTATCCAGCCACGCGCCGTAGAACGAAGGACGACCTACGGCTTCAAAGCTCACGCCTTTGAACCAGGGAGCACCCGCGAACACTTGCGGCTCTTCGAAGATCGGGATCACGTAAGCCTGATCGAGCAGATAGCGTTGGACATCGCCGGTCAGAGCCAGACGTTTAGCCGGATCCACTTCCGCCGAGATATCCACCAGCAGTGCATTCAGCTTGTCGTCGCGGAAGTTTTGCACCTTGTCGCTGGAGCCGCCTTTTTGCAGCAGCGCGTTACGGTTGGTGGGGTAGAAACTGCTTTTGATCACATCCGGATCGGCACGGCCGACTTCCGTGACGTTGAGCGGCGTTTTCAGCGGATCGAGATTATCCAGCGTGGCGCTGCCCGCATCGCCCGCTTTCACCGCTAAGGCGACGCCCACCTGACGCCACTGCTGTGCCACCAGTTGCAACACTTCTTTGTTCTGCGGCTGTGGCAGGGATTCGTAGATGGCGAGGGCGAGCTTTTTACCTTCTTTCTCACGAATCCCATCGCTACCGACCTTCCAGCCTGCTTCATCAAGCAGCTGTTTTGCCAGGGCGGGATCGTACTTCAGCTTGTCGGCGAGGTTGACGTAACCGGCTGCAGAATGGGCAATAACCGACGTGGCCTGCGGATAGTTAGGCGAGAACAGTGTCTGCACCACTTGCTGCGCGTTGGTAGCGTGCAACAGCGCCCGGCGCACCTTCAGATCACTGACCAGCGCATTGTCAGGACGGAAGCTGATGCTGTCGTTTACACCGCGTGTGGGTGCGGCATAAATCGGGAAGTTTTGCTGCTGCGCCTGTTTTTCGTCATAGGCTTGCACCTGGCGGATAAATTCTGCCTGGCCCGCCAACAATGCGCCGATGCGCACGCTGTCTTCCGGCGTGACGATAATTTTGATGCCATCGAGATTGGCCGGGCCTTGCTGGGCGATATTTTTCGGCCCCCACTGATAATCTTTACGCGCGGTGAGATCGACTTCACGCCCGAGTTTTTCATCACTGACCACAAACGGACCGGAGCCAATAATATGGCGTGCGTCACCCAGTTGATCGAAGCTTCGTTGCAGGGTGCTCAGAGAAACTAAGCCAGATCCGATGGTCGCGGTGCCCTGTAAAAATCCCGGAGAGGGTTTCTTGAAATAGAATTTCACCGTCAGCGGATCGATGACTTCACTGTGGTCGTAGTTATTAATCACTTCTGAAACCGGTAAGCGAAGGGCTTTATTGCCAAGGCCGTAGGTATCAAAGTTTTTGGCCACCGCGTTGGCATCCAAAGGGGTGGCATCGGAGAAGGTGACGCCCGGACGAATTTTAAAAGTGTATTCAGTTTTATCGGCGTTGCTGCTCCAGCTTTCCGCTACCCAGGGTTCAACCTGCAGCGTCTTTGGATTCTGCCACGTCAGCTTATCGGTGATCTGGTTGAGGATACCGCCGTTGGGGTAGAAACCACCGGCAGGCGGGTAGAGGTTGGTATGCGGTTGCTGTTCAAGATACACCAGCGTACCTCCCTTGACCGGAGTGTCCGCCGCGTGTGCGTTAAATATCCCTGTCAGCAGGGCTAAGCTTAATGCCTGCAAGTGAAAATGCTTACTCATGGTGAATTCCTTATGATTCAATAGCCCGGCGGGCGGATTTCATCATCAAATGCCGCACCCGCGAGGAGAACCAAGGAATTGCACTAAGCTTTTGCGAAAAAAATAAAATGAATGGACTTGTGGGAAATAATTAAGATTCTTCGCCGATTAAAAGTGGCGTTAACTCTCTATAATGTAGAGGTTTTATAATTATGGCTTACAGCATGAGGGGAGTTTAATGAGAGCATATTGGATCCCGGGTTTAATGTTTATGCTGTCAGCGTGCTCAAGTTCCGTCGGGCATAATTTCGATACCGCGAACATTCAGAAAATACAGACCGGTAAAACCACCAGAGCCGAGTTGATAAATATGTTTGGGCCGCCTGATTCTGAATCCCCTTATCCGGAAGGGCAACGCCTTATGATGTGGAAATACAGCGAAGCCCGTACGCTGGATACCACCGCAGGCAAGACACTTACCGTGCAAACCAGGAATGGCCGGGTGTTTACTTACACATTGAGTAAGAGTTGAGGGCAGGGAAACGATATGTTCGTGCTACAGCAGCCCGAATTCTTCGTGTTTTTGAGCGTGTTATTGAACCCGGAAAGAGATGTGAGTAGGCGATGCTAAGAGAAAATTTCAGCGATCTGGTTTATCTGGTGATGGTCGCCCGGGAACGCAGTTTTACCCGTGCCGCTGCCAAATTGGGTGTCTCTCAATCCGCGCTGAGCCATGCGATGCGCGGCCTGGAAGAGCGCCTTAAAACGCGGCTGTTGACACGCACCACCCGCAGCGTGGCACCGACCGAAGCCGGTGAACAGCTTATCCAGAATATCGCGCCCTTGATATCAGATATTGAAAAAGCGCTGGTGGCATTGACCGAACATCAGACGCGTACCTCGGGCAATATCCGGATTACCGCCGGTGAACATGCGCTGCACTCTACCCTGTGGCCATTAATTAAACCCTATCTTCAGCAATACCCTGACGTGAACATTGAACTCTCCGTCGATAACACCCTGACCGATATTGTGAGCGGGCGTTTTGATGCCGGGGTGAGATTAGGCGAGCAGGTGGAAAAGGATATGGTGGCGGTGCGTATCGGTCCTGACTGGAGAATGCTGGTGGTTGCGACCCCCGATTATTTTAAACATCACGGTATTCCTGAAACGCCGTATGAATTGCAGCATCACAACTGTATCAATATGCGCTTGCCGACACTGGGTGGATTGTATAACTGGGAGTTCACCAAAGATAAAAAAGAGATTCGCGTCAAAGTGGAAGGCCAGCTTATTTTCAATAACCTCAGTTCGCGTATTGAAGCGGCACTTAGCGGCATGGGGATTTTGTATGCGCCGGAAGATTCTGTGCGGAAATATATTGATGAAGGTCTGTTGCAGTGTGTGCTGATAGACTGGTGCGAACCTTTTAGTGGTTACTATTTATATTATCCCAGCCGTAAACAGCACACCGCAGCCTTCTCTAAATTGATTGAAGCACTGCGCTATCAGGGTTGACTGACGAGTTATACCTATTGGTGAATTTTGCTCATAAACCCATCCTGATTTGACTACCTTATCAATCAATCCGCGTGATCCTACACTCTTAGCTGCTATCAATGTGGCCGCCCATTCCAGAGCGGTCACCACCCAAACCTGAAGCGCGGAGCTCCCATAATGAGAATGGCTGTTGCCCTCATACTGGCGTTATCTGTCTCAGTTGTTTCTGCAAAGGAGAACACATCGATGATCACTGTTTGGCAAAGTGGTGAAAAACCTTCGGTTAAAGGCAACTCAGAATATTTCACCGGTACGGTGCGTATTGATGCGCCGTTTCAGGGAAGCGAACCTGCACGTATCGGCGGCGCAACGGTGACCTTTGAACCCTCCGCGCGCACGGCATGGCATACCCATCCGCTCGGGCAAACGCTGATTGTGACAGCAGGTCTGGGGCGTGTGCAGGAGTGGGGCGGTGAAGCACGTGATATCCGTCCTGGCGATGTTGTGTGGATCCCGGCAGGCGTAAAACATTGGCATGGTGCCGCACCAGAAAACAGCATGTCGCACATTGCCATCGCTGAAGCTGAAAACGGCCAGGTGGTGGAGTGGTTGGAGAAAGTGAGCGATGAGCAGTACGGTTCCTCGGCCTCTTTGTAAGGAGTAAAAGATGACGAAAAGCATCAATGCCTCGTTAATGATGTGCGCTGCGCTCGCCTCTTCAGTGAGTCTGGCTGATGAAACCTCCGAGCCAGAACAGAAAAAATATGTCGCGCTACGGCAAAAACAGACTCATCCATTGACCCTGCAACAAAAGAGTATCGCGGTGATTGCGGCCCATGCCGCGACAGGCAATATTGCCAAACTGAATGACGCGCTGAATCAGGGATTGGATGCGGGCCTGACCCTCAGCCAGTGCCGTGAGGTGCTGGTCCAACTTTATGCCTATGCCGGTTTCCCTCGCAGCCTCAACGCGCTGGGAGAATTGATGAAAGTGATTGATGCCCGCCGCTTACAGGGCAAAAATGACCAGCCAGGCAACGAGGCCGGGCCTGTTCCAACGCCAGAAAATATGCTAGCCGCCGGTACGCGCAATCAGACGGCGCTGGTCGGCAATCCGGTGAAAGGGCCATTGTTTGAATTCGCCCCGGCGATTGACCAGTTCCTCAAAGCGCATTTGTTTGGCGACATTTTCGCGCGCGATAACCTCGACTGGAAAAGTCGTGAATTAGCCACTGTGGGCGCATTAGCCGGAATGAGCGGTGTCGAGTCGCAATTGCAATCACATCTGCGCATCAGCATGAATGTCGGCTTCGACAAATCACAACTTGCCGAACTGCAGGCGGTGTTTAACGCGCAGGGAGAAGAAGCGGTCGCTCAGCGAATTGAAGTGGTGTTGGCACAGATAAAATAATAAATCCCTTATAAACGCACCGGTATTTATTCCGGTGCGTTTTGCTGTTCAATATAAGAACGAAGAGTGTATTCCGTCAGACTTATATCCAATCGTGCAAACCTTTCCCGATTAGTTTATTACGCATAATCAATCGTTAATCGCAACGCTGATTGATGCACAACCCTCTGTTTTACATGATTTATTCACCCATCAATATTCCGTCCCCCTCTGATATGCATTAATTAAAAATGCATACGACAATAATATGTTTTACCCATTACCCGCCGCCATCACACACTGCTCGCCATCATCATTGAGGAAAAGGATTTGGCGTATGTCATATCGACTGAGCTTGTTAGATAAATCGCCGATTGCCGATGGAGAGAGCGCGTCGCATGCCCTGCATCGCACATTACAGCTGGCGCAGCAGGCTGAGGCCTGGGGCTATCATCGCTTCTGGCTGGCAGAGCATCACAACACTGACCGTCTGGCGAGCCCCTCTCCTGAACTGCTGATCGCCTGGATCATTGGGCAGACGCAGCATATTCGCGTCGGCTCTGGTGGCGTGATGTTGCAACACTACAGTCCTTACAAAGTTGCCGAAAACTTCAACCTGTTAGCTTCACTCGCGCCAGGCCGTATCGATCTCGGTGTGGGTAAAGCGCCCGGCGGTTTACCGCTCTCCACCCGCGCTTTACAGCAGGGCATCCATCAGGACGAAAAGGGCAGCTTTGCTGAACAGCTTTCACTGCTGGATAGCTGGCTGGATGTTCCGCCGGTGGGCGATGAAGAGATCCTGCGCGCCACACCGCAGCCGCCACGTCCGGCTAACCGATTCCTGCTGGGTGCCAGCGAACAAAGTGCCAGGCTGGCAGCAGAACTGGGCTGGCAACTGGTGTTTGCGGCACATCACAACGGCGATCCGCTGTTAATGGAACAGGTGCTTAACAGCTATCGCCATTACAGCAACGGCAAGCAGGCGCTGGTGGCCGTGCAGGTGGTGGTCGCCGATTCGCCGGCTGAAGCTGATTTGCTGGTGGATAATCTGCGCGTCTATCACGTCAGTGTGAAAGACGGCCCAAGCGTCAACGTGGGCAGCGTTGAGCAAGCTGAACGTTACGTGCGACAGGGCGGTTATACCGATTATGTCATTGAGCCGCGCACCCCATCGTTGCTAAAAGGCACGGCTGCTCAGGTGCACGCCAAACTGGACGCCTTGCACCAGAATTTTGGCATTGAGGAGTTCGTGATTGATACCCCGATTGCTGAGGAGCAGGCGCGAGTGAAGTCTCTCGAACTGCTGGCAACGCATCGACTGGTTGCGGCGTAATCCGGAGATAACCATGACTCACACAAGCGAACAGCAACTGATTGACTGGCGACGCGAGCTGCACAGCTGGCCTGAGCTCTCTGGACATGAAGTGGAAACCACAGCGCGTTTGCGCCGCTGGCTACAGGACGCTGGCTTGCGGTTGCTCGATTATCCGCTGGAAACCGGTCTGGTGGTTGAAGTGGGTCAGGGTGAAACGCTGATCGCGTTGCGAGCTGATATTGATGCCCTGCCGATTCATGAAGCCACTGGTCTCGCCTACCGCTCGCGTAATGCAGGGGTGATGCACGCCTGCGGCCATGATGTGCACAGCGCGGTGATGTTGGGCGCGGCGCTGCAACTCCATGCGCTGGGAGATCAACTGCCGGGGCGCATCCGTATTCTGTTCCAGCCAGCCGAAGAAAATGCCACCGGTGCGCGCAAGTTTATCCATGCTGGCGTGTTGCAAGATGTGCAGGCGATCTTTGGTATGCACAACGAACCAGGCTTACCGACGGGTGCCTTCGCCACGCGCGGCGGGGCGTTTTATGCCAATGCCGATAAGTTTGTGGTGCGCGTCGCCAGCCCTGAACAGGGAGTGGATGCCATTCTCGTGTCCAGCCAGATCATTCAGGCACTGCAATCACTCACCAGCCGCAGTTTTAACACCCTGGATAGCCTGGTGTTGAGCGTGACGCGCATCGATGCCGGTCAATCTGGCAACACTTTACCGAGAGAAGCCGAGTTTGGCGGCACGGTGCGCACCCATGACAAGCAGGTGCGGGCGCAACTGGAACAGGGCGCGCGTCAGATTGTCGAGCACATTGCGGCGGCAAACGGTGCGGCCGCGACCTTCAGCTGGCATCCGGGCCCGCCGGTGCTAGAAAACGATGCACGCTGGGCGCAGTTTGCCAGTGAAATTGCTCAGCAGGTGGGGTATCGGGTGCAAACCGCAGAGCTGCACCTCGGCGGCGAAGATTTTGCGTATTACTTACAACAGATCCCTGGCGCGTTTGTCAGCATTGGCAGCGCCAGTGAATTTGGTCTGCATCACGGCGGTTTCAACCCCGATGAAGCACTGATCGCGCCTGCCGCGCACTATTTCACCCAACTGGCGCAGCAGGCCTTGCAGCATCTCAATGCACGATGTCGTGACGCAATTCTGAGTTAGCCCATTTAACCCAATATCCTCCGCTTTGTATGGCGACGAAACCGTCGCCGTCAGGCTATGCCATGGAAAAGAGAGAACACTATGACTGCAAGACAACTGCGACTTGGCACTATTCTGCATGGCGCATCCGGCAATATGTCCGCCTGGCGTCATCCGGCGGCGCAGGCTAATGCCAGCATCAATTTTGACTATGCGAAGCATATTGCGCGCAAAGCGGAAGCCGGCAAGCTGGATTTTCTGTTTGTCGCCGACGGTTTGTTTATCAATGAAAAATCCATTCCCCATTTTCTCAATCGCTTCGAACCGCTGACGCTGCTGTCGGCGCTGGCGGGGGTGACTGAGCATTTAGGATTGGTCGGCACGGTCTCCACCTCTTACAGCGAACCTTTCACCGTCGCGCGTCAGTTTGCCAGCCTCGATCACCTTAGCGGCGGGCGTGCAGGCTGGAACGTGGTGACCTCGCCTTTGGAAGGATCGGCGAAGAACTTTTCGCGCCAGCAGCACCCGGAGCACGCGCTGCGCTATCGCATCGCCGATGAGTATTTGCAGGTGGTGAAAGGGCTGTGGGATTCGTGGGAAAGCGATGCTTTTGTGCGGAACAAAGAGAGCGGTCAGTTCTTCGATGCCGCCAAACTTCATACCCTCAATCACCACGGTGACTTCTTCCAGGTACAGGGTCCACTGAACATCGAACGCACGCCGCAGGGACGTCCGATCGTGTTTCAGGCCGGTGCGTCAGAGGATGGGAAGAAGCTGGCAGCGCGCCACGCCGATGCCATTTTCACCCACCAGCCGACGCGCGAAGAGGCGCAGGCTTTCTATAAAGATGTGAAAAAGCAGCTGGTGGCGAACGGACGTGAACCGCAGGATCTGCATATCTTCCAGGGCGTTGGCGTCATTGTCGGTGACGATGCCGAAGACGTTGAGCGTCAGTACCAAACTACCGCCGCACTGGTTTCCATCAAAGATGCATTGAACTACCTCGGCCGCTTCTTCGATCACCACGACTTCTCGCAATACCCGCTTGATGAACCCTTCCCGGATATTGGCGATATCGGCCAAAACAGCTTCCGCAGCACCACCGATGAAATCAAACGTAAGGCGCAAGCGCACGGTCACTCACTGCGTCAGGCCGCACTGGAAGCAGCCACGCCGCGTCCGCTGTTCTTTGGCACGCCAGAAGAGGTGGCGGATGGCTTACAGCTGTGGTTTGAAACCGAGGCCACCGATGGCTTCATTATTCAGGGCGGCACGCCGGATACCTTCGAACGCTTTGTCGATCGCGTCATCCCCCTCTTGCAAGCGCGCGGCCTGACCCGCAGCGAATATCCCGGCACCACGCTGCGTGCCAGCTTCGGTCTGAAAGACCCGGTTAATCAGTTCACACAACAATAAATTAAAGAGAAAACACGCTATGCAGAAGAAATCCCTTATTGCGCTGATGTTGCTGAGTTTAAGCAGTGCGGCTTTGGCTGAAGACGTGGCGGTGAACGGTCAGCAGATCAGCATCGAAGCCAATAAAACACCGGTGAACACTGCGGAAAATCCCGCTGCGGTGGCGCAAATTCCGGCCGGACATAAGTTTGCCGTACCGGGCTCATTTACCGTGGCAGTGGCCGCACTGAACTCCCCGCCATTAACCGTATTTAGCGATGACAACAAAACCCTGCTCGGCAGCGAAGTGGATATCGCCCGGCTGGTGGCCGACAGCCTGGGATTGAAACTCAATGTGGTGCCGACCTCGTGGGAAGACTGGCCGCTGGGCGTGGCTTCCGGCAAATATGACGCGGCGATTACCAATGTCACCGTGACCAAAGAGCGTAAAGAGCGCTTCGATTTCGCCACCTATCGCAAAGATTCTCTGGGTTTCTACGTGAAATCCAGCAGCCAGATTAAGTCCCTGAACAAAGCCGAAGACATCGCCGGGCTGCGCATCATTGTGGGTTCCGGCACCAACCAGGAAGCGATCCTGCTGGCGTGGGACAAAGAGAATCAGGCGAAAGGACTGAAGCCTTTCACGCCGGTGTACACCAAAGATGATGCCGCACAAACGCTGGCGCTGCAGTCCGGTCGCGCAGATGCCTACTTCGGTCCGAATGTGATTGGCGCGTGGAAAGCCGCGTTAACTCATCAAACCAAACTGGTGGGCAGCGTGGATGGGGGTTGGCCGAAAGCCGCACACATTGCGGTGACGGTGAAAAAAGACAACGGTCTGGTACAACCGATTAACACCGCGCTCAACGGCGTGATCAAGAACGGTGATTACGACAAGGTGCTGAACCGTTGGGGTGAAGGCGTGGAGCGTCTGGATCGCTCTGAAATCAACCCAGCCGGTCTTGGCGACTAAGGAGGCTGAATGAGCCAGCAATTTTTCCGCGAAGTGCACCCTGAAGCCACTGAGTTGCAGCCGATTATCACCGGTCTGTTTGGCGAGTATGCGGCACGTTACGGCGATTTCTTCAAAAGCGCTAACGAGGTGGAATTAACCGAATGGTACTTGCCGCCGCGTGGGCTGTTTATCGTGCTGGAGCGTGACGGCGAGATCATCGCCATGGGCGCCTATAAACCTTATGACGAGGTGACCGCGGAATTTAAACGCATCTGGACGCGCAGCGACCTGCGCCGTCAGGGATTGGCGCTGCTGATTTTGCAGGAGCTTGAACGGCGTGCGTTGCGCGCCGGTTATCAGCGCGTGTTTCTGACCACCGGATTTCGTCAGCCGGAAGCCGTGCAGCTGTATATTGGCCACGGCTATCAGCCGCAGTTTGCGCTACTCGAAGATATGGAAATCTACAGTCGGCCACCTCATGACGGGCGTTTACGCTTCATCAAGGTGATTGATGTGCACAGCGTGGCGCAGGCCAGCTAAGGAGTTGAGATGAGTCAGGAAAAACATTTAACCGTGGTGCCCGCACGCTATCCGGGGCGGATCATCGGGGCGATTGTCGCACTGTTTATTCTCGCCAGCGTGATTGATTCGGTGGCCTTTAATCCCCGCTGGGAATGGCGTGTGTTTGCTCGCTGGTTCTTTGATCCGGTGATTCTCACAGGGCTGGGGCAAACGCTGTTACTGACGTTGTTCGGCACGGTGCTGAGTTTGATTTTTGGCGGCCTGCTGGCGCTGGCGCGGCTCTCTTCGTCATGGTTATTGAGCACGCTGGCGTTTGGTTACATCTGGCTATTTCGCTCGCTGCCGCTGATTGTGGTGCTGATTATTCTCTATAACTTCTCCTACCTGTACGACACGCTGTCGCTCGGCGTGCCTTTCACGGCACTGTCGTGGGGCCATTTCCAGACCATCAATGTGCTGGGGCAGTTCCCGGCAGCGGTGATTGGATTGACGCTGGTGCAGAGCGCCTACAGTGCGGAGATTATTCGCGGCGGCTTTTTGGGTGTCGATCACGGTCAGTTTGAGGCAGCGTCGGCGCTGGGTTTGTCCTCGTCCCGTCGTACCTTCCGCATCATTCTGCCGCAGGCATTGCGCGCCATTATTCCCACCACGTTTAACGAAATCATCAGCCTCGCCAAAGGGACTTCCATGGTGTACGTGTTGGCGATGCCGGAACTGTTTTACACCATCCAGATGATCTACAACCGCACGCAACAGGTGATCCCGCTGTTAATGGTGGGTGCGGCCTGGTATCTGATTATCACCACCGTATTGTCACTGCTGCAGCACAGCGTTGAACGTTGGCTGGCCCGCAGCGTGACACGTGAACCGCAACCGTCGCGCTGGCGTCAATGGCGCAATCGCTCTGCTACCGCCAATGAGGAGCTTTCCCATGTCCGAAGCCATTGATTATCGCAATCTGCATACCACTGGTGCCATCAGCATTACCGGCGTCAGCAAGTCGTTTGGTAAACACAAAGCGCTGGATGACGTCTCGCTGGAGCTGGAACCTGGCTCGGTGACGGTGATTCTTGGCCCGTCAGGATCAGGGAAATCCACGCTACTGCGCACCATTAATCATCTGGAACGCGTGGATGAAGGGTTTATTCAAATCGACGGCGATTACATCGGTTATCAACGTCGTGGTGACAAGTTGTATGAGCTGAAAGAGAAAGCGATTTTGCGCCAGCGCATCAACGTCGGTTACGTGTTTCAGAACTTCAATTTATTTCCCCATCTGACGGTTTTAGACAACCTGATTGAAGCACCGATTGCCCATCGTCAATTGTCACGACGCGAGGCGATTGAAAGGGCGGGAGAATTGCTGGATATCGTGGGATTACGCCATAAAGCTGATGCCTGGCCGCGGCATCTGTCAGGTGGCCAGCAGCAGCGCATCGCCATTGCACGTGCGTTGATGCTGAATCCACGCGTGATGCTGTTTGATGAACCGACCTCGGCGCTCGATCCCGAGTTGGTGGGTGAGGTGCTGGACGTGATTAAGAAGCTGGCACGCTCTGGCACCACCCTGGTGATTGTCACGCACGAGATTGGTTTTGCGCGCGAAGTGGCGGATCAGGTGGTGTTTATGGTTGATGGTCGTATCGTCGAACAAGGCAGTACGCACCAGGTGTTGAACCAACCGCGTCATGAGCGTACGAAAAGATTTTTGGCGCGGGTGCTGTAATGGAAAGAGTGATAGTCAGCGCGCTGGCCGCATGGTTGTTCAGCTCGCCACTGTTTGCCGCAGAAACGCTGGATGCAAAAAACAACGAAACGCCAATCCACATTCCGGCTAACCCGCAAGCCATTGCCAAAATTCCGGCCGGTTTTCATTTTTTGACGCCGGGATATTTGACGGTGGCGACTTCCGCATCCAATTCCCCGCCGATTGGCTTGTGGGCATCAGACAATAAAACGCTGATTGGTAGCGACCCTGATTTCGCCCGGCTGCTGGCCGACAGTTTGGGGTTGAAACTCAAGCTGGTGCCTGCCGCCTGGGAAGACTGGCCGCTGGGCCTCACCGCCGGACGATATGATGTGGCGATGTTTAATATCGCGGTGACGGAAGAACGGAAACAGAAGTTCGATTTCGCGACTTACCGCGCGGATAACCATGCGTTCGCCGTGAAAAAGGACAGTGCGATCACGGCGATCAAAGGGCGCGAGGACGTGGCGGGTAAACGCATCATTGTGGGCTCCGGTACCAACCAGGAGAAAATTTTACTGAGTTGGGATGCGAAAAATCGTGCACAGGGGTTGGCACCGGTTCAGCCGATTTATCTCAATGATGATGCTTCAGCGACGCTGGCGTTGCTCTCCGGTCGCGCGGATGCTTCTTTTGGCCCACAAGCCATGGCGGCATGGAAAGTGGCGTCACGCGGTCAAACCAAAATCGTCGGTCACGGTCCGTTCCGCGCCTGGGTGGCAGTGACGACTAAAAAAGGTAATGGGCTGGATGTGGCATTACAGCAGGCGATCAATGGAGCGATAACCAGCGGACAGTACCAACAAGTGCTGGCACGCTGGGGAGAACAGGAGGAGGGCGTGGAGGCGTCACAGGTCAATCCGCCTGGGATTGTTTATCAATAAATGATTTTTTGTTAATTGAGAGAAAACTCACAGCTTGATTGTTGTGAGTTCTTTCTTTTCAGCGTTGTTGTGAACTTATTCATTCTTTTATTTATTTTTTTTGGCATGAATTAAACGGTAAATCTCATTTTTTGACCGTGAAATAAACTCGCCTTGCATTTAATTAATCGCTTCAGATGGTTTTTTATCTTCTCTTACAAGGATCGGTATTGTTTAGCCTCTCGGTAAGGTGTCATATTGGTGTTTCCAGAGGGAATGTGAGATTGAAAAAGAGTAAAAAGGATTTTGAATGAGTCTGGCTTAACCTGCATTACCCAATCAACGTATAAAAGATTGGGGTTAACATGTTAGTTGAAAATATAAGAGGTCAACTTAATATCTGCCACGCGCAATCCCTACAGTGCAGAGAAATTAAGCGGCCGAGATTGGGGGGCGTTTTCATGGAGTCAAGAGTCAGGAAACTGGAAGAGACGGTTGCCATCATCGCTACAGATGTTGCCGTTATTAAATCGAATTACGCCACTAAACAGGATATGGCTGGAGTCAGGACGGAAATCGTTGAAGTCAAATTAGAAATAGCAGAATTACGGTCGGAGGTTCGAGAAGTGAAAGCCGATGTTGCGTCTATAAAGGAAAATTACGCGACCAAGGCGGATGTACTGGCGATCAGGGGCGATCTGTACCAGGCGCTGAACAAACAAACCAAATGGATGGTTTCAATGCAACTCGTCACGTTAGGACTGGCGTTAACGATCGCCAAAGCGATATTTTAATCCTGTGCACAATGGCGGCTCAGCCGCCGCCATTGCAAAAGTCTCTTATGTGGTGGCTTTACGGATCCAAAGCGCAGCCTCTCCCGCAGGGAGTGGACGGGCAAAGTGATACCCCTGGAACAGGTTACAGCCTTTGTCGCGCAGGTAGTCGAAATACTCTTCGCTTTCGATCCCTTCAGCCAGCACGTTCAATCCCATTTCACGCGACAGTTCAATCGTTTTGTGTACCACAATGGCGGCGGATTCATTGTCAAAAATATGCATGATAAGCGATTTATCGATCTTGATATCATCAATCGCGAAATCACTGATCGATTTCAGCGATGAATAGCCTACACCAAAATCATCGATCGCCCATTTAATGCCTAACTGACTGAAGTGCTCAATGACACTGCTGATTCTTTTTTGATCGTAAATAAAGGTGGTTTCAGTTATTTCAAACTTTAATCTTTCCGGACTGATTTTGTGATGTGAGAGCGTCAGCAAAGTATCCTGGGTAAAATCGCGATGCATCAACTGCAGTGGACTGATATTGATCGAAAACATCAAATTACTAAGATGATACATGCGATCCCAGTCAGACATTTGCTGCAGGGTTCTCTCCATCACCCATTTGCCAATCTCAATAATCAGCCCACTTTTCTCCGCCACAGGAATAAACACCTCGGGCGAGATAAAACCTTTAACCGGATGTTTCCAGCGCAGTAAGGCTTCGAAGCCTATCAACTTTTTATTGGTATCCACCTGTGGCTGATAGTACAGCTCCAGTTGGTTCTTTTCGATGGCGTTGGAAAGCTCCCGTTTAATTAGGTCTGTCTCCGAATAATCACCGCGTGACGTAAACACGGTTAACAGTAGCGCGATAATCGACACACTGCAGTTAACAATATAGAAGCCAGGTTCCTCAGGTATGCTCAGCCTGAAAGCCCCACTTTGCCAGGTTAATCCCGTGGCGATAAACAGCAGATAAAACGCCAGGCAAATGAGAGGAAAAATTTTACTGAGGTAATTTGATTGCTGGCGTAGTACCAGCGCGGAACCGATGGTCAGAGCCATCAGATAATTGTATTCCGAGCGCTTAACAATTGAATGATAATTATCCAGCAATAGTAGCAGGATAATACTGAATAAGAGTGCATGCACGATGATGTAAAGGTTGCGTTTTAAGCCACTGCAGAAGGCCGCACTGGTGATGTAACCACCCAGTAATGTGCTGGCAGCATATAACCAGGCAATGTCATGGTGACCCCTGACAACGTTAAACAACACCATGTAAATACCGGCAACAATGCTGGATGTCCCGGCGATCAACAAGGTTAAACGCAATTTCTTTTCCAGGCTATCGCCTTTCAAAACAAACGGCAGATTGCGAATGATTGAAAATCCTGAACTGAAATAAGAGATCATTAGCTATTCTCAGTTTTATAGTCATAATTATTTAATGTTTTCAGTCAGGTATATTAAGGAAAAGCGTGACGGCTGTCATAACTGTTTTCACGTTATTTACACTCATTCAAGCTGCATTATGATTTGACCTATGTTAGAGGAAATGAGCATTTATCCGGGTAAAACTGGCCGATTGAGGTGACTTAAGTCGATTATTTCCGCCTGCATGCGGCGCGTTAAAAGAGGTTGAAAACTCGCAGCGCATTTTATGATTACCGCGATTGTGCCTACCCTATGGCAAGTCCACACGTTAGAATGAAATCTAAATGCCTTAAGGTAGTTGCAGTGCCAGAGGCAAAAACAACAAGCGCTGGACACGTATTCAGCCTGGCCTGGCCCGATTGTGAAACCCACTTTAAAACGACTGGTTGCAATGAAAATACGCTTTCTATCTGCCAATGAGCTAAAGCTTACCGAAGTGCGCACCATCCTGGAGCCGGTCGGCGTCGAAGTCATTCCCATCGCCCGCCGCATCGAAGAGATCCAAACAGAAAATGAAGTTGAACTGGTACGTGACAAACTCACCAAAGCCTTTTCCATCATTGGGCGTCCACTGTTTGTTGAGCACACCGGCCTGTATCTGGATGGGTTGAATGGTTTGCCTGCCGGATTGACGCGCATTTTCTGGAGCCGACTGAACGCTGAGCGCTTCACTAAACTGGTCAGCGGGCTGGACACCCCAAGCGTGACCGCCAAAACCGTGCTGGGTTATTGCGATGGCCGTAAAATGTACCAGTTTGAGGGCGAGCTGCGCGGCACCATCGCACCGGCACCGGCCGGACCGCGCGAGTTTCAGTGGGACTGCGTATTCATTCCAGAAGGCCATTCGCAGACCTTCGCTGAAATGGGTGAATTCAAAAACGAAATATCCATGCGCCGCCTGGCACTGGATCGCTTCGCCACCTTTTTAAAAACATCACGGGGACTGGCATGAAACCGGAACTCAAACGCGCCTACGATGCAGGCAAACTGATCCTGTTTGCGGGCGCGGGTATTTCACGCAATCTGGGTTTGCCGGAGTGGCATGAGCTGATTGCGCATCTGGCCAAAGAACTGGGTTACGATCCGAAGATCTTTAATACTTATGGCACACATCTTTCGCTGGCGGAGTACTACAAGCAGCGCAAAGGTTCGCTCGGTCCGTTACGCAGCTGGATGGATCGTGAGTGGCATCGCCCGGATATTGACGTGCGCAGCTCTGAAATTCACACCATGATCACCCAAGGTAACTTCTCACGCATCTATACCACCAATTACGATCGCTGGCTGGAGATGGCGCACGAAGCTCACAATGTGCCGTACAGCAAAGTGGCGAATGCCGCAGATTTGGTGTCATTGACCGAAGACAAGCGTCATATCATTAAACTTCATGGTGATTTTGACGATGATACGTCCATCGTGCTGGATGAGAGCAGCTACTTTGAGCGCCTCTATTTCGATTCGCCGCTGGATATCAAACTGACGCATGACGTGATGGGCAACTCGGTGTTGTTTGTCGGTTACAGCATCAGTGACTTTAACATTCGTCTGTTATTCTACCGCCTGACGAAAATGTGGGGCCGCACGGGATTAGCGACCGCACGGCCGAAATCCTACCTGTTTACCAACCGCAATAATCCGGTGGCTAAAGAAGTGCTGGGGCAGTGGGGCATCGAAATGATCGTTTCAGAAGAGGACGATCCGCGCAAAGCGCTGGCGACGTTCCTGGAAGAATTACTGGCTTAATGAGCAGAAAATGTTTGCTCAAAAAAGTTTGCTTAGAATATACTGTATATAAATACAGTTAACCGAGGTGCATCATGGCAGTCGAAACCAAATATGTTGTTGTCAGAAAGGGTGAAGAAAAAATGACGTTTGCCAATAAAAAAGACGCGGATGCCTGGGACAAAATGCTCGATATGGCGGACGCCTTCACCGACTGGCTGCAGCAGCATCAGCCTGAACTGGATGAGGCACAGGCTGAAGCGTTAGGCATGTTACTGGCTGAACAGAAGGATGCGGTGCAGCATATCCTGCGTACCAGCAAATTACCGGATGCGGTAAAGGAAGAAGCGTCAGCTGAAGTCGAGACTGAGGCCTCTGCGGAATCTGAAACCTCTGCGGAATCTGAAGCTTCTGCCGAAGCAGACACCGGTAAACCCGAAAAGAAAGTGCGCGCGGTTAAAGCTGCCTGATACTGTGCTGAGAGCTGAGAGCTGAGAGCTGAGAGCTGAGAGCTGAGAGCTGGGAGCGGCGAGAAGGTCGCTCCTGTTGCCTCACTAAACTTTACAGCTTGATCTGATAACGCGTACTACGCCCACCGCCCGGTAATTTCTCCAGACAACCTTTCTCCAGTAATTCCGTCAAATGGCGCGTCGCCGTGGCCTTACTGACCTTCGCCACTTTTTGATATTGGCTGGCGCTGATGCCGTCCTCAAACCCTTGTTCTCCGCCATCCAGTAAGCGATTCAATACGCGATTTTGTTCAGCGTTCAATTGGGCATTGTGATGTATCAGCCAGAATTTCGCTTTGTTCTGTATCCGCGTGACCGATGCCAGCGCCTCTTCCAGACTGTCATTGAGCACATCGAGGAACCACAGAATCCAGGCCGTGATGTCCAAATCGCCGCGCTGTGTCTCTTGCAAAATCCGGTAATAATCTGCGCGCCGGGTGAGAATCGATGACGACATGGCATATAAACGGATGCTTTGGCTGTCTGCTTGTGCCAGCGCCAAATCCGTCAGCGCGCGCGTAATACGACCGTTGCCATCATCGAATGGATGCAGCGTAACAAACCACAGATGACAGATGGCAGCGCGCAGCAGTGGATCGAGTTGAACCTCGTTATGGCTGTGATTAAACCAGCGAATAAACTCATCAAGCTGCAGTTCAAGCCCGTCGCGCGGTGGTGCTTCAAAATGCACGGTTGGGCGATCGATACGCCCGGATACCACTTGCATCGGCTCCTCACCGCGCAAACCACCCACGTTCAGACGCTTAATCGTCCATTCACTCGACGGGAAAAGCCACTGATGCCACTGGCATAACCGCTCAAAGGTGAGTGGCGTATCGCGCTGGGTGATGGCATCCATCATCATGGTGGCCAGTCCTTCGGATCGTTCGGAGACGGGATAGGGCTGTTCCAGCGAGACACCTAATCGCCGCGCAAGGGAAGATCTGACCGATTCGGCGTTAACACGCTCATCTTCAATGGCGGAGGAAGACAGGATATTGGCGAGTAGCGTATTCAGCGTTTGCGTATCGGTGTTATCGGAGATGCTTGCGCGGCCCAGCAAAATGCCGCGCTGCTGCTGAAGATAGCGCAATCGTGGCAGGAGTTTTTCCTCCTGCCAGCGAAAATTTGGCCACTCAGGTTGCTGCCATATCCACATAATTCGCCTCATCTCATTTGCCAATGAGCCAAAAGGTGATGCTATTAGGCTCATGTTCTGAGCCATAAAAGTGGTTATTCGGCTCGTATATTGAGCTGAATGATACGATTTAATCGGCTCAAACGCCAGTGAATATGCGAATTTGAGTCCTATGAGAAGGCTAAAGGTGTGGCGATTTCAGGCTGAAATTTTCGCGGCAGTGGAAAAGGAGTTAAGTGCCTGATGGCGGCCTGAGCGCCGCCATCAGTAAGAATGAAGTGACTTTGGTTGTAGCAGTGATGGAGAGCAGATCAATGGGTGAAAAGTGAAAATGTTCCGGAGTAGTAACTCACCATCCACGCCACATACACCAGCCAAACCAATAGCAATCCTGTTAAGCCTAATTTACCTGTCATGATGCATTCCTCTTGTTATTTGGCGTCATGTGCCCTGTAACGAATAAGCTGACAGGATGATGAGATGACGATCTTGCGCCAGATCAAAAACAGCAGGATTTTGTCGCGGAAATGCACAGGTAAAAAATGATCCAGGCAGAGAAAAGGTGTTGGGTCTCGCTTCGCTAAACCATTTATCACAGAAATTATAAAGAATTTAAGCGGATAAAAAGTGCCGCTTATTGAACATATTTGCCAAATATCCCGGCATAACCCTCCAGATATTCTAGAGTTAATCGCGAAGTTTAAAAAACACACAATCCTGCAATCGTTTATGGCAAAGGACATTATTTTGAACATCGCAAACCAAATACCCAGACTTTCGTTCTGGAATAAACTATTTGCTCTTATTCTGCTGTTGTTGGGGATTATTCTGGCCGCAGGCGGGGGCTGGCTGGTGGCCTTAGGCGGAAACTGGTACTACGTGCTGGCCGGCATAGGGCTGATCATCTCTGCTGTACTGATATTCATGAAGCGCACCAGCGGTGCAGGCTGGTTCGCGCTGGTGTTTGTCGGTACGCTGATCTGGACCATCCAGGAATCGGGGCTGGATTACTGGCGCTGGGTGCCGCGCTTTGCCTTGATGCTGATTCTCGGCATCGTGTTTGCCTTTCAGTTACCCAATCTGGCGCCGCGCGTCAGTCGGGGTGCTTCACGCGCGCTGGCGGCCGTGCTGATTGTCGCCTTTGTGATTGCGGCTGCGCTGCCCTTTGCACCACTTAATGAAACGCCGGCTACCGATGTACCCGCTGCGGGTTCGGCCAACTTCATGGCGGATACCGGTAATGGGAAAGCGTCCACGCCAGACAATGGTGACTGGTATACCTACGGCGGTTCTCTGGCATCGCAGCGTTTCGCCAATGCCAGCCAGATTACCCCGGATAACGTGAAAGACCTCAAGCTGGCCTGGCAATTCCGCACCGGTGATTTACCCAAAGCGCGTTGGGGCGGTGAAAACACCCCGATTAAGGTGGGCGATACGCTCTATACCTGTACCGCACGCAATATGGTGTTCGCGCTGGATGCCACTACCGGCAAAGAGAAGTGGCATTTTGACCCGAAAGTCAGCGACAAATCTATTCCGTACACCGCCGCCTGTCGTGGGTTGACCTGGTATGACAGCCAGACCAACAGCCATGCAACCACTGGACAGGAAACGGCTGTTGCACCGAACGGTGATAACAGTGACTGCCAGCAGCGCATCATTCTCGGTACGCTGGATGCCCGCATCATTGAGTTGAACGCTAAAACTGGTGAAGTGTGCCGCAGTTTCGGCAATCAGGGCACGGTCAATCTCGCAGAAGATATGGGGGAAACCTACGACGGCTATGTGGCTATCAACTCAGCGCCGGTGGTGATACGCGACACGTTGGTAGTGGGACATCAGACGATCGATGGACAGCGCGCATTTGGCCCGCCGGGCGTCATCAAAGCCTATGATGTGCGCACGGGCGCGCTGAAATGGGCATGGGATGCTGCCGACCCGGATACGGCGACACCGAAGAAAGGACCTAATGCCTATAAACGCGGTTCACCGGATGTCTGGACCTCGTTCACCGGTGATGACAAGTTAGGATTAGTGTATCTGCCGGTCGGGAACTCCTCCGGTGACTATTGGAGCGGTACGCGCTCGCCTGCCGAAAACAAGTATTCGGTCTCACTGACGGCATTAAATATCGATACCGGCTTACCGGCCTGGACTTTCCAGACAGCACACAAAGATGTGTGGGATTACGATCCCGGTTCTCAGCCCACGCTGGTGGATTATCCGGATAAAAACGGCGGTAAGACACCGGCAATTATCATGCCGACCAAACAGGGTGAGATTTATGTGTTAGATCGCCGCACCGGTAAATCGCTGTTTGGTGTGGAGGAACGCCCTGTACCCGGCGGCGGCGTTGAGCCGGATCAGCGTTCGCCAACCCAGCCTTATTCGTTGTTCCATCACCTGAGCAAACCGGACCTTACGCCGCAGGATATGTGGGGCTTAACACCGGTGGATCAGTTGGTGTGCCGCATTCAGTTCCAGCAAGCCAGTTATAAAGGGCAGTACACACCACCGGAAGCCGATCGTCATTCGATTGAGTATCCGGGTTATAACGGCGGTTCTGACTGGGGCAGTGTGGCAGTGGATCCGACTCGCGGCATCATCATTGCTAACTACAACGATATGCCGAACTACAACATTCTGGTGCCGCGTGCGAAAGCCGATGCGATGGGCTGGAAACCCCGCGATGAAATCCCGTATAACCCACACGATACCGGTCATGCGGAAGGGGCAGGCGATCCACAAATCGGCGTGCCTTACGCGGTGAACGTGAATGCGGGTTGGCGCTTGCCGTACACCGGCATGCTGTGTAAAGAGCCGCCGTACGGTGGCATCCGCGCCATTGACCTGCGTGATGGCCGCACTATCTGGGATCGTCCACTGGGCACCGCACGTCGCAATGGCCCGTTTGGTCTGCCAACCGGATTGCCAATTAACATTGGTACGCCGAATAATGGCGGCTCTGTGGTGACATCCAGCGGCCTGATCTTTGTCGCGGCAGCCACCGATGACTTGATCCGCGCCATCGACATGAAAACCGGTAAGGAAGTGTGGAGCACGGAACTGCCTGCAGGAGGCCAGGCCAACCCCATGATCTACACGCAAAATGGACGTGAGTATCTGGTGATTGTCGCGGCAGGGCATCACTTTATGGAGACGCCGGTGGGCGATTATGTGCTGGCATACGCGCTGCCTGAACAGAAATAACCACCATTGAAAACGGGATTAGGCTGCGGCCTAATCCCGCCATAAACACATTGTCATCACATCTCTGTGGTCATCACGTTCTCAGGGATTCACCTCTTCCAGGCGGCGATTCAGCGTGCGTGGACCAAATACACCAATGGTAAACACCACAATCGCCATCGCGCCGGAAATCACGGCAAACACTGAACTGACCCCCATCTCACTCAGCACCCAGGCAATGGTAAAACCTGACAACATGCCGCTGATACGACTCACCGAATAGACCAATCCAATCGCTTTAGCGCGGAAACGCGTCGGGAACAGTTCGGCCTGATAGGCTCGGTAGGAGAAGGTCATACAGGTGCTGGCCAGCGACAATAGCAGTCCCAACGTCACCAGCATCACCGGTTGCGACTGCCAGGAAAACACCGTGCCGACGAGGGCAATGGCCAGCGCGGAACCACTCACCAGCCACTTACGCTCAATGCGATCGGCAAAGGTCATTGCCACCAGCGGCCCCAACGGGCTGGCAAAAGCAATCAGGAAGGAATAGAGCAAACTGTGGGTAAAGGTCACACCTTTTGCTGCCAGCAGTGTCGGGATCCAACTGGCAAAACCGTAATAGCCAATCGACTGAAAGAAGTTGAATACCAGCAGCATGAGGGTGCGACGGCGGTAAGGCGGACGCCACATCTCATTTTTCACTGCCGGTATAGATTCAATGGGTTGCAACAAATGGTTATCAATGGCAGGCAGCGCCGCGCCGGTGGATTTAGCCACGCGCGCTTCCAGTCTGCGTACCACGTCTTCCGCTTCTTTGTAACGGCCTTGCTCAACCAGCCAGCGCGGGCTTTCGGGTAAGCCCATGCGCAGGATCCACACCAGCACCGCGCCGATACAGCCAAACAACACCACCCAACGCCAGCCGCTCAGGCCGAGAATTTCCTGGGGGACCAGCTGCCATGAGAGGAAAGCGATGGTCGGAATCGAGGTGTACTGGATGGCCTGCACGAAGGCATAAGATCTGCCGCGCAGACGCGCCGGAATGAATTCGGAGACATAGGCATCAATGGTGACCAGCTCGGCGCCAACGCCAATCCCCGACACAATGCGCCAGAACACAATGGAAAACGGATGGTGCTGAAACGCCATAATGCCACTGGCGATCGCGTAAACCAGTAATGCGATAATAAACACCTTTTTGCGCCCGATGCGGTCGGCCAGATTGGCAATCAACAAGGTGCCGAGGAAAACCCCGAGGAACATCGCCGCGACAAACGCCCCCAGGCTATGGGGATCAAAAAAGTTATGGCTGCCGTGGGAAAAAATCCCCTCACGCACCATACCGGGACCGATATAGGCGGTCAGGAACACGTCATACACTTCAAACCACCCCCCCAACGCCAGTGCAAAAATAATCAGCCACAGCGGGCGGGCGGCAGGTAAGCGTTCCAGACGCGCAGAGAGTTGCGCACCAAATGCTTTGCCTTCTTCTGGTGTGAAGTTGTCACGCCAGGTCATCGGCGGGGGGATCGACTCGCTCAGCGAAATTTTTTTCAGCACGGTAGGGTACTCCGTTGTTTTTATAATGGTTTGTTAAGGGCTGGCCGGATGGCCATGCCCGATAACACAGGTGATTCAGGGTTTTAACGTTAAACCGGGCAGCCTTTCGCACGCAGAATCGCGTTGAAGCGCTCAGGGTCGTTGTTGCCTGCCACGTTGCTGGCGCGGATCTTCTCCTCACGCTGTGCATGTTGCTGTACGCGAGGCAGCAGCACACTCAGCTCATCCTGCGGGATTGCAATCACGCCGTCGGCATCGGCGACGATCAAATCGCCCGGTGACACCACCAGTCCTGCACAGTGCACGGTGGTGTTCACTTCACCTGGGCCTTCTTTGGAAGGGCCGCGCAGAGTGTTACCCCGGGCCCAGCAGGCAATACCGCCTTCTGCCCATTCATTCAGATCGCGCACGGCGCCATCAATCACGAAACCGGCAATCTTTTTGGTGACGGCAGAGGTGCGCATCAAGCCACCGATCAGCGCCTGAGTCAGATCGCCCGAGCCATCGACCACAATCACATCGCCCGGCTGCGCCATCTCGATGGCTTTATGGATCATCAGATTATCGCCAGGACGCACCTTCACGGTGATCGCCGGGCCGCACAGCACCAGGTTGGCATCGTTGTGATACGCCTGTAAGCCAAGCGCACCAACACTGCGCCCCATGGAGTCGCCAATGTTCGGCACCGGCAAGGCACGGAAGGCATCAATCACGCCCGCATCAATCTGTGCTCCGCGCTCACCGATGAAATAGCCAATCGGCCAGTCTTTATGGATGGTCATAAGTTAACTCCGGTTTAACACCTGCGGATTGACGCAGGCGGATGGGTTGATCTGTTGGTTATCAAGAAAAGCCAGACACTGACGTGCTGCGCTCTGTGCAACGGCATCCAATGCCTGCGGGGTGGAACCGCCAATATGCGGGGTTATGATCAGGTTGCTGAGCGCGCGGAAGGGATGATCGGCAGCCAGCGGCTCAAGGGTCACCGTGTCCAGCGCTGCGGCACGCAGTTGCCCGCTTTGTAATGCGGCAGCCAGCGCCTCTTCATCAATCAATTCACCGCGTGCGGTGTTGATCAGTGTGGCGTGAGCAGGCAACTGTGCCAGGCGTTGCACGTTGAGCATCAAGCGGGTTTTTGGCGTGACCGGACAGTGCAGACTCAGCACGTCCGCCAGCGGCAATAATTCGTCCAGCGAGGTACAGCGTTGCGCCCCTTCAAAGTCGCCATCTACCGGGGCAGCAGGATCGAAAAATGCGACCTGCATCCCAATCACACTCGCGAAGCGCGCCACGCGGCGGCCGATTTCGCCAAAGCCGATCAGACCCAGGGTTTTGCCCTGCAGTTCTTCGCCATCACCGCTGCGGGTCCAGCGCCCGGCGGCGACTTCCTGCTGAAAATAGGGCAGACGGCGCGCGCAGTTCAGCATCAGCGCCAGCGTCAGTTCGGCAACAGATTGCGCATTGGTGGCGGGCGTGGTCAGCACCGGAATGCCACGTTCGGTAGCGGCAACCACATCAATATTGGTGACGCCCACGCCGTGTTTGCAGATGATTTTCAGCGTTGGACAAGCGTTGATGGCTTTCGCGTTCAATTCAACGGTGCGCGAGATCACCGCGTCATACGCCACGCTGCTCATACGCTGTTCAACTTCGGCAACGTCATTGGCGTCATCCAGATAATCGACCACACAGCCTGCTTCAGCGAGCAGTTCACGGCCGCCCTGGCCGAGGCTGGTAGTGGTCACGAGAAAGCGATAAGTCATGTCGGTTCTCCGATAGGGTTTACGACATCCTGGCATCGACAACCGATAAAAAATATTCTGCGAAGGTTATTAATTCATTCCTGACAGGAATAATGACCTGAGACGGAAGCTGAATCGTCACACGCTATAACGTTGGAATTTTGTTAACAAACAGATCGCATGTTGCTGGGATTGTGTTCTGCTATACGCTTTAGGATTTTTACTTAAAAAATCGTTAAAAACGCAGAGTTAGCGGAGCGCAGCGGCCGTATATCAGCAGGCTAAAGACCGCATAAATAGTGTGATCTACTTCAAAAACCTCCCTCAGTACCCTGACACCCCTCAGTTATTTTATCGTCGTTGTTTTGAGCAAAGTGCGCCGCAAAGTTGCACAACTCATGCATTGCGCGTTTTTTAGCCGCACGAAATGATAAATGTAACTAAAGTTATAGAGTGTACCGTTTGGTTCATTAACAACTACATAATAGAACGGTTACATCATGTCTCACTCAAAAGATCTCTTTGCTGTGCTCGGCCGCGTCATGGCGGTGGGTCTGTTCTTCGCTTCGGGTCTCGACAAAATCACCCACTACGCAGACAACCTACAAACCATGGCGAACAACGGTGTTCCGGCCTTTTTCCTGCCGCTGGTGATCCTGCTGGAAGTGGGTGGCGGTCTGGCCATTGCCTTTGGTTTTCTGACACGGTTCACGGCCATTTTTATGGCGGTGTTCTCGGTTCTGGCCGGATTCCTGTTCTATCAGGGATACAGCCACGCACACCTGATGGTGTGGTTAAAAAATATCTCCTGCGCTGCCGGTTTCCTGATGCTGTGTCTGAACGGCGGCGGTAAATGGAGCCTCGATCATCTGATTCAGCAACGTCTAGCACGTCATTAAGATTTTCACCTAACCATTTAATTATTCAGGATAAAACCCATGAAAAAACTCCCGACAGTGCTGCTGTGCGGTGGACTTTTCTGTGCCGCGAGCCAGGCCGCCGAACCCGTTAACCAGGTCGCCGTATTAACCCATCACCAGGCGCAACAGTTGGTGGAGAAAGCTGAGCAGATTATTGGCAGCCATCACATCGGCGGCGCGATTGCGGTGGTCGATCCTTTTGGTCAGCTGATCGCTTATGAGCGTCTGGATGGTGCCACACTGGCCAACAGCGAACTCGCGCCGAAGAAAGCGCACTCAGCCGCCGCCTTTGGCGTGCCGACGTCCAGCTTCCAGCAGAAAATCGCTGCCGGTAATGTCGGCATGCTGGGTAACCCGGTGGTGGTGCCGCTGCCTGGCGGTGAGCCAGTGAAAGTGAACGGTGTGGTTGTGGGCGCCATTGGTGTCAGCACGCCAGATGGCAACGTGGATGCGGAAGCGGCACAGGGCGCGCTGTCGGCGTTGAAAGCAGGTTAGCCATGGAAAGAAGACGTTTTTTACAACTGATGATGGCCACACCGGTCATCGTTTCAATCCCGTTGCAACCCCTGTTGGCCGCACCTGCTGATGCCTCACAAGCGCTGCTGTTGCGCGCCAGTGAACTGTTAACCGGACGCCGTGGCCTCGATATCGGCATTTCTGAACGGTTATGGATGCTGCTGTGTGAACAGGATGCAGGATTCCCGGCTCAGCTAGCGCGCCTGATGACGCGTCTCAATGCGTTGCATAGCGAAGATCGTGAGCAGATCGTCGCGCAACTCGATGACGCGGATGTGAAGACCGCGCTAACGATTATTTCGCCGTGGTATCTCGGCTATACCGGTCATCCGTCTACGACCAAAGCGGTGGATGACGCGCACTTCGTAACTTTCCTGTCGGCGCTGATGTATGAGCCAACGCGTGATCACACCATTCGCCCAAGTTATGCCAGAGCGGGCGGTGATTACTGGGCCGAAGTGCCTCCGGGCGTCACAGCGCCACCGATGTCCACCTTGATCCGCGAATGGGGCGATCAATCGCCTCTCGCCGCAAAGCAGATTAAACAGCCTGATGCACCCTGGTTACTGATGGTGCAGGGCAAAGCCAAAACCCTCGTGGAAGCCGAGGCGATGCTGGCGCAGCACAATACCCTATAACAAGAATCGAGCAGGTACATCATGAGTGAATTTGATGCCGACGTGGTGATCGTCGGCTCCGGTGCGCTGGGCGCCAACGCCGCTTATCAGCTGGCGAAAGCGGGCAAATCGGTGATTATGCTGGAAGCAGGGCCTTATATTCCACGCTGGAAAGTGGTGGAAAACTACCGAAACGGCGCCAGTAAACGTAACTGGTGCACGCCATATCCGAATCTGCCGTGGGCACCCAACTCTTACACCGAAGGCTATATCGATGCCAAAGGGGATGACGATTTCGAATACGTCACCAGCTACTTACGCGTAGCCGGCGGCAGTACGCGTCACTGGGCATCCGCCTGCTGGCGCTTGTTACCTAACGACTTTAAGCTGAAAAGCGTCTACGGCGTTGGCCGCGACTGGCCGTTTGAATACAGCGAGCTGGAGCCCTGGTATGTCAAAGCTGAGCGCGAAGTAGGGGTGGTCGGCACCGCCGATGAGGACCAAAGTGGGCAAGGGCGCGGTCACTATCCGCCACGTTCAGCGGAATATCCGCTGCCGCCGGAAGCCAAGCCGTATATGGTGCAGCGCATGCAATCAAAGCTGGGCCCGATGGGTTATCAGGTGATCCATGAGCCGCACGCCCGCGTGTCACGGCCCTATGATGGCCGTCCGGCTTGCGCGGGTAACAACAACTGCGAACCGATCTGCCCGATTGGCGCGATGTATTCCGGCGATATGCACGTCGATAAAGCGGTGGCGCTGGGCGTGCAGTTACGCACCGAATGTGTGGCCTGGAAGCTGGAGAAAGGCGCAGGTAACAAGATCGTCGCGCTGCACTACCGTCAGCCCGATGGCAAAGACACGCGCCTCACCGCCAAAACTTTCATCATCGCTGCTCACGGGCTGGAAACGCCGAAGCTGCTGCTGATGAATGATGTAGCCAACAGTTCCGATCAGGTCGGTCGTAACCTGATGGATCACACCGGTTTGAGCCTCACGTTCCTTGCTGACGAACCGCTGTGGACCGGCCGTGGCTCGGTGCAGCACGGTACTATCGCCAATCGCCGCGATGAAGCCAGTCGCGCACAGCACTCGGCGATCCGTTATTCACTGCGTAACCTGGTGCCCAACGTTGATGTCACTGTGCCGCTGCTGAAGCAAGGCATGATGGGGCAAGCGCTGGATGATGCGATTCGCGACCGCGCCTCGCGCATCATGAACATCAGTACCATGAGTGAAACGCTGCCCAGTCCCACCAACCGCGTGACGCCAAATTACGATCGCAAAGATTCAATTGGCCTGCCGATGCTCAACGTCAATTACCATCTTGATGATTACGTGCGCGGTATGCGCCCGCAGGCGTACAAGGATTTCGCTAACTTCCTGCAGGCCTTTAACGGTGAAGTGATTGAAGCCCCGACCGGCTGGCGTAATCAGTATCACATCATGGGCACCACCATCATGGGGGATAACCCGCGTGATTCGGTGGTCGATGCGCATTGTCGTAGCTGGGACCATCCCAATTTGTTCCTCGCCACCACCGGCGTGATGCCGACCTCTGCCACGGTGAACCCTACGTTGACGGGGATCGCGCTGGCGTTGCGTATGGCCGATACCATCGCGAGGGAGATCTGATCATGCGCAAACATATCAGACATCTGGCTGCGGCAAGCCTGTTGCTGGCCGGTGCCGTGCAGGCACAGGATGCTTCGCCGGATCTGGTCAAGCGAGGGGAATATCTGGCCACCGCCGGTGACTGCTCGGCCTGCCATCGCGATCCGCACAGTGGCAAACCTTTCTCGGGCGGTTACGCGATTCAGTCACCGATGGGGATGATTTACGGCTCCAACATTACGCCGTCGAAAACCGCTGGGATTGGCAACTATAGCCTGGCGGATTTCACTGCGGTGATGCGCAAAGGCAAAGCACCGGGCAATCATTACCTCTATCCGGCGATGCCTTATACCTCATTTGCCGGACTTTCAGATGAGGATATCCACGCACTTTATTCCTATCTGATGCTCGGTGTGCCAGCCGACGATCATCCGGCGCCTGAAACCGATCTGCCGTTCCCGTTCTCTTTCCGACCGGTGATGGCGATGTGGAATCTACTGTTCCTGGATAGCAAGGCCGTGCCGGGTAGCGATGCGGCCGCAGGCAGTGCAGAACGCGGCGAGTATTTGGTGCGCACGCTGGTGCACTGCTCCACCTGCCATACCCCACGTAACGGCATGATGGCGGAACAAGGCGATCGCTTCCTGTCGGGCGGTAAGGTTGGCAGCTGGACAGCACCGAATATCACGCCAGATGCACAGGCAGGTATCGGTGACTGGAGCGAAGCGGAGATTGTCACTTACCTGCGCACAGGTGCGCTGCATGGTAAAGCGATTGCCGCGGGTGAGATGGGCACAGCGGTGCAGAACTCGTTCTCGAAAATGCAGCAGAGCGATCTGGAGGCAATGGCGCACTACCTGAAACAGGTGCCTGCGATTGGCGGTGCGGATCGTAAAGTCCCGTCAGTAGCGCCGCAGCCTACACCGCTGTCGGCCATTGAAACCGGCATGAAAAATGAGATCACCGATTATGTCTCCGGCGATGCGATGAGCGGGGCGCAACTTTACAACGGCGCCTGTGCCACCTGCCACGCCAGTGACGGGCGCGGAACCCACGATGCTCAGCGTTTCTATCCCTCGCTGGTGGGATCTTCAGCGGTGCTGTCGGACGATCCCGCCAACCTGATCATGACGATTGCGGAAGGGGTCGATCGCCAGACTGGCAACGAACACGCCTTTATGCCGGAATTTCGCACCCAGTTTAGTCAGGCCGAACTGGCCAAAGTGGCGGATTACGTCTCCACCAACTTCGGCAATCCGCAGCATGCGATTACGCCAGCTGATGTTGAGCAAACGCTGAAAGGCGAAAGCGGCAGCTGGCTGGTGCGATACGCGCATGCGTTAAGCATCATCGGTGGCGTCGTTGCGCTGCTGGTGATCCTGGGGGCGTTGATCCTTCTTCTGCGCCGCCGGAAATAACTTTTACGGGCGGCGTTGACGTCGCCCGTATTCATAACGGTATGACCCTTTAAGGAGTAACTTCAATGAAAAAGGCTTTATCCCTTGCGCTATTGAGCGCCGCGCTGTTCGGTTCTGCTGCCGCGCATGCCACCCTGACGCAAACCATTCTTTCCCAGGGCGATGCGCAGAAGCTGATCGCGGCCGCGCAGGAAAAAGCGCACGCGCTGAACGCCAACGTCTGTATTGCCGTGTTGGATCAGTCAGGCCAGCTGCTGGCGTTTAACCGTATGGACAATGCCCCCGTTGGCTGCATCGATTCCTCCATTCTGAAAGGCCGTGCGGCTGCGTTGTATCGCACGCCAACAGATAAATATATGGATCGCGCCAACGGTAAAGAACCGGCGATTGCGACCTTACCGGGCGTCATTCCGCTCGGCGGCGGCTCACCGGTGGTGTGGCAGAACAACACCATTGGTGCGGTGGGCGTCAGCGGTTCTGCTAACCCGAATGAAATCGCCATCGCCAAAGCAGCAAGCGACAGCTTTAAATAACGACGCCGGTCGTTGCTCAAATATTCATGATGCAAAGGTGCACCTTGATGCACCAGCGGGCGGCCTGAGGGGCGCCCGTGCAACATCACACCTCATTCAATTCTCCTCCGACCTGCTTATCCATCAAGTTCCTGCGCCGCGCGCCGATAGTCTCTACAGAGGGATGTAGGTGCACAGGGAGTGGTTCATTTTTAAACCGAAAAAGTGTCAACTCCAGGAGCGCCATAATGGCCAAACACGCATCAAAGAAAACAATGAGCACCCGCACGCAGATGCTGCTGACGGGCGCCTTAACCATCACCCTCGGCTTTGCCGTCACCATCGGCGTGTTGAGCTGGCAGTCCAGCAACGAGCAAAAGTCACTGGCCGAGAACTATCTGCAGCAGATTGCACAAACCCAGGCACTGCAAATCCAGCAGGAGCTGAGCTATGCGCGAGACGTGGCGCATAACCTCGGCCACAGCCTGATAGCACTGCCAGCCGCAGGGATTCAGGATCGTAAAGTCGCCGATAAAGTCATGGAGTCGGCACTGCGCGATAACCCTGACTACCTGTCGATTTCAGTGGTCTTTGAAGAAAACGCCTTCGATGGCCGCGACGCCGAGTTCGCCACCCAGCCGGGTGCTGCACCGAAGGGGCGTTATGCCTTCTTCGTCGATCGCGATCAGTCGGGCAATTTCAAGATGCACCCGCTAACCTCGATCTTTACACCGGGCCAGGGTGACTACTACCTGCTACCGCAGAAAAGTCAAAAAGACACATTAATTGAACCCTACAGCTATGCCTACAACGGCGTTCCCACACTGCTGACGTCCGTGGCGGCGCCGATTCTCAGCCAGGGCAAATTGTGGGGGGTTGTGACTTCAGATATTTCGCTGGCCTCGCTGCAGGAGAAGGTGAATAAAATCAAACCCTGGGAAGGCGTGGGCTACGCCATGCTGCTGTCCAGCGCGGGGAATGTGGTGTCTTACCCGGATAAAAACCAAACCAGCAAAGCGTGGAAAGGCGATACCCATCACTACAGTTCAGACGTCATGGAACAGCATGACGCGTTACTGGGTGAAGATGCATTGGTCACCTGGCAGCCGGTGGTGATCGGCAACAGCGATCAGAAATGGTATCTCGGGGTGGTCGCGCCGGTGAGCAAAGTGATGGCGGCGGCGCATCGTCAACTGGTCAACGCCGTGATCCTGATGATCATTAGCATTCTGGTGGTCTGCGCCCTGCTGGGGCTGTTATTCAGCCGTAAAGTACTGAAGCCGATCGGTGGCGAGCCACTGGAAGCCGCGGCCATTGCGCTGGCGGTGGCTGATGGCAAACTGGATAACGTCATCACCCTGAAAGGGCGCGATAACAGCAGCCTGTTCTACGCACTGCATACCATGCAAAACCAGTTGCGTGAGATTGTCGGGCAAATTCAGGATGCCAGTTCCTCCGTTCGTCAGGGCGCAGGCGAAATTGCCAGCGGTAACCTCAATCTGGCCTCGCGCACGGAAGAACAGGCAGCAGCTCTGGAGCAAACCGCCGCCAGCATGGAGCAGATCACCGCCACGGTGAAACACAACGCCACCAACGCGCATCAGGCAACCGAGTTGACCGAAAACGCCACGCAGATCGCAAGTCGTGGCGAATCGCTGGTGGGTGAGGTGGTACAAACCATGGCGCAGATCGATGACAGTGCGAAGAAGATTGGCGATATCACTGCCATCATCAACAGCATCGCTTTCCAGACTAACATCCTTGCATTGAATGCGGCGGTGGAAGCGGCGCGTGCCGGTGAGCAGGGGCGTGGTTTCGCGGTGGTGGCTTCTGAAGTGCGTAATCTGGCGCAGCGTAGTGCTAACGCCGTGAAAGAGATTGCGGCGCTGATTGAGGAGTCGAGCCAGCGTGTCGGCAGCGGTGTTCAGCTGGTGCAGGACGCCGGTAAGACGATGCAGGAGATGACCCAGGCAGTGAATTCAGTGCGGACTATCATCGGTGAGATCGTGGTGGCATCCGATGAGCAGGCGCGCGGTATCAGCCAGGTCACCATCGCGGTGAATGAAATGGACGGCACCACCCAGCAGAACGCCGCGCTGGTGCAACAGATGTCGGCGGCGGCCAGTTCGCTGGAAGATCAGGCGGCACAACTGGCACAAACGGTGGGACGTTTTCAGTTGAGTTGAGCCAGCCGTCTGCGTTGCAGACCTTGTCACAACGGGCCGCGCCTTATAACGTAAGGCGCGGCCTTGTGCTATTTGCTCATGGCCGACAATGACTTCCACACATCGGGAACCCTCATGAATCGCCAGCAACTGTTCGAACACATCAGCCAAACCTACCAAATTGAACCCGACTATCCGTGGAAAAAACACAGTGAATACGCGGTACTGCGGCACCCTCGCCATCGTAAATGGTTTGCGCTGGTGTTCCCGCTGGAGAGCCACAAACTCGGATTGGACGCAGGCCCGGTGGTTCAGGTGATGAATATCAAAACCCGTCCCGAACTCACCGGCTCCCTGCGACAGCAGCACGGCGTTTATCCGGCTTATCACATGAACAAAGAGCACTGGATCAGCCTGACACTGGAAAACGGCTTGCCGGATAGCGAGATCATTGCGCTGCTGGATGAGAGCTTTAGCTTAACGTTTTAGGCTTTCGCGCCACGATGACATTGAGCGGCGACATTGGAAACGGTTGCATCCGCTGGACGCGCTCAATATCAAATCCTGCCTGCTGTAATTCCTCGCACAAAACACCCTCATTCGTGACGTTGTAACCTCGCATCATTAACGGGGTAAAGAATGGCAGCACCTGCCGTGCTTCCTCTGGCTGCTCAGGGACTTCTGCATGGGCGCTGAGCAGCAATCCGCCTGGCTTTAAGCGTGTGAACCACTCGCGCAGCATCGCCTGTCTGTCCGCCATAAAATAAAGAAACGATGAACTCCAGATAATGTCCACCTGACGCCCTTCAGGCAATTTCGCCAGCGCGCAACAGCGATCGCTCAGGCCGGCTTTTTCGATATTGCGCTGTGCGACGGTGGCGGTTTGAGGCAGGTCGAGCACGATCACCGAAAGCTGCGGAAAGCGTTGTGCTAACGCAATGCTGATCAACCCTGGACCGCCGCCCATATCCAGCAATAGCGCCGGACATTGAAAATCAGCCAGGGTATCAGCGATTGCGCAGGCGGTGTCCGCGCTCAGCGCACGCTGTTCCTGGGCGATTTGATGCAAGGCGGCATCCGCCCACGCGGTATCGATTTGCAAAGGATCCTGCCAGCCGGGTTCCGCCTGCGTCAGCAGTTGTGGCAACCGCTGAGCGAACTGCTGTAACACCTGATGACGATAGCGCCAGGCGTCACCGATATAGCGGCGACTGTCGTGACACAGATAAGTATGCACATTGGGTGCCAGCACAAAGCAGTCAGCTTCATGCGTGAGCAGTTCGGTGCTCCATAACAGGCGTAACAGATGATAGGTCTGATGCGGCTGCCAGTCATAATGTTGAGCGACTTGCGAAGCGGTGGCGGGTAGCGCCATGAAATCAAACAAGCGATGTTCAAATGCCAATGCCACAGCGCCGTTAAGGGCGTGCTGAGCCAGCAGGTGATCGAGGGTAGGAAGCGGTGAATGCATGGCAATCTCCTGAACAGGTAACGTGAACATCAGACTAGCCTTTGGCGTAAATGCAATTTATTCTCATTTGTCTGCGAGACGGTGATTTAACTCTGCGAAAGGAGAAAGGATGCAAAAGCCTGGTGAAATGCGTGTGCGCCAGCATCAACTGTCGCGAGAGATGCGCATGGTGCAATCGGATTACTGGCCCGTGCAGGCACTCTGTGAGTCTTCAAAACCGTCTAACGAGCAGCCACAACTGGTGCTGACTTTTGGTCTGCAGGGAGAATCCCGTTTTCGGGAAAGCAACGGACGTGAGATCGCTTTCAGTGCCGGGCATCTTACCGTGACCAGTTTTCAGGCCAGCCAGGGCGAGCGATTGTATCGCGCGGGTGAGCGGGTGCAGCAGGTGCGCCTGATTCTCAGTGCGGCGAATGTGCGCCATTATTTTGGTGAACAGGCTGCAGAAGGATTGTTACAGCCTCAGCTTAAACGCCATCTTTTTAGCCGTTTCGGCCACGCCACCGCGGCGCAACTCAGCCAGGTGCATGAGGATCCGTTGTTGCTGGAAATTCAGGCGCTCAGCCTGTTGGCGTTGCATCGCCATCAGCTTCAACCCACGAATATTCAGCACAAGCTACATCCTCAAATGGTTGAACGGCTGGAACAGGCACGCGACTGGATGCGCGATCATCTGGCTGAGTTTTTTTCACTGAACGCGCTGGCGCTGGCGGCAGGATTGAGTGACTACCAGTTGAAAAGGGGATTTCAGCAGCATTTTCGCTGCACGCCGGGCGCGATGCTGTTACAGATGCGCATGGAGCACGCGTATCGCTTGCTGGAGGAGGGATTTCAGGTGGCTCAGGCGGCATGGCAAGTGGGATATCAACATCCGCGCAATTTCAGCGTCGCGTTTCAACGCTATTTTGGACGCCCGGCCAGTGCGATTAACGGGCTCAAAAGCAATCTATGAAACGACAATATCTATTGATATACCATGCTCGGCTGGTTTTGGAAGGACTAAAATATAGTGTTTAATTTATGGATTGATATGATTAGAACGTAATAGAAAGAAACAAAGAGCATAATGCATCACATTGTTCTCAAACTTCTCAGAGAAGTTGACCGACTTATGATTGTAAGTGTTAGTTATAACATTAAGGTAGCAAAATGAACTTTTCTTTTGATTCAATATTTAGTTATATTTCTGATTTGTTTGAAAACAAACCATTGTTTATATTGATTGTGACTATTGGATTGATTCTGTCACTTTATTATTTCAAACAGAAGGCAGGTTCAGGTTTTTCATTAGCCTATAGGTTTCATAAATTTTTATTTGGCGCTGCAATTCAGAACAAAAAAGACCTCATACATGAAATAAATAGCATTGAGCAGTTTAATTTTCTTTTTAATACTCGAGCGAAATCCATTTCTCAAAAAAAATCATTTGAAAAGTGGATAAAAAAATATGAGCTTGATTTTAAAATTATTGGCAAGCTTAAAAATAACTTGAATATGGATAATTTGAAAATCACTAAGTATTCTTGGCGATATCTGACAATTTTGCTTGCCATTATATTGCTCGTTTTCACTTCTTCATTTGGAAGTGCAATTGTAGCAATAAAACCTGCGGGCCTGATCAACGTAAATAATACTGGGTGGTTTTGGTTCAATGAGCAAGGAGCTGAAGCATATGATTTTTTTGGTAAAGGGGATTGGGTTTTTACTCCAAAAGATTGTGAAAATCAAAAATCTATTCGAAGCACACTACCATCCAAAACAGTTGAGGTTATCTGTAATTCAATTAATAAAGAAAAGGATAAGATATACATAAATAAACTTATAAAACAACAAAGATGGTTCTTTGGTGGCCTGACATTTTTTCTCGGAGTTATTTTATGTTCTATGTTTAGGCATGCAGTTGTCATATTAGTGACTTATGATGTTAGAAGGATGGTTTTTGCCAAAATTCGTAGGTATAGAAATCAGAGATCATGGCGGAATTTGAGACGAGAAAATACTAAAAAAACGAATAATCCTAATGAATCATTAAAGCATTAATAATTCGAAGAACAACGTTTTTTGGACGCCCGGCCAGTGCCATAACCGGGCGCAAAAGAGAGGACTAACGTGAGCGGCGCGAGGGCATCATGCGCAGTAAGGTGTTGTCTTTGAATAAATAATGATGCGTCAGTGCCGCAACGGCATGAATACCAATCAGCCAGTAGCCGTAAGGGGCGAGTGTTTCATGCCAGTCTGCAATGCTGTCAGCAAAATCAGGATCGGGATCGCTGCTTACCGGCATCGGAATACCAAAAATCCACCAGGTGCGGCCCATATAGAAGCGCGACAAAATGCCGAGGATCGGCAACACAATAAAGAACAGGTAGATCGCCAGGTGCATGAGGTGCGCGAGGCCGGTTTGCCAGTGTGGCGGTTTAGGGACTATCGCCGGGCTGCGATGACGAAAGCGCAGAATGACGCGTGACAGCATCAGCACCAGCACACAACTCCCTGCGCTGAAATGACCAATGATCATGGCAAAGCCCTGCCAGGATCCGCGCGTCGCTAATCCGCGAAATTCCATGGTGCAATAGGCCGTGACGACCAGCAAGAAGGTCAGCCAGTGGAGAAAAATCTGCGAAGGGGCGTATTTGGTGCTCATCATTTATTCCATCAAAAGGCGTAGCAGAAGCGCTAACATAGCGGAAAGCGTACTGAATTAATTCATATTTTGACACATCCTCCGACGAAATGCTTACCGCTGGGCTTCCGATGCCTGCATCAGTTGGCTGAGTAAAGACTGCAGTTGCTGTTGCTGATCAGCACTTAACGTTGCCAGTTGATCACGCTGCGTCTCAGTATGAACCAGCAGGGCTTGCTCAATCTTTTCACGTCCGGCATCGGTTAAGGCGACCAGCATGCTGCGTTTATCCTCAGGGTCGGCCACGCGCTGTATGGATCCCACTTCCTCAAGACGATTGAGCCGATTGGTCATTGCGCCAGAAGTAATCAGCAGCGATTTGTACAACTGCGTGGGAGAAAGGCAATAGGGAGGGCCCGCACGACGCAACGTAGCGAGCACATCAAACTCCCCATCGCGAAAATGGAAAGGAGCCAGTGCCTCCGCGCGCCGGGTGGCGAGGTGCTTCATGATGCGCAACATGCGGCCAAATATCGCCATTGAGGAGGCATCCAACTCCGGCATGGCGGTGGCCCACTGCTCGATAACAAAATCAACGTGGTCGGTCATATTTCCCCTCGAATGTGTTGCTTTGTGCGCATCCCTCTATCGAAATGCCGCAAAGTATCTTAACGTTAAGATACTTTCGACGCACATGGAGATGCAAAGTGACTCGTACCTTACCTGCTTTAGGCATGTTTGCTTTACTGGTTTTCATCATCGCACTGAATTTACGACCGATCATGGCCGCCATCGGACCGTTGTTTCCGCTACTGCAACGCGAATCCCACCTCAACGCCACGCAACTCAGTTTACTTACCACCTTGCCGGTGGTGATGATGGGGTTGTCTGCCCTGGCGGGGCCGTGGTTGCTGCGTTGCGTTGGTGAGGTTCGCGGCATCGCCGCCGGTTTGATTCTTTTGGCGTTAGCTTGCCTTGTGCGCGGTGCTGTCCCAACAGCTGAGATGCTGATTGCCAGTGCGCTGGTGGCGGGCATTGGCATAGGCTTAATTCAGGCCTTGATGCCTGCGCTGATTAAACGGCACTTTGCTGCACAGGCCGGCACGCTAATGGCACTGTTTACTACCGGAATTATGGCGGGTGCAGTGCTGGCAGCCGCAACGGCCGCCCCGTTGGCGGATGCGCAGGGGTTGGGCATGGCGCTTGCCATACCCGTTGTGCCCGCGATTGTTGCGGTACTGCTGTGGTTAATCACGTTGCGCCACAGAGTTTCTGCTGCGAATACTCAGCGCGTTAAACCCGTACGAACACGCCGTAGTGGGTTGCTTATGGTGTTCTTCGGAATTGGTACAGGGGCTTACACGCTGGTGCTGGCCTGGTTGCCGCCGTTTTATATGCAGCATGGTTGGACGCCGCAGCACAGCGGCTATGTGCTCGGTGCACTGACGCTAACGGAAGTGGTGGCGGGCTTTATCGTGTCGGGCTTAATCCATCGCTTCCGTGACCGCCGTTTTCCGTTGCTGCTGGTGCTGACCTCCCTGCTGCTGGGATTAATCAGCCTGATGTGGCTGGGCGGTGCACTGGCCTGGTTGCCCACTGTGCTGCTCGGATTGGGGATTGGTGCGCTATTTCCGCTGTCACTGATTGTGACGCTTGATCATGCGCATTCCCCTGAAGAGGCGGCGGGATTGTTATCCTTTGTGCAAGGCGGCGGCTATTTGCTGGCAGCATTGATGCCACTGATTGCCGGACTCGTCCGCGATCGTGCAGACTCACTGGATAGCGCATGGGCCATCATGAGCGTCGGAGTGGTGGTTTTGATGGTGATGGCATTGCGTTTTAAACCTCACCTCAAGCAGGGATAATGACGGTATGAAACGGTTGAATCGATATATATCTTGTTTTATAACGCCTGCCTGACTCTTCTATGTCCATCAAAAGGAAATGACCACGTGAACCTGTTTATCTTTTACGTAGGCGGTAATGCCGGAAAATCTAACATTGAAGTGCATGATATCCAGTTCGTTGCTGCAGAAAAGCCCGAGGATGCCTGGCCTGCATTGCGTGAAGCCTGGTTTGGTGATGCGGATAAAATCCACGTCGATGGCTATGCGCGCGTGACCTGGGCTGATGGCTATCGCGTGTCTCTGTCTGATAAGCCCACCACCGGCAGTGAAAAGCTGTTTTTTGTTAACGCCGGTGCGTACCATCCTTCCACTTTGGCTGAGTTGCATGCCTTCGATCTTTTCGTTGCCAAAGACGTTAAGGAAGCGAAAGCCAAAGGACTTGCTAACCTGTTGCCTGGAACAGACCATCAGCACAAAGATAATCTGAAAGATGTGGATGATTGTTTGCTGCTGGAAAAGATCGGTGACCTCTATATTCATTTAACGCCGGATAGCGATGGCGAACCCTTCCGCCCGGAGTGGCAGGGTTATCAGCCGATCGGTATCGCGTGATTGTCGGGGCGCCGATGGCGGCGCCCGCAAAACCCCGGAGGTTTTATGTCACCACAAGTGGGTGTAGGCGTTTTGATTTTCCGTGAAGGAAAACTGCTGCTGGGCCGCCGCAAGGGCAGCCACGGTGCAGGGGATTGGTCAGCACCGGGCGGACATCTTGAATTTGGTGAATCTCCAGATGAGTGCGCACGACGTGAAGTGCTCGAAGAAACCGGATTAACTCTGACCGAATTGCAAAACGGCGCTTTCACCAGTGATGTGTTCCCTGAGGCCAATAAGCACTACATCACCTTGCTGCTGGTGGCACATCACCCGCAGGGGGAACCGCAGTTGATGGAGCCGGAAAAGTGCGAAGGCTGGCAGTGGTTTGCACCTGAAGCCTTGCCGCAGCCGCTGTTCGCGCCGCTGCGCACATGGATTGCTCGTGATGGCTTAGCCGCGCTGCAACAGCTTGCACAGGTTACAGCGCGATAATCGCCTCAATCTCGACTTTCAGATCCGGTGAGAACAGCTGGCTAATTTGCACCAGCGAACTGGCGGGTAGATGCTCGCCATAATGTTTAAAGAGTACGGCCCGCAGATCATTAATCTGGGCAAAGGAGGTGATGAAAATGGTCACTTTAATCAGATGGCTCAGCGAGGTATTTTCGGAAGCCGCAATCAGGTGCAGCTGCTGAAAGATAGCCTCAGCCTGTGAGGCAATATCGCCTTGCTGCGCGGGTGTGGCAAAGGCTGTTAAACCTGAAACATATAAGGTGTCGCCATGCTTCACCGCGTGCACATAGGGCGCTTTCACTTCGCCCAGTTCCGGGTAATTTTTTCGTATCAACATCGATTGCTCCTTAATCCAGTTTTAACACCATCACCGTGACGTCCTCATCGGCGATATTTCGCTGTTCCACGTCCTGCCAGCCAAAGCGGCGATACAAGGCCTGTTGGTCAGGTGTATACAGCCAAAGTGCAGGGATCGATTTTGCTCGCGCTTCGGCAATCAGGCGGGTCACTAATGCACTGGCCAACCCTTTACCGCGATGTTCGCGGGCGGTGATCACTTCACCCAGCCAAAATTCACGCTCGGGGATGTCACTCAATTCGTAATGGATGATGCTGGCGGTCGCCATTAACTCGCTTTCGTGCGTGGTGGCAAACAGCGTCATCGTTTGGGCACCAGCGGCATTGCGTGATTGCAGCCGCTGGCGGATCACATCGCGGTCATGCCAGTTAGGTAGCTCGGACCATTCGCGGTGTAGCATGTAAGCAATTTCATCATAGAAATGTGGCATCTGGGCCAGACAGTGTATCTGCATCCATCATTCTTCAAGGCTAACAAAGGAGTCAAACAACATAACCGTTAACCTCGAAAGGAACCAGGCTATTCGCCTGGTTCTTATGCTTAGGTTGTCTGGTTGGCCACCGCCACCGCATCTTCCCCGGCGGGAATGCGCATCGGTCCGTTGGGATCGGTTGCTGCTTGCCATATCGCGGCGGCGACATCTTCGGCTTTGGTGGTAGGCTGCGGTTGGTGCATGCTTGCCATAATACCATCCAGCATCGGTTGATAAGCCTCGAGGAAGGTCTCTTCCATGCGCGGCATGGCGTTCTTGCTGAAATCGGTGGTGGGCGCCAGGCCTGGCAACACCAGCCGCACATTAACATTAAACGGCTGCAACTCCAGCGCCAGTGATTCAGTGAACGCATTGACGGCGGCTTTGCTGCCGGTATACACCGCCAGCAACGGCAGAGATTTCAGCGTCACGGTGGACGTCACGTTGATCACCGTACCGCCGCGTTTGGCGCGGAACTGAGGCAGCACCGCCTGCGTCATGGCGATAGTGCCCAGCGTGTTAGTCTCAAACACTTCGCGTACCGTGGACATCGGCGTGCCTTCCAGTGAGGTCAGCACGCCTATTCCGGCGTTGTTCACCAGCACGTCGATCTCGCCTGCGTCAGCGATTGCCCGTTTGATGCTTTCTGCATTAGAGACGTCCAGCGGCAATAAACGTAAATTTTCCGAAGTCGGGAATAGCTCGGGGCGAGGATGACGCATAGTGGCAATCACCTTCCAGCCGCGTTCCAGGAAATAGATCGCGGTGGCGTGTCCGAAGCCAGAAGAACAGCCGGTGATAAGGATCGTTTTCATCTTTCACTCCTGCATTGCATTGGGTAGATGCTCACTATAGAGTCAGTGAGATGGACTCACTACAATGCAAAGTCCACATTTCATTCGCAAGAGTCCATAATGATCGATCCCCTTGCTGAGATAGTGTCGCTGCTGCAACCTCAGGCGGCCTTTTCCAAACGTGCACGCGCCAATGGTCGCTGGCGCGTCAATCGCAGTGAAACCGGACAGCCGTTTTACTGCCTGGTACTGGCTGGACGCAGTCAATTGAAGATGAAAGGGCATGAACCCATCTCACTTGAGCAGGGCGATTTTGTCCTGATCCCAGCGGCGTGGGAGTTCTGCATGAGCAGTGCCGAGCCACCCGATGACGATGCGCCTGAAACATTGCCGGAAATGCTCAGCCCCGGTGAATTCTGGATTGGCGATCAGCAGCAGCCTGCTGAAGTGCAAACGCTGATTGGCTATTGCCAGTTTGGTGCGCCTGACGCGGGATTGATCGTCTCGCTGTTACCCCAATTTATACATATTCGCGGGGAGTCACGGCTGACCACGCTGGTACAACTGGTGATGGATGAGTGTCGTGCGCAGCGTCCTGCTCGCCATGTGGTACTGGAACGCCTGCTGGAACTGCTGCTGATTGAGGCACTGCGTTCGATGCCAATCTGTGATGCTTACCCTGGCGTGATGAGTGGTTTAGCCGACGAACGTCTGGCGGCGGCCATCCGCGACATTCACGCCAACCCGGCGCATCCCTGGACCGTGGCGCAATTAGCCAAAGTTTCCGCGCTATCCCGTTCGGCATTCTTTGTGCGTTTCCGCGCAGCAGTGGGCGTAGCGCCGATGGTTTATCTGCTCACCTGGCGCATGGCGTTGGCCAAAAATTTACTGCGCGGCAAAAATATGGCGGTAGCGGATGTCGCAGAACGCGTCGGCTATCGTTCCGCCAGCGCGTTTAGTGTGGCCTTCACCCGATATGTGGGGCAACCACCCGCATGGTTTGCCGCTCAACAGGAAATTTAGCGGAACAGCTTAAGATTGCCCGTCAAACCCGTAATTTTCTTTTTAGGGCCAATCAGACCAATCGCAACCAGCTCTATATGGTCACTGTGGGCGCTGGCAATCCGCTCGCCGTACTCCTCGTAAGTTTTGCAGGACTGCGCCAGTGCACTAAACGGCATCGCGAAGATCTCTGGGTCCGCGTTGCTTGCCTTTTGCAGTTCACGGAGATAGCCACCTTCCGCCAGCAGCACAGGCAGGGGAGCATAAATCACACCGGGATAGTTGAACCCATCTTCACTCTGCAAATCCGGGCCGACGATATGATCAATCAGCTTGCCAAAGCTGATGCCGATGACGCTGGCTGCGTTCAGCGCCAGCCCGGTGGGTAACTGGTTGTCGATGATGAGTGTGCAGCGATGTTGGTGAGGATCGAATTGCATGGGTAACTCCGTAAGCAACTGAGATAAAGCGCCATGGTGGCTGAGGTGAAAATTATGCGGCAGGCAGTGAGAAAAGTGCTTGCGGAGTTCATTGAAAAAAGCATTCATTAAGGATGAATATTCCTGTTTAACGCTATCAATGGAAAGGATTAACCTGAAATGAGTTTGAGCAAGACAGATATCCAAATACTGGAACATTTGCAGCGGGACGCACGTGTGACGAATCAGGATCTCGCGGATGCCATCGGCCTCTCTGCATCACCGACATGGCGCAAAGTGCGCAAACTGGAAGAGGATGAGGTGATTCAGGGCTATCGCGCCGTGCTCAATCGTAGAAAGATTGGCCTGAATGTGATGGTGTTTGTGCGTGTCACCATCGACAGCCATAGCGAAACCGAAGCGCGTAAATTTGAAGCAGAAGTGACCGCGCTGGAAAATGTGGTCTCCTGCTACAGTATTGGCGGCGATGCAGACTTCCTATTGCAGGTGGTATCGGCAGATATGGATGCCTATGCGGACTTTGCGATGTCGGTGATTCGGCGATTGCCGGGTATTAAAGAGATGCAGAGTATGTTCGTGTTGAAGGAAGTGAAAGGGATGACGGGTCTGCCCATGACGGGGAACGTAAACCCATAAGGTTGAACTCGAGATTTCAACAACGTTGTCAAAACAACAAAAAAACACTGTATGTAATGCCAGTTACATTGCTTTCAAAACGAAAATAAATTAGCATAAATTCCGTTTAACGCAACTAAGGTGGCTAAATGGAAAGCGCGCAGATTTTCAGTAGTATCAATAAATTGCTTACAACGCACTTTAATCGAGAGTTTTGGTTAAGCTTAGAAGATGAACTCACCACAAGTTATGCGAATGCAAACGCATAGATTGAAGGCCCCCTTGCAAAATTAGAGCAGCCGCAAAAAAGGCGATTACTACCGCAAACGCGGCATTATTATTTAAATTCTGCGTTTTACCGAGCGGCTAAAAGTTGTGGATTATCCTGCGATGACGCGTTTACTGAACCTAGAGGTGAAAACTATTACATCGTTCAATCTGGTCAGATAAAAGTCAGCCGTATTGGCTTAAGGTATGATGAAAACCTCATAAGAAAAGCGAATCACAGATTGTTGATCGCCGAACTGAATAGCGAATACGAAGGATTTACTCCCGATTTCTTTCAGGAACAGACGCAACAATCGTTCCCAGATGGTACTCTCGGCGTGCTCATCGTTAATGTAAACCCTCCATTTTCTCGCTCTCAGGGAGAGATGCTCGATTTACGTGTCACCGTCCCTTTCACCAATCTGAAGAACTATCATTACAACCAGTCGTTACGCGATGTCTTAGCGTTATACAATGAAATCGAATTCGCGCCAGAGGTGCCGGATTTGGCTATTCCACTATTAAAGAAGCGCTTGAAACAGCAAGAAGGTTAGTGTGGTGAACCAATGAGAGTAGGTGTTGCGGGCTTTGAACCAAACCGGTTGACGCAGATGCGTGAAGCGAGAGGTTTGTCAAAAATCAATCTTGGGCGTTTGGTTGAGCGATCCCCCTCGACAATTACTAAGTGGGAGCAGGGCTTTCATTCGCCAGATGCAGAAGCCCTGTTGGCGCTTTCAAACGTGTTGGAATGCCCAATGACTTGGTTTACCAAGCCGATGCCGCGTCACGAAAACAATCCAGTGTTTTTCCGCACGCTGGCAACAACAGCCAAAGATTTGTGCGCCGCGTCTGACCGCTACATGGAGTGGTTACAGGAAATCACATTACATTTGCAGCACGATCTCGATTTTCCTTCGGTGAATATTCCCTTCCTGGAGGTCACCGATCATCGCCAGATTGACGATCAAATGATTGAAATTATGGCGAGTCGATGCCGCAAACTATGGGGGTTAGGCTTAGCCCCTCTGAGCGATTTGCTGCTGGTCATTGAGAACGCCGGGATTATTTGTTCGCGCTTTGAACAAGGCAGCGTTGTCATGGATGGCTATTCACAATGGAATGAGTGTGAACAGCGTCCTTATATCATCCTCGCAGCCGATAAGAATAATTTTTATCGCAGCCGTTTCGATGCCGCCCATGAGCTTGGGCATCTTGTATTGCACCGTTACATTCGGCGTTTGGATTCGGTGAATTTCAAGCCAATTGAAGCCCAGGCACATAAATTTGCAGCCAGCTTTATGCTGCCAGAAGAAGCCTTTGCCGTTGAATTACCACCCAATCCTACGTTAGAAAATTTTGTCGCGTTAAAGCAGCGATGGGGGATGTCAGCCCAGGCAATGATGGTTCGTGCAAAAGAATTGCAATTGATTACGGATGTTGAGTACCAACGACTCTATAAGCAGGTGTCGGCACGTGGTTGGCGCAAAGGGGAACCTCTTGACGATCAGCGTGAACCGGAATCGGTGAGATTGCTGCCGCGCAGCTTACACCTGCTGCTGGACGAGGGAATTTATACTAAGCAGAGTTTTGTCGCTTCACTGAACATGGCTCATAGGGATATCGAGAAGCTGTTATCTTTGCCAGGAAATGCATTGGCCGACACGGCCATATTGAAGCTAACACCTAAATTAAAAGTGAAAAGCGACAGCCTTAGCAGCGATCAACCGGTAGATAACGTGATCAGTATCTTTGGCCATAAATCCCCGACTTAAAGTTGAGTCCACGTTTATCTGAATCTCAATTCTTGAACAGCAGACCCAAATAATATGTCCATAACTAAAGGGCGCACCATAAAAGGGTGCGCCTTTTTAATGCCGGAGGAGGATTACGCCTCTAACCCCGCATTATGCATCCCACGGCGCAGCGTGAAGTTCACGCCCATGGTCAGGAGGGGATCTGGCGGATTCCACTCTGGCTTCGGCAGTGACAGCAGGTAATCAATGGTATCGTTGCGTTTAACCGCCAGCCAGTCGGCCAGCATGGTGCCCATGGCAGTACAGCGTACCGTGCCGAGACCATTACAGCCCAGCGCGCCATACACATTCTTGCGCAGTTCGCCAAACAGGCTGGAACCGTTGCGCGTCATCCCTAGTCCACCACCCCAGGTGTGTTCGAAAGGCACATCTTTCAACGTTGGATAGCGACGTTCAAATGACTGGCGATGGGTTTGGCGATACTTCTCGGTGTAGCCCGGCTTGTGGCGTCCATCTTCGTTGAAGCTGAAGCTGTTACGAATCAGGATGCGATTGTCATGGGTACGACGCGAAGTGGTGCCAAACGGATCTGCTGGAATAATGCCCCAGAAATCCTCACCGCCAATGCTGTCCTGTTCAGACTTGGTCAGCGGACGGGTCAGGCTGCCGTAGGTGAAAATCGGGAAAATGGTGCGTGGGCCAAAGCCAAAGTGGGTACCAAAGGCGTTATTGCCCAGAATCAGCTTATCGGCAATGATGCGGCCGGTCGCATGATGCAACACGATCTGCGGTTCATACTCAATCGCGGTGATGGCAGTATCTTCATACAGGGTGACGTTTTCCGGCAAACTGTCTGCCAGACCTTTCACCAAGCCTGAAGGCTGAACCAGAATCGTACCCGGCGTATACAGCGCTTTGCGATAGAAGCTGGTGCCGAAGATATCTTTCAGCGCACTGCCTTCAATGATTTTGCACTTCTCACCTAAAGCTTCAAGGCCACCGCGATAGGCATCCAGCACCGCCATGCCGCTGTCTTCAACGGCTGCCTGATATTTACCAGAGTGGCGCATGTGCGCGTCGGTAATATTATGCTCTTCCACCAGATCCTTCAGAATGCGCTGGCCGGTCTGGTTCAGATTGAGGATATTTCGGGCAACGGTTTTATCGCCAATGTAATCCGGTGCGCTGATGTCGTGCGGCACGTCGATCAGGAAGCCCGCGTTGCGTCCAGAAGTGCCAAAACCGACCTGTTGAGCTTCGACCAGAATCACCTGATCGTTAGGGAAGTTCAGCGCCAGACGACGCGCGGCTGCCAGGCCAGCAAAACCACCGCCGATCACCACCCATGGCGCTTTGGCATCACCGACCAGCGCGGGCTTAGGAATACGCTTCTGGCTGGTGTGGAACCAACCCGGCGTGGGATCATCGGAAGGCAGCGCATCAATACGCAGTAACGATTCAGGATCGTTTGGCAGATTGTCTGTCAACAGCGTTGCGCCACCGCCCGCGGCAATGACTCCGGCACCGATGCCTGTGCCCACCAACAATTTCCTTCTGGAAATACCCATGTAAAAAAAACTCCTCGATGCAGATAAGTTGTTCTGAAAATTGCCTGCGCTGCCTGAATTCGGGTCAGATAGCGACGTTACGCATTGCTAAAAATGTGTGACTTATGTTTCTAGGTATATTTCATGTATACATGATGTATTCAGATTATTTCGATTTGTAAAATCCGTGTCAACCCTGTTTTGTGTAAGCCGATGGCGAGTGGGCAGGTCAGTACCTGGAATAACTCTTGCATCTTCACCAGCGATCAATGCCGTGACTTGCTGGAGAAAGCTGTGAACCTCAATACTTATAAATATTTCAATGAAGTCGCTGCGACGGGATCGATACGCCGTGCCGCAGATCGCCTGCACGTTGCGCCATCCGCCATCAGTCGGCAGATTGCACTACTGGAGCACACGCTCGGTGTGATGTTGCTGGAACGCACCAATACAGGGATTCGATTAACTCCGGCGGGGACACTGCTGGAAGGTTTCACGCGTAAGATGTGTCGCGATCTCGACCGTATTCATGAGTCGATAAAGAATTTAAAAGGCTTGCGCGAAGGTGAAGTCAAAATATGGGTGATAGAAGCGGTGGTGCAGGCAATTTTACCGCGCATCATGACGGACTTTAATGAAAATTACCCGGCGATACAGTTTTCAATAAATAGTGAATCGTCCGACCGCACGATAGAAGCGATTATTCGCGATGAAATCGATATTGGTATTGTGTTTAACATGGGTGACCGCCCTGGAATAGAAGTAATTAAACGCTGCGCTGCACCCATTCAGTGCTTAGTTTCCCCCAATCATCCGCTGGCACAACATCAATCCCTGAGTCTGGAAGATATTTGTTTTTATCCGATTGCGCTACCGGTCTCCAGTTTTGGCATGCGACAAACCTTCGATAAAGTCACGCGCAGCCTGCATCTTCATCCGCACTCGATCGTGAATACCAACAACCTGGAACTCACCAAAGCTATGGCGATCGCCGGGCGTACTCTGACCATCGGTCCGAAGCAGATTGCTGCCCGCGAAATTGAACAGAATATGCTGCGTGCGATCCCCATTGATAATGAAGCGATGGAGTCCGCCAACATTGAAATATGTGTTCATCGCGACCGTACACTCTCATTTGCTGCTCACCAATTCCTTAAACATGTGTGCCGGGAATTCAATTAATCATGAATTCATCCGTTATCGTCATAATTTTCCCTTATCCATAAATTAAAAATCGAGGAAATTGACCGGGTTAATGCGTTGGTTTTTGGTGTTCTAAAAGCGGCAACACAGCGTGCTGCAATCGATATTACGGATAGCCCGAAATTGCGTGGTATTTATTTCCCATCGCAGAGTTTACACACCAGAAGTGAATGCTTGTCGCCAACCAGGGGAAAAACATGCCGGACATCATGACTAACGGAATTCGAACGCATTACGACATCGAGGGAACAGGTCCGGCGCTTATTTTTGTGTCAGGACTCGGCGGTACGGCGGCCTACTGGCAGCCGCAACTGGCGGCCTTTGCGCAGCACTACACCGTGGTGACTTACGATCAACGCGGTGCCGGCAGCTCAGATCATCCCGCTGGGCCATACAGTATCGACACGTTGGTCGAGGATTTGCTGGCGCTGATTACTGCACTGAAACTGGAGCGACCGGCATTGATTGGTCATTCCACCGGTGGCGCGATAGGTCAGCTGCTGGCCGCGCGCCATCCTGAGTTGCTTTCCGGCATGGTGCAATATGCCAGCTGGGCAAAATCGGACAGTCATTTTAACTGGTGTTTCCGCATGCGCCGTGCGCTGCTGCTCGGCAGCACCATGGAAGAGTATGTGCACGGCAGTGCGCTGTTCCTGTATCCGCCTGAGCATATCAAAACCCATGCGGAAACCCTGTCGCCGGGACTGCTGGCCTCAGCAACCCGCTTTCCCGCTCGTGATGTGGTGCTCAGCCGTATCGACGCCATCATGGCGCATGACGCCACCGCGCAACTGGCAGCCATTCAAACGCCAACGCTGGTGTTGTGTGCACAGGATGACATCCTGACGCCGCCTTATCAGTCGCGTTTTCTGGCGCAACACATCCCCGGCGCAGAACTGAAAATTGTGCCACAGGGGGGCCACAGTTTTTCCGAAAGCGAAACGTCATTGTTCAACCAAATTACGCTCGAGTTTCTCGCGGGCATTCACGCGTCAGCGTAATGAATGAAGGAGTGTCACATGAGCCAATCTGATCAACGCAACGTGGAATTCGGCGTGTTTCTGCCGGTGGGCAACGGCGGTTGGATCACCTCGACCACCAGCCCGCAGCTGCCTGCCACTTACGACTACAACAAACAAGTGACGATTCTGGCGGAACAGCTGGGGTTTGATTTCGCGCTGTCGATGGCCAAATGGCGCGGCTACGGCGGTCCATCCCAACACTGGGACGTCACGCTGGAAAGTTTAACCACCATGGCGGGCCTGGCCGAAGCCACCAGCCGAATTGGTGTCTGGGGCACGGTGCACACCATGGTGTTTCATCCTGCGGTGGTGGCAAAAATGACCGCCGTATTGGATCAAATCTCCAAAGGACGTTTTGGCCTCAACATCGTATCGGGTTCGAACCCAACCGATCAGGGACAGATGGGCTTATGGATGGATCTCGACCACGCCGAGCGTTATGAACTGGCGGCTGAGTGGCTGACGGTGCTGAAGCGCTTGTGGACTGAGGATCGTGTCGATCATCAGGGCAAGCATTATCAGCTGACCGACTGCATGTCGAATCCTAAACCGGTTTCGCCGCCGCCGATTATCTGCGCAGGCGCGTCGGATCGCGGTTTTCTGTTCACCATGGAGCACTGCACCGGCAGTTTTATGCTGGGTTCCGATCATGATGATTTCATCAAAACCGGATTGCGTGCCAAAGAGCTGGCGATGCAGCAGGGCAAGCCGGATTTCAAAACCTACGGCTTGTTTACCATCGTACCGGGCGCCACCGATGCAGAAGCACGTGAACGTGTGGCGCTGTATGACGCCGGTGTCGACACCATCGCGCTTGATAACCAGACGCGCGAGTACTCCGGTGATAAGAGCTTTAAACAGAACACCATGGCGCAGCGCTTTGTTTCGCAGGGGGAACAGCGTAACTCCATGACGCGTGCCGCGCTGGTGGGGTCAGCAGAAACCATCGGCAACAAGCTGGCTGCGATTGTGAAGGGCGCACAGCTGGATGGCGTGACGGTGATCGTGCCCGACTTTATCGATGACCTGCGCGTTGTCGGCACCGACGTGCTGGAAGTGCTGGAGCACCACGGCGTGAGTACGCATGCCCGCGCTTATCAGAAATCCATGACCGCTTCGTAGAGGAATTCCCTCTGCCAAAAACTTAAATCACTTTACCGGGAGTCAAACGATGAGAATAAAGATGATGGTGGCTGTTGCTGTGGCTGCGGTATTGGCGAGCAGTACGATTCAGGCGGATGAGAGCAAACCACGCGTGGCAGGTCTGTTCACGCAAACGGTGACACAGGGTTCCTGGGATATGGCGGGCTATGCCGCGTTTAAATCCATGGCGGATAAACAGGGCTTTGCGCCCAGCTATCTTGAGCACACCACTTATGAAGCGGCACCGTCGGTATTACGTCAACTGGCTTCCGATGGCGTGAAGTTAATTATCGCGCACTCTTCGGGCTATTCGGCGGCCATCAAAGAAGTCGCGCCATCGTTCCCGAACACCCAGTTCGTGTTGTATTCCTACGAGGGGTCTACCGCCAACTTGCCAAACTACTCGGCGTGGTCCGTGGATTGGGATGAATACGGCTTTGTGCTCGGCGCATTAGCCGCCAGCGCCAGCAAAAACGGGCACATTGCGGTGATCAGCGGTGAACCTATTCCGTCTGCGGAACGCACGGTGCAGTTCATCAAGAAAGGTGCCGCTTATGTGAACCCGAAAGTGCAGGTGGATTCTGCTTATGTCGGCTCGTTTACCGACGTGGCGCGCGCCAAAGAGATCGCCACTGGCGCCATCGCACGCGGTGCAGACTTTGTGATTCCCTCTGCCGATACCGCCGACGCGGGTATCCAGCAGGCGGCGGATGAAGAGGGCGTGCTGACCATTGGTTCCTACACCGATCAATCGAAATCCTTCCCGAACTCAATCATGACCTCAACGGTGATGAACTTTGAAAAATCCTATGCGGATATTGGCAAACACTATGCCGATCACCAATTAGGTAACCGCATCATCACCGAGAACCTCTCCACCAATGGCTGGACGCTTTCGACGCCGTTTGCGCACGTCGACAAATCGGTGCAGGACAAGGTGTTTCAGGTTATCGCTGACCTGAAGTCCGGCAAAGTGAAGATTGAGGAGTAGTGCATGAGCAGCCCGCTTATCGAACTCGATCATGTTTCGAAGCGCTATCCCAACGGCTTCGTCGCACTGGAGAACGTGTCACTGTCGCTGTTTCCCGGTGAGATTCACGCGCTGCTGGGTGAGAACGGAGCGGGCAAATCCACGCTGATGAACATTCTGTATGGCGTGCACGAACCTAGCGCCGGCGGGGTACTGATGGGCGGACGGCAGGTGATTCATCGGCGGCCTGCTGACGCCATCGCCAACGGTATTGGCATGGTGCATCAGCATTTCAAGCTGGTGGCGCCGTTTAGCGTGGCCGAGAATCTGGCGCTGGTGGCGCGAGGCGCGCAGCGAAAAACGTTACGGCGTCACGCAGAGATTCGCGCCTTTATGCAGCGTTATGGCGTGGATCTCGACCCTAACGCGATTGTGGGGCATTTACCGCTGGCATTACAGCAGCGTGTGGAAATCCTCAAGGCGCTGGTGAATGACACGCGCGTGCTTTTGCTGGATGAACCCTCCACCATTCTTACGCCGGTTGAAATCCGCGCACTTTACGCCACGTTGCGCCGCATCACCGATAGAGGCACGGCGGTGGCGGTGGTGACGCACAACGTCGATGAAGTGCTGGCCCACGCCGATCGCTATACCGTGCTGCGTCGCGGTAAAACCAACGGCAGCGGGCTGACGGCGGCGTGCAGTGCAGAACAGCTGGTCGAGAAAATTGTAGGACGCACTGTCAGCAGCGGCACACGGTTGGGCGCGCAGCGTCTTGCGGGCGGAGAACAGCTGAACATTCAAGGGGTGAATGTACGCCCGGGCAGCGGCTCGCCGGGTTTGCATGACATTAACCTCAGCTTAGCGGCGCGCGAGGTGGTGGGCGTAGCGGGTGTGGAAGGTAATGGTCAAAGCGAACTGTTTGCGCTACTGGCCGGGGAGTCTGTTCCGGACAGCGGTGAAATTCAACGCAGTGATACACAGGTAACGCTGGCGCTGGTGCCACAAGATCGTCATCACGAAGGGTTATCCCTCGATCTGCCGGTGTCTCACAATCTGCTCTATCCCGACATTATGCAGGGACACTATCGCCGCTTCGGGCTGCTCGACCACTCAGCGATTGCTCAGCGCGCCTGCGAGATGATCACCCAGTCCGACATTCGTACGCATTCACACGCCAGCCCGGCCCGTTCGTTATCGGGCGGTAATCAGCAAAAAATCGTCGTGGCGCGCGCCATGGCACAAGATGCCTCGATCATCGTGGTGTATCAGCCGACGCGCGGTCTGGATTTGGCCGCCGCTGAAGCAGTGTTGATGCGTCTGGCCGATGCTGCGGATGCGGGCACCACGGTGCTGATTATCTCCTCCAACATCGAAGAACTGATTCGCGTGTCGGATCGCATTGTGGTGATGAATGGCGGGCGGATAACAGGCGAAGTCACGGGCGAAGCGATGAATATTGAACGCATCGGCACGCTGATGACATCGGGCCGTAGTCTCTCTTTACAAGGTGCAGGAGAAGTTCATGTCTGAATCATTAAGCGCCTTAACCGAGACCCGCGCGGGATTGCGTCGGGCATTAGCGCAGCTGAGCGCTTCGCGATCGCTGTGGGTCACGCTGAGTGCTTTTGTCGGATCGCTAATTATCGGGCTGGCGCTCATCACCGCGCTCGGCGTGCCGATGCAACGTGCGATGAGCACCGCCTTTGACGGCGCGTTTGGTTCAGTACGCGCGCTCTCCGACACGCTGGTGTTTATGACGCCGCGCCTGCTGGTCGCGCTGGGCGCATTAATCGCCATTCGGGGAGGCATGTTCAACCTCGGCGGTGAAGGGCAACTGCAGATGGGGGCGATTGGCGCCATGCTGCCATTCCTCGCCTTCGGTGACCTGGGGCCCGCGCTGCTTCCCTTCGCCATCCTGAGCGGTGCACTGTGTGGAGCCCTTTGGGGCGCAATTCCGGCGCTGCTGAAAGTGTGGCGCGGCGTGGATGAAATCATCGTCACTCTGATGATGAATTTCATCGCCATCTACACGCTGAAATATCTGGTGCAGGGGCCGATGCGTCCGCTGGGCTCCAACTTCAATATGTCCGCGCAAATTCCCGCCGATGGGGTGTTTCAGCCGCTGATTGAGGGGGCGCGATTGCACGCCGGCGTCTTCCTCGCACTGCTGATCGCGCTGGCGGTGTGGGTAATGCTCAATCACACCGCGTTTGGTCTCAAGCTGCGGGCCAGTGGACAGAGCCCGCGCTTTGTGAAATTGCAGGGGCAGTCAGCCGCCAAAACCGTGCTCTCCAGCATGGCGATTTCGGGTGCGGTGAGTGGGCTGGCGGGCACTTTTGAAGTCCTTGGCGTGCAGTATCGCCTGATTGATGGCTTCTCTTCCGGGCTGGGCTTCGAAGGACTGGCGGTGTCATTTCTTGCCGGATTACAGCCGATTGGGGCGGTGATCGTCTCCCTCTATTTCGGGGCGATTAACAGTGCGGCGCTGGCGCTGCAAAGCACCTTCTCGATTCCGGCCGCGCTGGCGGATGTGCTCGGCGGCATGCCGATTCTGATTCTGGCGGTGTTAAGTGGCGTGATGTTAGTTAAAGGGAGGCCGGTATGGAATTCAACACTGTAACGCTGGCGCTGTTTCTGGCTGGCGGCTTGCGACTGTGTGTCCCGGTGCTGCTGGCGGCATTAGGGGAAACGATCTCTGAGCGCGCCGGTGTGTTCACCATCGGGCTAGAAGGATTGATGCTGTTTGGCGCGGCGAGTTCCGCGCTAGGGCTGATGTGGAGCGGTTCGCCCGTGCTTGCGCTAGTCGTGGGCATGCTCGGCGGATGCGTGGCGGCGCTGCTGCTGGCATTGGGCACGGTGATCGCGCGGGCTAATCAAATCGTGATGGGTATTGGCTTTAACCTGTTTGCCATTGGGGCGACTTCGCTGATGCGTCAGCTGTGGCTCAGCGGTGCACCGCCAGCAGGTTCAATGCGTGCGGTATCCATGCTGAAACTGCCGGGGTTGTCCGATCTTCCGGTGGTGGGACGCGCGCTGTTTTCCCAAAGCCCGGTGTTTTATCTGGCGGTGCTGGTGGCGCTGGTGCTATGGGGCGTGTTGCGCTTCAGCCGTGCTGGCTTGCTGCTGCGTGCCGTCGGGGAAAATGCGCTGGCCGCCGATGCGGCCGGGCACTCGGTGTTGCGTATTCGTTTTAGCGCCACCCTGTTTACCGGTCTGATGGCCGGGCTGGGCGGCGCGTATCTGTGTATCGTCGCCTCTGGGGGCACCTTCGTTGACAACATGACCGCCGGTCGCGGCTATCTGGCCATCGCCATTACCCTCTTTGCGCGCTGGATGCCACTGCGCGTGCTGCTGGTCGCGATGGTGCTGGGCCTGCTCGAAGCCCTGCAGTTCCAGGGGCAATATTTGGGCGTCAACATTGCGCCCTCGCTACTGATGGCGATGCCCTTTGCTGTTGCACTGATCGCCTGGATCATGATGGGCAAGGCAGGTGCGGCACCGGGTGATTTAGGGCGTCCGTTCCTGCGCGGCAACGGGCGCTAGTGCATTTTCAACTAACAGGAGTGACAGATGAATCAGGCAATCAATCCAGAAGGCTGGATTATCGGCAAAACCGCAACGGGTCTTAATCACCTGAACTGGGGTATTAAAGCAGGCAATCACGTGTATGTGGCCGGCATGTTGTCCACCGACCCCATTGATGGTGGCCTGGTGGGGGTGGGCGATATTGAGGTGCAAACACGCCGCGTGCTTGACAGTATCAAAGTGGTGCTGGAATCGGCAGGCAGCAGTATGGATCACGTGGTGATGAACCAGATCTTTCTGCGCAATCTGGAGGATTACCACAAGTTCAATGAGATCTACGTCAGCTATTTCCCGGCGATTTTACCCGCACGGTTCTGCGTCAAGTTGGAGATGGTACGACCGGAGTTTCTGGTTGAGATCGCCACCACGGCAGTGATCCCCGCATAAATGGGCGGCTCCAGGGCCGCACTTCACTGAACACCACTCACTATTGAGGATGTTTGCATGCAATACCGTTATCTCGGGCGCAGCGGGCTAAAAGTGTCCGAAATTTGCCTCGGTTCCATGATGTTTGGTGGAGCCACCGATGAAGCCACAGCCCAGCGCATCATCGCCGATGCCAGCGCCAGCGGGGTCAACTTCATCGATACCGCTGATATGTACAACAAAGGCGAATCAGAACGCGTGGTGGGACGTGCCATCGCTGCCGATCGCCATCGTTGGGTGCTGGCGACGAAAGTGGGCAACCCGATGGGGGATGGCCCGAATCAACGCGGTATGTCACGTAAATGGATTCGCGAGGCGGTGCACGGTTCTCTGACGCGTCTGGGCACCGATTACATTGACGTGCTCTACATGCACAAAGCAGATTTCGCTGCGCCGCTGGAAGAGATGGTACTGGCCTTTGCCGACCTGATCCGTGAAGGGAAGATCGGCTACTTTGCCGTGTCGAATTTCAAAGCCTGGCGTCTGGTGGAAACCGTGCGTCTGGCACGTGAAGCGGGGATTGCCGGGCCAGTTGCCACTCAGCCGCTGTATAACCTCGCGAACCGTGAAGCCGAAGTGGAGATTCTGCCTTCAGCCGCCTATTTTGGCGTTGGAATTGTGTGTTACAGCCCGCTGGCACGCGGCATTCTCACCGGCAAATACCGCGTTGGTGAAGCCCCGGACAGCACAAGTCGCGCCGGGCGCGCCGATCCGCGCATGCTGGAAGCCGAATGGCGTCCGGAGTCGTTGCAGATGGCCACTGAGTTAGCGACTTATGCCGAACGCACCGGACGCCAACCCGCGCACTTCGCGCAACAGTGGGTAATGCGCAATCAGTTGGTGACCAGCACGCTGGTGGGACCGCGCACTTTTGAACAGTGGCGTGAGGGCATTGCCGCGCTGGATTGTCCGTGGTCCGAAGAAGATGAAATGTTCTGCGACCGTCTGGTATCACCGGGTAAAGGCACCAGCCTCGGACCGGTCGATCCCCATCATCCGATTGAAGGCCGCATCGTCGGTCGATTTGCAGCAGGTGTAGAATGACAGATTCACTTCTGATGCCGGACATCGCCGAAGCCTATCGCGGCGGTATGCGCCAACTGGCGGCGGGCGTCTGCCTGATTACCAGCGCTGATCAACAACAGCCGGGCGGGATGATCGCCACGGCGGTGACGTCGGTCAGCGCTGCCCCCCCCACGCTGTTGGTGTGTGTCAATCGCAATGCTTCGATGTTTGAACTGATTCAGCGTAGCGGCCATTTTTGCGTCAACGTATTGGCGGCTGATGCGCTGGGATTAGTGGATATTTTCAGTACCGCAGCGCGTCGTGCGGAACGCTTTGCAACAGGTGAATGGCATCAGGATGCTGAAGGTTCGCCAGTGGCGGCGGATGCGCTGGTGGCGTTTAGCTGCAAATTAGTTAATACCGTTGACTTGCATACGCACGCGATATTTCTTGGCGAGGTGACCCACGTGGCGCACCCCAATAGTGATGGGCAACCGCTGTTGTATCACGACCGGGGGTTCCATCAACTCTCAGCGCTGTAACTTAAAGAACGGGAGGGCAAGTGCCTCCCGTTATGTTCAGGGCAACATAATTACCACATCAATTTCCAACAGCAATTCCGGTTCGGCGAGCGCAGAGATCTGAAACAGCGTGCTGGCAGGTAACTCAAGTCCTTCAAAGAAGCGCTGGCGCACCGGATGAATATGCGGCACCAGCGCCAGGTCGGTGACATAAGTGGTGGTGCGCACAATCCAGTCACGCTGTGCACCCAGCCCCTCCAGCAAACGATCGATATTGGCATACACCTGTTCGACCTGCTGCTGCATATCTCCAATGCCGACCACGTTTCCTTCTTCATCCCACGCGACTTGCCCGGTAGGGAACACCGGCGTTCCGGGACGAATTTTTACGTGATTGTAATAGCTGCGCGCCTTCAAACCGGCGGGATTGATAATGCTCATAACGCTCCTTAACCCTGTTTCGTTCGCGAATGTTCTCGCTTCAAGGCTATCACCCGTGCGCGTTGCCGGGTAAAGGTATCCTGGCAACGCCGCATTGCCGCTAAAGCAACACGGCGGCGGTTACAAACGCTTTTGTGACGCGGCATCGAACAGCATCGCACGCGCATAATCCACTTCAACGGCAATCATATCGCCTGCTGCGGCACCGGAACGTTGGGTGGTAAACAGCATCACCTCATGCCCGAATAAGTTGCCGTGGATGAGCTCGGATAAACCGGTGGGTTCGACGAGAGAAACCTCCAGTGGCAGCGCGTGTGGAGAACCTGATGAAGCCAGTGCGATGTTTTCAGGTCTGATGCCATAAATGACTTCACGACCTTCAGGCTGATTGACCCATGCCGGGTTTGCCGGCAGTAGCGCGCTGTCGCCGATGCGCACGCCATTCGGGGTGACAACGCCGTTGATAAAGTTCATCGACGGTGATCCGATAAAGCTGGCGACAAACTTGTTGGCTGGCGTGTCATACAGTTCCAGTGGTGTGCCGACTTGTTGGATAACTCCGTGGTTCAGCACCACAATCCGGTCGGCCAGCGTCATCGCCTCAACCTGATCATGCGTGACATACACGATAGTGTTGTTCATCTGCTGATGCAGGCGTTTAATCTCGACGCGCATCTTGCCGCGCAGTTGTGCATCCAGATTGGAGAGCGGTTCATCAAACAGAAAGACCTGCGGCTGGCGCACGATCGCGCGTCCCATCGCCACACGCTGGCGCTGGCCGCCGGACAGTTCTTTGGGACGACGATCCAGAAGATGTGAAAGATTAAGGATATCCGCCGCTCGCTTCACTTTCTCCTCAATCTCCGCACGCGGGCGTTTCTGGATTTCGAGGCTAAAGCCCATGTTGCGTGCCACCGTCAGGTGCGGGTAGAGCGCATAACTCTGAAACACCATTGAGATATCACGATCTTTCGGGGCGACATCATTCATCAGTCGTTTTCCGATGCGGAGATCGCCGCTACTCGCCAGTTCCAGACCCGCAATGGTGCGCAGTAAGGTGGATTTGCCACAGCCGGACGGCCCGACCAACACCACGAACTCACCATCGTTAATCGTGAGGTTGATATCGCGCAGGACTTCAACATTGCCGTAGCGTTTGTCGATCTGCGCCAGTGTAATTTCTGCCATGTTTACCCCTTAACCGCGCCAGCGGTCAGACCCTGAACCAGATATCGTTGAATAAAGGCGAAGAACAGACAGGCAGGAATCAGCGCCATTACGGCGGCTGCCATCATTTCACCCCATGAAACGGCAAATTTGGAGACGAAGCTGAGTAAACCCACCGGGAAGGTCATCACTTCGTTTTTGTTGATCAGCATCAGCGAGAACAGCAGTTCGCTCCATGCCGCGGTAAACACGAAGCCGAGCGTTGCCGCCATGCCCGGTAACGTCAGCGGAACCAGTACCCGATACAGCGCCTGAAAACGTGTGCAGCCCTCGAGCATCGCAGACTCTTCCAGATCTTTGGGGATGGCATCAAAGAATGACTGCATCAAAAAGGTGGCAAACGGGACGTTAAAGGCGGTGTAAATCAGCACCAGACCCAGCAGACTGTTGGTCAGGCCGAGCGGGGCCATCACGCGATAAATTGGGGCGATGATCATCACCAACGGGAACATCTGCGTGAACAACAGCAGCGCCGCCATCACCATCTTGCCGCGAAAGTGAAAACGCGAAAATGCATAGCCGGCACCAGCAGCAATCAGCGTGGTCAGGAATGCGGTGCTGAAAGAGACGATCAGACTATTGCTGAAGAAGGTGGGGAAATCACTGTCGGTGAGCACTTTTTGAAAGTGGCCTAAAGTGAAGCCGCCCGGCAACAGTGTCACGCCCTGGCTGAACAGCAGCTGATCCGGTGTGACTGAAATCTTAATGATCCAGTAGAGCGGAAACAGGGCAAACAGCAGGTAGAGGCCAATACTCAGGCGATGGCCAATCATGGGTAACAGTTTCATTTCGCCTCCTTATTTCAACAGTTGATGACGAATGCGCAGCAAAACCAGCGCGTAGCAGGTCATCAGCAGTAACAGAAACACCGCCATTGCCGAGGCATAGCCAAAATCGAGTTTGCGATAGGCGGTGGTGAAGATGTAGCTGGAGAGAATCGAGGTGGATCCGGCGGGGCCACCGTCGGTCATCACCACGATCAGATCGGCGAAGTTGGCGATCCAGATGGTACGTAGCATCACGGTGATGGCGATCATCGGTGCCAGGAAGGGCAGCGTGACGCGACAGAATTGTTGCCAGCCGCTGGCACCGTCAATCGAAGCCGCTTCATACAGATCTTTCGGGATGGATTGCAAAGCGGCCAGCAGGGTAATGGCAAAAAACGGAATACCAAACCAGACGTTAGCAATGATCGGTCCCCACATGGCCAACTGAGGATCGGACAAGATATTGTATGGCTCGCTCAGTAACCCGAGATCGCTCAGCCACTGTGGTAACGGGCCAACCACCGGGTTAAGCAGCCAGGACCAGGTCAGGCCGGAGAGAAAGGCGGGCACCGCCCAGGGCAGAAACACCAGCGCCTGCACCCAGCGACGAAAACGAAATTCGCGGTTAAGCAGCAGCGCTAACGCCATACCGAAGATAAACTGCAACAGCAGTGAGCTGAGCGTCCAGTTCAGCGTGTGACCGAGTGCTTTAAAAAAGCGCCGATCGTCAAACATTTCGGCAAAGTTTTCCCAGCCCACCCACCCGCTATCCATCGGATTGAGCAGATTCATGCTCTGAAACGCGTAGGAAATGCCGATCGCCATCGGCACAAAAATAAACAAGGCGATCAGCAACAGTCCCGGCGAAAGATAAAACCACGGCTCAGCCAGCCGCATCCAGCGCGTGTAGCGCGGGCGCGGTGAGCGGGCATCAAGTGAGGTTTCTAACATCATCATTGTTCTCCGCGCGATCGGTGATTACTGCGTGGCGAGCCAGCTTTTCTGCTCTTTGGTCAAATATTTAGCCCAGTCTTTCACCATGTCTTCGGTGTCGTTTTCACCCAGCAGGGTTTCCTGGCTGCTCTCTTTCACAATCACCGAGTTAAAGTAACCCCAGCCTTTCAGGTGTGTCGGCATGGTCAACGGCACATAGTTCGGATCGTTTAACTCTTTAAACCAGCCGGCAAACTGCGGTGTTTGATAGAAAGGATCCTGCTCTGCGCCTTTATAAATCGGCAGGGTGCCAACAAATTTTGCCCACGCGAGGTTGTTGGTCTTATTACTCAGGAAGGTGATGAGTGGCCAGGCGAGATCTTTTTGTTTGCCCTGTTTAAACATCGCCCAGCCGGTATAACCAATAGTAGGGAAAGCTTTACCCGACGGCCCGACAGGCATCGGTGCAACGGCAAAATCATCGGCGGCCATGCTGTTTTTAATCGCAATCAGCGCATCGGGGTCCTGATCGAGCATGGCGCACTTGCCGGAATAGAAACCGGAGACGATTTCGTTAAAGCCCCAGTTCACACTGTCTTTTGGCGCGCCGCCTTGTTTGTACATGTCGACCAGCAACTGCGCCCCTTTGATCGCCCCTGGCTGAGTCAGAGTACTGTTGCCGGATTTATCGAAGAAATCCGGTGAGCCGTTCATTGCCGCCATAAACATCATCCAGGCGTTGGTGCCGCCGACGCCGCCGCGCATACAATAGCCGCTGATGCCGTTACCCAACTGGCTGATGCGTTTAGCATCGCTGGCAAACTCATCCATGGTTTTTGGCGGCTCGCTCAATCCGGCCTGCTGGAAGAGTTTCTTATTCCAGAACAGGGCGCGCAGGTAGAAGCCGTAAGGGATCATGGTGGCTTTGCCATTGGCGGCACGCGCCATCGCCAGCGTTTTATCGGTTAACTGGGCGGTGCCATCCCAATTTTTCAGGCGCGGTTCTAAATCTTCCAGCATATTGTTGCTGGCATACAGCCCTTGCCAGGTGTCGGGCATTTCCACCACATCGGGTACTTGCCCGCTTTGCAGCATGGTGCCTAATTTCTCAAACGCCTGACCCCACGGCAGCGAGATCAGCTCAATTTCCGTGCCGGGATGCTGGGTTTTGTATTCGGTCAGCATCTTCTGCAGCAGTTCAGTGCGGGGCGGGCTGGTAATCACTTCCACCACCGTTAATTTTGCCGCCATACTGCTGAGTGCTGAACCCAATCCAATGGCTAAAACCAGTGCGTTAATCGCAAAACGAGTCGTCATTGCAGCTTCTCCTGGGAGTGAGTGATTATGCGCGGGTTGCGGTAGCCAGCGCCTGTTGCAGGTCGTTCCAGAGGTCTTCGGTCTCTTCCAGACCAATCGAGATGCGGATCAAACGTGGCGAGACGCCGAAATCAACGGCTGAGTTAAATTCGCTGGCTTGATTGATGACTGAGATGGCGGGCATCACCAGACTTTCGAATCCACCCCAACTCACCCCCATATGGAAATAGTGCAAGGCGTTGCAGAAGGCGGGGATATCGATTTGTTCGGTCACTTCAAACGCAAACAGGCCACTGTAGCCGCGCAGCGATGACCAGGATTTGGGGGACAAACCGGGATGGCACACTGCCGTAACCTGTGGATGGGCACTCAACTTTTGCGCCAGTTCCATACCGCTTTGGTGATGCTGCTTCATGCGCAGGGGGAGCGTGCGCAGACCACGTATCAGCAATGAGGCTTCATGCGCCGATAGCTTGCCGCCGAGGAAGGGGCTGATGTGGCGTGCGATATTGCCGATGTGCTGTTGACTGGCAATGACCAGGCCGGCCACCACATCACTGTGCCCGCTGATGTATTTCGATGCCGAGTGCACCACGATGTCGATCCCACACAGTAACGGCTGCTGGAAAATCGGCGACGCCCAGCTGTTATCGATAATGGTGACCGCACCAGCATCACGCGCCAGCGTGGCCAGTTTATTCAGGTCCAACTCGCTCATCACCCAACTCACCGGACTTTCCAGGTAGAGCAGGCTGGCACCCGGCAGCGCGGCACGAATTGCCTCTTCATCATCACCATCGACGAACTCGGTGGTGATACCAAAACGCTGGCAGAAGCCACGCAGGAAGCGATACGTATCGGGATAGACGTGATTGACACACACCACTTTTGCGCCGGGTTGTAGCACGCTGAGAATGGCATTGCTGATGGCGGCCATGCCGCTGCCGAACGCCAGGCAAGCCTCGCCCCCTTCCAGTGCGGCAACTTTCTCCTGCAGCGCTCGGACCGTGGGATTATCGACGCGCGAATAGAGCGGTTGATCGCTTTCGCCACGGAAGCGGGCAATCATGCTGTCGTAATCGCTGAAGGTGAACAGTGACGATTGGTAGATCGGCGGGGTGACCGCGCCTTTTTCATGGCGTAAATCATGGGACAAAAGTGTTTGTTGCGAGACCGGTTTATCGTTTGGCATTGATGACATCCTTCATGTCGCGTTCAGTGATATCGAGAATTTGATGGCAAATGGCGCGCGCGGCTTCACCATCCCGCTGGCAAATGGCATTGAAGAGATCGCGGTGTAACGGGAAGGAGTCGGCAAACAGTGCCTGCTCCGGTGGCGATTCAAAAAAGGCGTGCATGCTGTCGTAAATGCCGTTGAGCATTTGCAGCAGTAAAGGATTGCCGGAAGCGCGATAAATGCTGGTATGAAAGGCCCAGTCTTCGGCACCGGCTGAGCCTACCGCCAGATGCACGCGCTCCATTTCTATCAATCGCTGTTCGATTTCCAGCAGGTCTTCGGCGCTTGCACGCTGTGCAGCGAGCACACAGGATTCTGATTCGATAATGCGACGGACCTCCAGCGCGTGCAGCATATTGGCGGAGTCATTTTTGAATCGCAGCGAGAGGAAGCTGTCGTTGATGCCGACATCTGCCTGCAAAAACGTGCCGCTGCCTTTCTTACGCAGAATGATGCCCAGTGCTTCCCAGCGTTTTAACGCCTCACGCACGGTGTTGCGGCTCACCCCGAGTTTCTCCGCCAGTTCGCGTTCAGGCGGTAAGCGACTCCCCGGCTGCGCGCCGGATTGCGCCATAAAACGCGTGAGTGCATCAAGAATCAGCGTGTCACTGCGCGGTGTGGTTATCGGTTGAAGCTCAAAAGGGGATTGCATAGCGCTGCCTTAATTGGTCCAACATCTCTACCAATTTCATAGCAAGGCGCGTGCCATTATTTTTATGCCTGATTTAATTGACGTTTCTGGGCAGTAATAAGCAGGAGATCTGAGTTTTACTGGTGCAAGGCGAAAAAATATGCACCGGGATGTCACAGCAAGGATATAAAAAAGGCGCGAATTAACGCGCCATTTATAAATGCGGAAATAAACTAGCTGGCATCAAAAATCACATACAGTTTACGCATCGTGTTTTCAATTACCCAGGTCCCTTCAGTATTGGCTTCGAAGAAAAACGAATCGCCCGGTTTAAAATTTAGGGTTGCTTCGCCATCAGGAGTAAATGAACCTGTGCCGTTAAGAAAATGCATAATTTCAGCCTGTTTCACTGAGCGACGATAAGAACCTGCTGCGCATTCAAATATACCCGTATCGATATCTTCTTTGCCGGGAATCACTTTCTGGATACCGGAAAGGGCAATAGTGCCGCTGCCCGGTAAGCCTTCCACGCTGCCCCAGGGTTCCATTGTTTCAATTAACGCCGGCTGTTCAATTTTTTGCACTTTCATCAGTTCTTTTTCCTGTAAGCAGTGACAAATAGCACTCACCACAATGGCAAAGTGCATTGGAGAATAAACTCAATACAGATTAAGCGATTGCAGTAAAACCTGAGGGGACTTATTGCCGTGCGAATAACATATTTGAATGATTATTCGCACGGCTTTGGCAGAAACTTTTGTTTCCTCACCATGCTTCACGCTGCAAGTGGGAGGCGGCGTCCATTCACCCCCGATCAGCCATCTGAGCCGGTTCCAGGCGACGCCTGCCTGCACTTTGAAAGGGGGGAGAGCGCCGCCTAACTCAGCGTTTGGCAGCATGAGCAGGGTTGCGCAACGGTGTTACCCAGAACACGGCGCAGGAAATCTTGCGTGCGCGCTTCTTGTGGCCGCAGTAACAGGTTGTCAGCGGGACCTTGTTCTACAATCTGTCCACTGTGCAGGAAGCAGACGCGATCGGCCACTTCTCGGGCGAACTGCATCTCATGGGTGACCACGATCATGGTCATCCCTTCACGGGCGAGATTGCGCATGACCTGCAGCACTTCACCCACTAATTCGGGATCAAGCGCGGAGGTGGGCTCATCAAATAAGATCGCTTTGGGCTGAAGGGCCAGCGTGCGGGCAATCGCCACGCGCTGTTGCTGTCCGCCAGATAACTGGGCTGGCCATGCGTTGATTTTCTCAGCCAGACCTACCATTGCCAGTAAGTCTTTGGCGCGCTTTTCCGCCACGTTGCGAGATTCACCGTTGACGTGAATCGGACCCTCCATCACGTTTTCCAGCACGCTGCGATGCGGGAAAAGGTTGAAACGCTGAAACACCATGCCAATCTGACGCCGCAGGTCGTTAATGCTCTTGTGCTTGTTGTTGACGCGCTGGCCCAGTACGGTGATATCGCCGCCTTCATAGGTTTCAAGGCCGTTGATGCAGCGCAGTATGGTTGATTTACCTGAACCCGAAGGGCCAATCAGGCAAACCACTTCGCCTTCGCTGACCTTGAAACTCACGCCTTTCAGCACCTCAATGGGGCCGAATTTTTTGTGTACCTCATGAATTTCAATCATCTTAAGCCCCTTTCATCTGACGTTTTTCCAGCTTCTTGGTGAGTGCCAGCAGCGGCAAGCAAAGCACCAGATACAGCAGTGCCACCAGCGTGTACACCGTGGTGTTATCGAAGGTTGAGGCAGCAATCAGCTGGCCCTGACGTGTCATTTCCGTCACCGCAATGGTCGAGGCAAGCGCAGAGTCCTTGAGCATCATCACGAGCGTATTGCTGAACGGGGGTAAGGCAACATGGAAAGCCTGAGGCAGCACCACGCGGCGCATGGCTTTGCCATAACTCATGCCCATTGATCGCGCGGCTTCAAGCTGCCCGCGATCAACCGATTCAATGCCGGAACGAAATATTTCTGCGATGTAAGTGGAAAAGCAAAAGGCGATACCAATGACACTGGCCTGAAACGAGGTGAGGGTGATGCCAATATCCGGGAAGACAAAGTAGATATAAAACAGCACCACAATCATCGGCAGACCGCGCGTGATATTAATGATGGTGGCGATCGGCCATGAAATGATTTTCCACGGACACATTTTGGCTGCGGCAAAAATCAACCCCAATGGCGTACTGATTATCAGAGACAAAAGGGTGATATAGATCGTCATTTCAGCCCCTTTCAATAAAAAGGGTAGATACTGGTGGATGCTGCTCCAGTCCATTTTGTTCTCCTGGCTTGTAGTGTCACCCTAAAATCAGGTGATAAATTCATTATAATGAATATCGTTGATAGCAAATCGCTGTCAATCTTTACTCTCATGACAGAGATAGCATTTACTTATTACGCTCATACGAACAAGCTATAGGTGTGATATTTAGTGAAATCAAAGGCTTTATTGTTAATTTGTGAGTTGGCGCATTTTCATTAAATAAATCGTTGACAGCAGGTGTGCAATTTTCATTATAGTGAAAAAGAGCATTATCCCTTTCATTGCACCCAGGAGTGAGCCATGTCTGCCATTCGTTCCCCGTTGATGATCCTCGGCCTTACGGCTGCGTTGAGTTTCAATGCCAGTGCAGCGGTGTTAACCGCGGGTTCACCGCCATCGAGTGCACCCACTACCTTTCTCAATACCCAAACGGGCAAGATTGAGGGTTTTATGCCGGATGTGGCCGCAGAAGTGGCTAAACGTGAGCATTTGGACATCCAATACAGCGCAATCCCTTTTTCCACGCTGATACAATCTGTTATTGCCGGAAAGATTGACATGATAGTGGCGGGAATGACACCGACTGAAGAGCGCGCGAAACGTATTACGTTCTCTCAGCCGGTGACGGCTTTTGGCGCGGGATTGATCGTGCGGGATGACAATAAAAAAGCGTATAACTCGTGGCAGGACCTTAAGGGTGAAGTGGTAGGCACCATGGCCGGTACCGATTATACCCAAAGCCTGATGGCCAGTGGTATTGCGAAAGAAGTGAAGGTCTACGACAGCCCTGCGGATATGACGCGAGATTTGTCACTGGGTCGCGTGGCGGCCGGATTAAATGACTATCCGATATTAAAAGCGCAGGAAAAAGCCGGTGGACTAAAAGGCATGCACGTGGTGGACGGCTATAAACCGGAGCATGTTTCCCCCATGGCGTTTGGCGTGAAGAAAGGCAACGATGCCTTAATGGCGCAGATTAATAGCGCGTTAACCAGCATGAAAGAGGATGGCACGTTGCAGACGATTAAAACCAAATGGGGCATGCCCTGATTGATGACACCCTTAAGCTCAGCTGACAGGGATGCGAATGGAATTCAGCCGATGAAAAAAGAACCGATCATCAAAGGGGAGTCAGGCGCGCAGGAAGCGGATATCGGCTCCCGCGTAAAACGTGTGCGCAAGGCGCGGAATATGACCATTACTGAACTGGCGCTGCTGGCGAATGTCTCCGCTGGCGCGATCAGTCAGATCGAACGCAATCTGACGAATCCGACAGTGCGTGTGCTGGAACAACTGCGTCTGGTCTTAAAAGTCCCCCTTTCGGCCTTTCTGGAAGAGGCCGAAGCTCACACTCGTGGTGCTGAGCATTATGTCCGGCGCGCAGCGGAACGCCCGCACTTTAACGTGGGTAAACAGGGCATTTCTAAACAGATGCTTTCCCCCTCGGGCGACCATGATTTGCAGTTCATGTTCATCAATATCCCGGCAGGCGTGCAGTCCGCTGAGATGTTAATGGGGAAGGGGGAAAAAGCAGGCTTAGTGATGGCGGGTGAACTGACGCTGGAGATTGACGGTGACACCGTGCTTTTGACACCCGGTGACAGTTTTCAATTTCAGAGCCATCTACCGCACAACATTTTTAACCCGACGTCCAGTGACGCCACTGTGTTGTGGATCATGCATATTTCCTCTGAGCAACATTTATAAAGATCAGGATTGAACATCATGCGCATCAACGTGAATACCGTAGCAGACAGTGAAACTTTCCCCAGCGCGGTGGATGTCATCGTCATTGGCGGCGGGATTATTGGTACTTCCGTCAGTTATGAACTGGCAAAGCAGGGCGTTTCCGTGGCGCTGTTTGAAAAAGGCGTGATTGGCGGTGAGCAGTCGGGACGCAACTGGGGCTGGGTCCGCCAGCAGAATCGCGATCTGTATGAGCTGCCGATGGCGATACGCAGTTTGCAGCGTTGGGAGGCGTTGAGCGGTGAAATCGGACTCGACCTTGGCTTTAGCCGCCAGGGAATCACCTACGGCACGCTGAGTGAAGCGGATGTGGCGCGCTGGGAAGCCTGGGGCAAGCAGGCGAAACAAATCGGCTTTGTTAGCCACTTATTGACGGGCAAAGAGACGCGCGAGCGCATTGGTGAACAGGCCCAATGGGTGGGCGGCGTGTGGTCACCGAGCGATGCGCGTGCCGAACCCTCCATGGCCGCACCGGCCATCGCCACGGGTGCTAAAAATTTGGGTGCTTCAGTACATCAAAACTGCGCGGTGCGTGGATTGGATATCAGTGGCGGGCGCGTCACCGGTGTGTGGACCGAGCGCGGCTTAGTGAAAGCGAACCGGGTAATCTGCTGTGGCGGTGCCTGGAGTTCACGTTTCTGCAAACAGTATGGTGTTGAACTGCCGAGCGCCAATATTTTGGGTACAGCGTTTAAAACCACGGTGGCGCCGGAAGTGATTAAAGGGTGTCTGAGCATCGGCGGATTATGCATTCGCCGTCGTCAGGATGGCAGTTACACCGTGGCACTCTCCGGTCGTGGGCAGATCGACCTGGCTCCGCAAAATATCCGCTATGCCACCAAATTTTATCCGATGTATCGCAGCAAAATTGCCAAAAAACTCAAAGTGCGCATCAACGGCTCTTTCTTCAATGGCCCGGAGGCCGCAGGTTCCTGGTCAAATCAGGGCGTATCGCCGTTTGAAAAGATTCGTGTACTCGATCCCGCCGGCGATCCGTCGATTGTGCAGGAAGCGATGCAACTGCTGGTACAGTTTTACCCTGAGCTTAGCGGGATCAAAGTCGATCATGCATGGGGGGGTTGGATCGATACCACACCTGACCTGGTGCCGGTGATTGATGAGATGGATACGGTGCCGGGCCTGTTTATCGCCTCTGGCTTCAGCGGGCACGGTTTCGGCATCGGTCCTGGAGCCGGCTTATTGTGTGCGCAGATGGTGAATAACCAGCCGTTGTTCACCGATGCTGAACCTTACAGTCTGGCGCGTTTCGCCAAAGGTAATGCGATTCGCGAACCGCAGATGATGTAAAAGCCTGCCAGGTACTGACCGATCGTGGCATCGTTAAAAGTGAAAGGCGGCCTTCAGGCCGCCTGAGCATCGCTGATGGGTGATCACTTAAACATCCAGTCGATGAATCACATTCACAAACTCATGTACGCCACTGTTTATTTCTCGCAGGCTGCGTGACAGCACGCTGATTTTATCCTGCTCGGTCACCACGAACTGTTTCACTTCACCTAACTGCTGCTCCATCTGATGAATCAGCATGGCGTTGTGCTCCACGACTTGAGTGATCTTTTTGGTTGCGCTGGAGGTGGAAGCCGCCAGACGCCGCACTTCATCCGCTACCACACTAAATCCACGCCCCGCTTCACCTGCGCGCGCGGCTTCAATCGCGGCATTTAACGCCAGGATATTGGTTTGTGAAGCTATCAGGTTGATGGTTTCCACCACTTCGTTGATGCTTTTCGCCGAGGCATTTAACTGGGTGCCAATATCGGTGGCGGCATTGACCTGCACTGCCACCAGACCGGAGTTGCGGATGGTTTCATCCAGCACTTCGTTGGCGTTATCCGTTATTTGCGAAGTTTGTTCTGAGGTGGTGAGGGCAATATCAGCGACCCGTTTTGCCGCTTCAACCCGCGTGGTGATATCGGAAGCAATTTTGATCACCTTGTACACTTTGCCGTCGGCATCAAACACCGGATTGTAGCTCGCCTCCAGCCAGATACGTTCGCCTGCGGCGGTCTTACGCTCAAAGCGCCCGACAAAGTGTTGCCCCTTAGCGATTTTGCGCCAGAACTCGGGATTTTCCCGATAAAAGTTATCGAAACAGAACAAGCGATGATGTTGACCGACAATCGTTTTGAGCTCGTAACCCATGTGTGTCAGGAAATTCGCGTTGGCTGTCAGAATATGACCATCGGGCGTGAATTCAATGACGGCCATGGAGCGGTCGAGGGCGGTGATCACTGCCTCTTTATGCTCGAGTTCTTCATGTCGGGCAGTGATATCACTGGCGACTTTAATCACCTTATAGACTTTGCCCTTATCATCGCTCACCGGGAAGTACGTTGCGCTCAGGTAGAAACGTTGGCGTTGTTTATTAAAGCGCTCAAAAATTCCGGTGACGGATTCACCTGAGGCCAGCGTCTGCCAGAAAGCAAAGTACTCCGATGACTGGCTGTAGGCCGGGCTGCAGAAAATGCGATGATGCTGTCCCTGAATCTCATGCAGGCTGTAGCCGGTCACCTCAAGGAATTGCGGATTGGCGCTGAGGATTTCACCGCTGGGCGAAAACTCAATCCATGCCACATGTTGTTTGATTGCATTGATATCTTTGAGTACATCGCCACTTTTATAAAATGGCAGAGAAAGGCTGGATTTCTTCACCCCAAACATGTGTGACCTCAGGCGATATTATGTCATTGAACATAATGCGTGCAGCTTTTGCCGCTCCGCTGAATTTCCTCAGCTGAACACTTTTCTTGCAATGTGCTTCTCTGCGCGTACGCAGGCTGGGTATATTGAGTTTTGGTTGCCTGATGTTGTAGTAAACGGACCGGTTACGGTCCGCTTTGATAAAGGTAGCTTAATTATCGGCGCGGTTTCCAGAACATTTAACTAAAATGCATGAAAAAGCGTTTCACTTGCCAGACTGCGGATAAGCAAGGGTTTTCAACCGATCATTTGGTGGTCGCGAGACGATAATGCCAATCACGCCACCCGCGATCAGTGCCACCGCCACCACCAGTAAACCTGAATGATAACTGTGGGTCATATCCTTGAGTTTTCCCAGTACGGGTGGCAATCCCAAACCGACAAATGAGAGGAAAAGTAAACTAATACCCACAAGCAATTTTTCGCGCCACACCCCTGTATGGCGCGAATAAATGCGGCTTAATGCAACTGTTGTGCAATCGCGCTGTACATCAGAGCCGCTTCGAGTGGCTGCGCGCTGAAGGAGGGTTCAGCCTGAGGCCAGGTTGACCATTGTACGATGACCAGGTTTTCTGCACGGTTAACCATAATGATTTGCCCATAAATGCCCAGAGCCCAGAGTGAGTGCTTCAGCCCCTCTGCTGCAGTGGGCACGACATGTTGTGCATTGGCGGGGATAGCATTATTCCACCATTGATAACCGTAAATACCCTCCGGATGGGCCGCACTGACAGAGTCTTTTGCCTGTGTCCATGTTGCTGCGTCATTCACCCAATTGTCAGGCAAGATTTGCTTACCATCGTGCAGGCGACCTTCGTTGAGGATAAATTCACCAAAGCGACCCCAATCTTCCAGCGTGGCGTTGAAACCATGAGCACCCACGTCATGCTTTCCTGATTGGTAAGCATGCCAGACGCCATCACTGGCCATGCCATTGGGTTGCCATACGGTTTGCTGCAGGTAAGCCGCCAATGACATGCCTGTTGCCCGTTCCAGCACATCCCCCAACAACCATGCGCCACCGGAAGAGTAAGACCACTGTTCACCCGCAGGATGCGCGCGTTTCAGATGAGAGACGATATTACGCACACAGGCATAGGCGCCAGCTTGCGCTTCGCACTGGGTCAACTGCGCAAAGTCAGAGTTCGGATTGGTGTAATCCTCATTCCATGCCACGCCGGAAGTGTGCTGGATGAGCTGTTTAAGGGTTACGCCATCCCATGCGGTTCCCTTCAGTTCGGGTTCATATGCAGTGATGTTGTCATCCAGTGAATGAATTTTTCCCTGCTTGATGGCGATGCCCACCAGTGTAGACACCACCGATTTACCCACTGAGCGCGAGGTCCACAGGGTGGTGTCGGTATTACCTTCGGCAAAATATTTGTAGGCGACTTTGCCGTTTTTCAGCACCAGCATGCCCGCGACATTTTCACGTTTTAAGTAATCAGCGAGGCGATAGGTGTGGCCATTAACCTGATACTGCGCATCGACTAACAGGTTATTGGCACGCGCCAGTGGCTTCGCTTGCCCATGATGAAACACATCTCCCGCATAATTTCGGTAATCATTACGGAAACCGACTACTCGATCTTTTTGACTCCAGCTCAGCATCTGGTGAGGGTCAGGTAACTGATGATCAAAGGGTGCAGGACAGGGCGTGAGCGCCACGCCATCGCACTCTGTCGCAGCAGTTGCATAGCTACTCACAGCTAGTGAGAGAGAAAACAGCAGGGGTTTAATCACGGTGTGACGTTGCATGAAAAGTGCCTTTGTAGTGCAGTTAAGAGTGCGGCGAGTATAGAAATCTATGGGGCGAGGTTAAAATCACCCCATGGGGGAAATTCCCCCCAAATGTTAGACATAGGATTTCAGATGAATGCGCTGCGCTATTCCTTTTCACAAATTGAAGCCTTTGCGGCGATTGCAGAGTTCGGCACGGTTTCCCGTGCAGCAGAGAAACTGAGGAAAGATCGTACCACCGTGCGCGATCTCATCGATTACCTGGAGGATGCCCTTGGCTACTCGTTGTTTGAGCGTGAAGGGCGCAAATTGGTGCTGACATCCAGGGGGGAGCAGTTACATCGTCAGGCGCATTTGCTGGTACGTCAGGCACATGCATTTGAAGCTTTCGCGCAGACCTTGCCGGAGTCGCGCATGCAGCAAATCACGCTGGTGTATGACCCTTTTGTCCCGCAGTTATTTTTGCAGGCATTCATCAGTGAGTGCAGCAGGGCGCAGGTGCAATTAAGTCTCTGGTGTGCCTCGCGTTTCGAAGCTGAGAGTGCCCTAAAATCGGGCAAGGCCGACCTGGCAATTTGTCAGGCAGTGAATCGTTCGTTAGGTAATGAGATGGAGTGGAGCGCGTTAGGTGCCATTGAACTGAACTTTTATGCAGCGACAGCATTGTTCACTCATCAAGCTTCACCTCTGACGTTGCTAAACCTCGCCCTGGAACCGCAATTGGTGATGCATGCGCATGCTGATGAACAAATCACGCACCGTCTGCAAATTTCGGGACAGTCACTGTTTGTGAACGAGCGAACCATGTTGCAGTCTCTGATGGAGCAGGGGCAAGGTTGGGGATTTCTACCGACGCATTTTCAGGCGCAGGAATGGCATCAGGTGCAAGTTTTGCCAACTGAGGTGGGCCATCAGGGACTCAATATTACTCTGGTGGCATTGTGGGCGCCGGGAGCGAGAAGGCACCAGGTCGTCAATGATGTGGTGGTTAAATTGCAACGGCTGTGGCTGCAGTACGGAGCATGCTCTTCCTGATGAGAGCCGTGAGTGGCGCACCACGGCTCTGAGGATAGCATCAGGGCAGCGACTTAGCGGATTCTACAATCTTAACCGGCCCATGGTTATCGCAATGATCACCGTGTGGATGATGCAGATGCCCATCAACCAGGTAGTCCACATGGTCGCCATGCGGTACGGCTTCATGCCCACATCCCGGCCCATGAACATGTCCCGGTTCATGACCACTGCAATGGTGGTCTGGCGTGCATTGATCGGGATTGTGCGCATTCACCGGTAATACATGTTCATCAACATGATCTCCGTGTGGATGAAGAAGATGGCCGTCGTGCAAGTAATCGATATGTCCTTCATGGCGAATCGCGGTATGACCACAGTGCGCACCATGTTGATGGTCATGATGTTGGTGATGCTGCTCTTTACAATCACTCATTTACTGACTCCATATCCAGAGATGTGGCGCAAATTGCGGTTGCCGGATCCTTGCCCGGCAACCCCATAACTATAGATCAGTCCTTCCTTCATGAGAGACGTGCGGTAGTGTGAGCGAGGTTAAATTCCTAAAAATACTTGCAGTAATCTTATGTATGCAAACTGGTATTACCTTCCCTGACTGACTACACCTTAAACGTCCTTGTTATCTCCTTAACGTCCTTTTCGCATCCTTGATGCGACCTTATTGACTTGTGTTGCTGCGGTGTCATGCGCAAGTCACATCTTTTACGCGTCAGGCACAAAGCGTCTGACTCATCACGGAGTGGATGATGAAAAAACGCAAATCCGCACTTTCCCTTGTCGCGATAGCGACCATAAGTACCCTGCTGGCAACACCTGACGCTGAGGCGTGGGACAGCTTAACGGTTTTTGGTGATAGCCTGAGCGACGGTGGCAATGTTGGGCGTTTTACCGCCGACGGCGCGCAGCATCCGCTGTACGATGAAATTTTGGCTGCGCATCTGGGTGAAAATCTACTGCCTTCCGATTTAGGCGGCAGTAACTATGCCCAAGGTGGTGCTGTTGCGGTATCTGCTTTGGATCCTGATTTGAACACCCAGGACCAGCTGGCGACCTATCTGCAATCCACCGGTGGAAGCGCTGACAGCAACGGCTTGTACATTCATTGGGTCGGTGCAAATGATATTGCCGCCGCCGTCACCAATCCGCTCACCGCACGTGAAACTATTAGCAACAGCGCAATTTCTGCGGCTTCCCAGGTCAAAACGCTACTGGATGCGGGCGCGGGAGCGGTCATCGTGCCCAATGTTCCGCAATTGGGGCTGACGCCTTATATGGTGCAGATCGTCTTGAGTACGTTTGGAACATCAGCCATGGTCGCGGCTTTTCAGTCGCTCGATAACGCTGAAACACCGGATGTTGCCGCCCGTCAACAGGCGGTGAAAGAGGCCTTTACAGCCGCCGCCGGGCAAATTTCGGGTATCCCTGCGGTACGCGATGTGTTGGCACAACAACTGTACGACGCCTGGCAAACACTTAGTACGCAGGTCACCGCACTTTCTGATGGCTACAACCAGCAGGAAGAAGCCCAGCTAGCAGCGCTGAAGGGCAATATCGTTCGGGTAGATATTGCAGGACTGTTTAGTGAGGTGGTGGCGAACCCCGTACGTTATGGTTTGACTAACACCATCGGCATTGCCTGTCCGGTGGGTACCTCAGCAGATGAATGCCACTCCTCTGATGCCGGTTTTAGCAGCGCACAAGATTATCTGTTTGCCGATCGCCTGCATCCCAGCCCGGCAGTGCACGCTATGCTGGCAGATTATATTCAATCGATTCTTGATGCCCCTGCGCAGGTCGCGGCACTGTCGCAATCCACGCTGCTGATGGCGCGCGACATGCACAATACGCTGGATGGTCATTTGCAACAGCAGCGCCAGCAACCGGCCAGCGCGGGACAGTTCACGGTGATTGGTGGCTATGCCGGGCAGCACGTCGATTATCAAGGTGATGACTGGAGCGACGGTGATGCAAACACCACTAATCTGACGTTGGGGATCGGCTATCAATTGACCGATAACTGGCAAACGGGTTTGTTGTTCTCAAACAGCAATCAGCGCATGGATCCCTCATCAAACTATGACTACAAGCTGCGCGGTAATCTGGTGGCGCTTTACAGTCAGCTCACCTTGTTCGATCAAGGCTGGATCAATGCCGATCTCCATTATGCCGATCTCGATTTCGACAGTATCGAGCGTAACATCAACATCGGCCCTGCCACCCGGACTGAACAAGGCAACAGCAGCGGTAAATTACTGGGCATGCGGGTACAAACCGGCTGGGATTTACCCTTGGGGAACCATATCACGACCGGCCCGGTAGTCAGCTATGCGTTGGATTATGGTCGCGTGGGTGGCTATCAGGAAAATGGCAACACCAGTACTTCAATGCGTTATTCGGACCAAACACTTCATTCGCAGATAGGTTCAGTCGGCTGGCGTATTGATAGCCGGGAGTGGGTGATCAATCCCTGGGCGCAGGTGAGTTATAACCATCAGTTTGGTGACACGGATGCCACCGTACGCGCGGGTTTGAAATCCACCCAAACCTCGTTTGAACGCACGGTTGAAGCGGGTGATAAAAACTGGCTGGATGTGGCGGTCGGCGCTAACGTGCCATTAGGCGATACGGTCAATGCCTTTGCTGGCGTGTCCACCGTCGCCAGTCACAGCGATGACCATCAGGTGACCTGGAACGTCGGGGTAAACGCGACGTTTTGATCTGCTGCGCCAGCAAGAAAGCCTTTGCTGGCGCAAGGATTTCTTTACTGTTGTTGCACTGATAAGCGAATGAATCAGTAAGTGGCTTAAGGTATCAACTTAGAATCTGTCCCAGAAAATAATGTTTTTGCTACCGATTCAAGCCAGAAATGGACTGCGATTATTCTGTAAAATTCGGCGTTGCCGTTACGCTTTATTCCATCAATCATCATCTTGATTCGTCACCTGTTCTTGTCTGCTATTGAATTCCTCTGATTAAGCTGGTCCGCATCAACATATTAACTATCAGCTACTTATACTCCATGGGTGCAGTTATTTTCTCTTAATATTTAAGGGGTCCACCATGGTAAGTACGTCCAATAACACCTCGCCGCAAAATGCCGTCAACGCCGCAACGGGTACCGTTGTGCAGTTAAAAACCATTGATGAATTACGTGCTACTGAACCGACATCCGCCGGGGAAATCGCTTCGGTGCTGGAGTACACCAAAGGCAGCAAAATGGGCGGAGGGGTGTTTGTTTATGACTCTACCGACACCACCAGTGAAGACGATGGTGGGATTGTTTTTATCACTGCCGGCAAAAAGCGCTGGAAGCGTGTCATACAGGACTACAGCACTGTCACGGTGCTGGATTTTGGTGCGATTGCCGATGGCAAGACCGATTGTATTACGGCCGTAAGACGCATGTTTACCTGGTCGCAGCGCGTGCTGCCTGCAGCGGGCATCCGCTTTACGGCCGGGGTGTTTAGCATGTCAACTTTCGACATCTCAGATAAAGAGATCAACCGTTTTAAAGTCTCGGGTGCCAATGTCAATTTTGGCTACTTTCCGACAACCACGTTGGTTTTCAATTGGGAGACCCAGCCACGAGGGCTCCATTTTTTTAAAGTGAATGCGCGCTATGCAGAGATTTCGGGCATTGTAGTGAAAGGCATGAGTTCAAATAACGGCGGAGACGGCGGTACCGCATTTAATAAAGTCGGTTTTTACGCCAACATTATTACTGGCGGGCAGTTTCTGCGCGTGAGCAGTATGGAGTTTCGCTATCTGGGCGGACGAGCACTGGATCTGATCGATACGCTGGATTGTAAGATTGATCAGTTTTATTCAAGAGGCTGTCAGGACAGCATTGTGTATGCGCGCTGGTCCGATCGTGCAGCCGGTGCCTGGGACCACAGCACGGCCATTGAATTATCCAACTTCAATTTGCAAGAAAATACCCTAAAGCCGGTGTTGGATTTACCGCGCTGCACCCAATCCTTTATTCGTAATGGCTGGATTGAACATTCAGAATTCGCCGGGGATTTAACCAATGGCCAGTGGGTGATTGAGGGGCTGGCGATTGAATCAACGACTAATCCGTTAAAATTGGGCTATTGCCGCGCGTTGATCATTCAGAAAAGTATTCATAACCAAAGCGCCGGGTTTGATTACAGCACCGAAGGTATCGAACCCTGGTCACTGCTGGCGGAAGGTGATCGTGGGCTGATGGAAATATCGGATTGGGGTGCCATCATTCAGGGCTCGCTAAACTATGATTATATTACCTCGCAACACCATATGGATAACCGTAGCGATAAAGAGAAATGGTTCTACATTGGCGAATTTAATTTCTCCGATGAAGGGACTCAGATACACGTGCGTGTGGTGGGGACATCGCAAATATTATCGCAAAGCGCCACGCAAACTCAGTACTCTGGACGAACGCCAGAAGGAGTCGCCAATATTTACCTCCAGGCGCGCAACAATGCCAATACCATTGGCAGCTGGTATGGCGAAGGCTCATGCCCGGTGACGAAAGTGCACATTGAAGGCGGTGCCACCCGCACGAAGCTCTACGTTAAATTGGCGCAATTCACTGGATTTGCCACCGCGCTGGTGGAAACCAATGGTAAAGATCGCTACAAGGCGGGATTATGTTTTATCTTCCGCAAAAGCTATACCGCCTGCTCTGAAGCCGATGCGCAAAAGTTCGATGCAGCCCCTGTTGTGGCTTTCGAACAGCACTGGATTGGCAATGAAAAAGTGGGGATCGGCTACAACAACGACCAGGAATTGCTGTTAAATGGAACGGTTATTACTGGTCAGCCTGAAGAGTACGAACCGGGAAAATGGCGTACCCGGCGTTATTTGAAAGTCCGGGTGAATGGCAACGAATGGAGTATTCCTTTAAATAGTGCAACAGAGCCGTATATCTAAAGAGCAGCCAGCAACGTCTGTTGCTGGCGTAGTTTTCAGCTTCGTGATATACCGGAAAAATCGGTTGTAAGTTGCTGTAGAAATTAACTTCCCCAACGGCTGCGTAAATAATTCACCGCCTGCTGAGTTTGCGGTTGATTAAGGTAGTTTTCGCGGAACAGAATAGTGCCGTTAATTTGTGGCACAGAGTCATTAAGGTCGAGCTGTTTTTTCAGTTCCGGCACGCCACCATTAATGGTCCAATCTGGCTCCATTTTGGAGGTTTCACCGACTTTATACAGCGCTACACCTATATAGAGCCTGGTGTGCGTGGGTTTGACTACATTGGCCCACCAGTTCGCGAGCACATCATAACGTGCAGCCTGGCGTGAAAATGGCCAGTAGATCTGTGGCGCGATGTAATCTAACAGGCCCATCTGCACCCATTTGCGTGTATCGGCGTAAGCTTCGTCGTAGGCCGCCGCGCCGCGCGTGTCTGAGCCTGCGGGATCGTGGGATACGTTGCGCCACACACCAGCGGGGCTGACGCCGAATTCGACATGCGGTTTTAACTGCTTAATGGTGCGGGACACTTGTTCAATCAGCTGCTGAGTATTGTGACGTCGCCAGTCCGCTTTTGAGGCATATCCCTGACCATACTGGCGGAAGGTGGCGCTGTCATTCAGCGTTGAGCCGGGTGATTCCGCATAGAAATAGTCATCAAACTGCACGCCATCGATATCATAATTTGCAACCACCTCCGCCACGATGCTGGTAATCCAGTCGCGGGCATCAGGAATGCCTGGGTCCAGCACAAAGCGATCACCTGCGGTGCGGATCCAGTCACGATGGAGCACAAAAACGCTGGCTGGATGCAGGGAGAGTGTGTTGTTGAGTTCTGCCACCGTCGAGGGTTTCACATTGGTAGAAACGCGATAAGGGTTAAACCACGCATGCACTTTGATACCGCGATTGTGTGCTTCATCCAGCATAAACTGCAGCGGATCGTAACCGGGATCTTCCCCAATCTTCCCGGTCATCATATCTGACCAGGGTAAGATTTTAGAACGCCACAGTGCCGTGCCGTCAGGTTTCACCTGGAAGAAGACGGTATTAATACCGAGACTTTTAAGTTTATCCAGCTTATCGGTCAGCGCCTTTTGTTGCTGGCTGATGCGATTTGCCGGGCTGGCATTCACCGAGGCAATGGGCGGCCAGTCAAGGCGCGACACCGTGGTGAGCCACACACCACGCACCGGTTCTGCGCTGGCAACGGGCTGAACAGGATGCGGTTTCGGTGTCACTGTCGGGAACGGGGTGACCAGTGATTTAGGCGGCTCGGAACTGCAGCTGGCTAAAAGCAGTGCAGCCAATAGCGTGGCCATTTTATTCACGGTAGTTATACGGGGAAAACGCGCGGAACAGGCTATGATAAACTCCATTTCTTTCAATTTACTGTTCGAAGAGCCTCATTCTCTTCTCATCAGCCTTAAAGTCAATAAGAGCCCTCGGTAACGTTGTTATGCCATCCATGACGAACGCTGCCCACGGGAACTCACCAAAAACAGGAATACACTGCTATGACCTATGAAGACCTTTACCGCCGCATCGCGATGATTGTTTTCAGCTGTGGACCGCAAGGTGCACGTGAATTAATCGTAAAAGCTGAACTGTTTGCCGATGACGAGGGCGGTAAATACCAGTTCGATTATCTGGATGAAAACGGCGAGCCAGACTGGTTTGAACCAGATGCACAGGCAATTGGTGATTTAACTGAAGCATTGAAAGATTTCCAACACTACTTCGTTGAGCACGATATGACCGAAGGGAAGCCGGTGTGGAATAAATGCGTTGTGGTGATTAACGTGCCGGAAGAGTCGATCAGTATCGACGTGCAATATGAGTAAGGCTTCCGGGCCTCCCAGCCCGGAAATTTCTGGCATTATGATCGCACTGCCACTAACGCCTCGCGCTCGCGCAAAGCGCGCTTACGATGCACGATGCGGCTGGTGATCAACACCGCCAACGTGAGTAGACCGGTGGCAATGATCTCAGAGCGATGCGCCGGCATAAACAGCATTGAGACCAACACTCCCACGATGAACACCATGGTTGCCCAGGTTAAGCCTGGGAACAGCCACATGCGATAACTTAAGATCTCACCCCGTGCCTCGCGCTTTTTGCGCAACACCAGATGCGAGGCCGCTATCACCAGGTAAACCAGTAACGCAATCGCGCCGGAACTGGCTAGCAGGAACTCAAATACCGCTGCGGGTGCCAGATAATTGGCGATCACCGCGAGAAATGCAGCGGCAGTTGAGGCGATGACTGCAACCCAGGGCGTACCGCTGCGCGTGGTTTTTGATGCAGCGGCAGGGGCATCCTGACGTCGAGAAAGCGAATACAGCATGCGTGAAGCCGTATAGAGCGCAGAGTTAAGACAGCTGCACACCGCGATCAACACCACTACATCGACGATTTGCCGTGCATAAGGAATATTCATCATCTCCATCGCCGTTTGATACGAACCGGCTTTCATCAGCGATGGGGTATTCCACGGCACCAGCGCGATAACAATGAAGATCGACAGCAAATAAAACAGCGCAATACGCCAGATCACGGAGTTGGTGGCCTGCGTTATCTGCTTTTTCGGTTCACGTGATTCCGCTGCCGCGATGGTGACGATTTCCGTTCCCATAAAGGAGAACATGGTGGTCAGAATGGCAGCCAGTACGGCACCGATGCCGTTTGGCATAAAGCCGTGCGTGTCATAGAGGTGAGAAATGCCTTGCGTGCTACTACCCGGCATCAGGCCAAAGATAGCCAGACTGCCAACAATCAGGAAGGCGACTATGGCGACCACTTTCAACAAAGCAAACCAGAATTCGAACTCACCGTAATTCTTGACGCTGAACAGGTTGCTGACCGTCAGAAACGTGGTGATCGCCAGGGTATATTCCCACACGGCAATCTGCGGGAACCAACTGTGCAATATCGTGCCTGCGGCATTGGCTTCAAGCGGAATGACCAGCACCCAAAACCACCAGTAGAGCCAGCCAATGGTAAATCCAGCCCAGCGTCCCAGTGATTTATCTGCATAGGTGGAGAAAGAGCCGGAGTCCGGTGAGGCGACGGCCATTTCCGCTAACATTCGCATAATCAGCACCACCAGCGCACCGGCTGCGATGTAGGCCAGTAACACGGCGGGGCCTGCTTCGGCGATAGCATGACCGGAACCGACAAACAGTCCGGCACCTATCACACCGGCAATGGATAACATGCGGACATGACGCGGCTTTAAGCCTTGCGCAAGCGCATCGGCATTCTGTGAACTCATTGTTTTCTCCAGATTGTCTCTCGGGCTGTGATTTGACACAGCCTGGCTGCAGCAGGTGGATGACCAGCCCGCATACGGGCTGGCTAAGCTGGGGGCCTACGAATCCTGGTGCGCGCTCAGCACATGGCTGAGAATCTCCAGCGCCTGGCTGAATTGCGCATCCGGAATAGTGAGCGGATAGAGGAAGCGAATCACGTTGCCCTGCGGACCACAGGTCAACAACAGTAAACCGCGCGCCATGGCGTGTTGCTGGATGGCCTGAGCGGTTTGCGCCTCGGCAAACTCCACCGCGACCATTGAACCCAATGCACGAATGTCGGTGATCGCGGAGCAGTGGCGACGTGCTTCATTGAGGAATTCGACCAGTTGTGCGCCCAGCTTTACTGAGCGGTCACACAGTTGTTCTTCGGCAATAATGTCCAGCACCGCATGCGCGGCGGCAATCGCCAGCGGGTTTCCGGCGTAAGTGCCACCCAATCCACCAGGTCCAGGCGCATCCATGATCTCTGCGCGACCACTCACCGCAGACAACGGCATGCCACCCGCCAGGCTTTTCGCCATGGTGATGAGGTCTGGTTTAACGGTGTAATGGTCCATGGCAAACAGCTTGCCAGTACGACCAAAGCCGGTTTGCACTTCGTCGGCAATCAGCAGAATGCCGTGTTGATCGGCCAGCTGGCGCAGGCGAACGAAGAACTCAGCAGGGGCGATGTGGAAACCGCCTTCGCCTTGTACTGGCTCCAGCACAATGGCCGCGACGTCTTGCGGCGCGATGTCCTGAGTGAAGATGTCTTGCAGGCTCGCCATCGCATCATCAATGCTAATACCGGCCACGCTGTTGGGATAACGAGCGTGCCACACGGAAGCGGGCATCGGGCCGAAGTCACGCTTATAGGGGGCCACTTTGCCGGTCATCGCCATCGTCATAAACGTACGACCATGGAACGCGTTACCGAAGGTGATAATGCCGTGACGGCGTGTGGCGGCGCGCGCAACTTTAACGGCATTCTCAACCGCTTCAGCACCGGTTGAGAAAAAGGCGGTTTTGGCTTTACCGGCTATGGGCACCACGCTGTTGATGCGCTCTGCCAGGCTGACATAGCTCTCGTAAGGCGTCACCTGGAACGCGGTATGGGTGAATTTTTCTAACTGTTCCGCGATGGCTTTCACGATGCGCGGATGACGGTGGCCGGTGTTGAGCACCGCGATACCACCAGCGAAATCAATCCAGCTGTTGCCTTCAACGTCACGCAACGTCGCATTCTCTGCCTGATCGACATACCACTGGCAAAGATTACCGGTGCCACGTGGGAGTGCGTCATCTTTGCGTTGCTGCAGCTGGCTGTTTTTACCTTCCATAACCTTTCCTAGCGATAAGCGTCTTTACAAATCACGACAAACACGCTTATTTATCCCTGCGCTAAGGTTTGTTGCCAGAGCCACTTTTACAGAAAAGGATGGAGCCAATTGCGGAGTTTGTACGCCGATCATGTATTAGAACGTTTGCAGTTTATGCCGGAAGGAACGTTGCAGCAGCGTCTGTTGGCGTGTATGCAGGCGGCGATTGTTGAGGGGATTTTTCCACGCGCCACGCGATTACCGGCCACGCGCGACATGGCACGGGAATTATCGGTGTCACGTAATACCGTACTTAACGTTTATGAAAATTTGATGTCACAGGGCTATGTTACCGCGCGCACTGGCAGCGGAACCTGGATCGCCGAAACGCTGCCTGAAGGGTGTTTAAACAGCCCGCGCGGCGATGACCTGACGCTGCCGCTGAGCGCGAAAACGGCGGCGATTTCTAAACGCGGTGCATCGCTGTTAGGCCATGCCAACGCCTCGCCTTATCAATGGGGCGCGTTTGTACCAGGCGCACCGGACGTGACGCAGTTTCCGCATAAACTTTTTAGCCAGATTCAGGCGCGATTAAATCGCGAACCTGATATTGAACGGCTGATTTACAGCAACAATGGCGGCTGTCCGCAATTACGACAGGCGCTGGCGGAGTATCTCAGCGTGGCCCGATCGGTGCGTGCGGATGCGGATCAAATCATCATCACCGAAGGCATCCATCAGGCGGTTGATCTAGTCACGCGCGTACTTTGCGATCCCGGTGATACCGCGTGGATTGAAGAGCCAGGCTATTGGGGCACGAGAAACCTGTTACGCATTAACGGTCTGAAAATCCAGGCCATGCCGGTCGATGATCAGGGCATTATTCCTGATTTACCTTCGCGAGCGCGGGCACCCAAAGTGATATTTGTGACACCGTCACACCAATATCCATTGGGCGTTCATCTCAGCCTTGAAAGACGTAAGCAGTTGCTGGATTTAGCCAGCAAACATAAAACCTGGTTGATAGAGGATGACTACGACAGTGAGTTTCGCTTCGCGGGGCAGCCATTTCCCTCGCTGCAAGGTTTTGAGCCCGATGCACCGGTGATTTACATGGGCACGTTCAGCAAAACGCTCTATCCAGCACTGCGACTGGGTTATCTGGTGGTGCCAAAAGCGCTGGCTCAACCTTTGCGCGTTGCGGCGGCGGAACTCTATCGTGGCGGGCATCTGCTGGTGCAGCGGGCGCTGGCGGAATTTATCCAGAAAGGGCATTACATGGCGCATATCCGCCGTATGCGCAAACTCTACAGCCAGCGTCGTCGCTTTTTAGCGGGTCTGATTGAGCGTTATCTTGGCGCTGATTTTATGCCGCGCGTCAATCATGAAGCGGGCTTGCATCTGGTGGTGAATTTACCGGCTGGATGTGATGATGTGGCGATTGCTGCACTGGCGCTGCGGCGCGGTGTGAAGGTTAGACCGTTGTCGCAATATTACATGCACCAGCAAGAGCGACGGGGCTTGCTGCTGGGTTATGCCTGCGTGGATGAGCGTCAGTGTCAGGATGCATTTGGCGTACTAAAGGCATGTCTGGTGGAGAGCGAGATTTTATCGCGTTCATAGGCGTGTGTGCCTGCAATCATAATGATGGGCGGCCCGAGGGCCGCGTCATTCAGGACTGAGCGATACCGTTTAAACGTTGCACGACATCAGCACTCAACACCAGATCGCCACTGGCGAGATTCTGCTGGAGATGTTCTGGTGATGATGTGCCAGGAATCAACAGAATGTTTGGCGAACGCTGAAGTAACCAGGCCAGGGCAACCTGCAATGTAGTGGCATTCAACTCTTCGGCCACGGCGGTAAGCTGCTCGGATTGCAGCGGTGAGAAACCACCCAGTGGGAAGAACGGCACATAAGGAATACCCTGCGCAGCCAGTTGATCGACCAACGCTTCATCCTGGCGATTTGCCAGATTGTAGAGATTCTGCACACAGGCGATGGGCGTCATTTTCTGCGCATCTTCCACTTGTTTGGCCGTTACGTTGCTCAGACCAATATGCTTAACCAGTCCGCGCTCTTTAAGCTTGATCATCGCTTCGACCTGCGGTTCCAGTGAGCCTTCTGCGGGTGCGTGCACGTCGAGCATCGAACGCAGATTCACGATTTCCATCACCTCCAGACCAAGATGACGCAGATTGTCTTCTACCGCCTGGGTCAATTCATCGGGCGAGAAAGCGGGCAACCAGCCTCCTTTCGCATCACGACGTGCACCGACTTTAGTGACGATCACCAGATCGTCGGAATAGGGATGCAGGGCTTTTTTAATCAGTTGATTAGTAATGTGCGGACCGTAAAAGTCGCTGGTATCGATATGATTCACGCCAGCAGCCACCGCATCACGTAGCACCTGTAATGCCCGATTCTCATCAGCTGGCGGGCCAAACACGCCTTTGCCTGCGAGTTGCATGGCACCATAACCGAGGCGTTTAACCTGACGATCACCCAAAGTATAAGTCTTTACGTTGTGAGACATGGAAACCTCCTTCGTCGATGTGTGTACAGATTGTAATCGACAGACTGCTGTGCAACTATCCGCATAAATCGGGACACAGTGTACGGAAGGGCGAACAATGGCATTGGATATTGCACTGCTCCATGCGGTGGTGGCCGTGGCAAAAGCGGGCGGATTTCGTGAAGCGGCTCGGATGACCGGCAGTAATCCTTCTCGTTTAAGTGACGCCGTAAGACGAGCGGAAGAACAACTAGGCGTTCGGTTATTTAACCGCACCACACGCACCGTGGTGCTCACCGAAGCGGGCAGAGCGTTAATGTCGCGCTTGATGCCAGCGATGAACGAAGTTGATGCTGCTCTGGATGCACTGAATAATTTTCGTAATACGCCGGGAGGGACACTGCGTTTGAATGTCCCCGTTAGCGCTGCCCGGTTGGTGCTGCCCTCCATCGTGCCCGGCTTCCTTGAGCGCTATCCCGACATTCAGTTGGAGGTCGTGGCGGAGAGCAACGTGCAGGATATTTTCCGCGATGGCTGTGATGCCGGCATTCGTTACGATGACCACCTTGAACAGGATATGGTGGCATTGCCAATTGGTCCGCGCAGCCAACGTTTTGCTGCCGCCGCTGCGCCTGGCTATCTGGCAAAGCATGGCATGCCGCAACACCCCCGCGATTTAATGCAGCACCGCTGCTTGTATGGTCGCTACGCGACGGGTGTCATTGCCGATTGGGAGTTCGAAAATGGGGATGAGGTCGTGCGCTTACAGCCGAAAGGTCCATTGATTTGCAGTATTGGTGCGGCAATGGATCTCACGGTTTCTGCTGCTGTTGCAGGCGTGGGAGTGGTTTATTTGTTCGAAGACTGGATCAAACCCGCCTTGAATGACGGTAGTTTGCAGCCGATTTTACCTGAGTGGTGGCAGAGATTTTCCGGTCTGTGGCTCTACTATAACGATCGCCGGCTGATCCCGGCACCGTTACAAGCCTTCCTCGACTATGTGCGCGAACTCAATGCGCAGCAGCAGGCGGGTTAACCAGCAGTCCGGACATCAATACGCGAAACGCATCAACCGCGCGCGGAAGCGCAGCTACCGGTTCGCTGGAGGCGGCAATCCACAGCGCGGCATTTAATGCGGCGCCATTGACTAAATGTGCGGCCGCTTCAGTATCCATCGGCTTCACCGTGCCCTCTGCAATCAGCGCAGAGAGCCTGTCTGCAGTGGTGCGCAGACAGGCAGTCTGATTGGGCCACTGTGAAGGATCGCCGAGCACAGCGGGACCATCAAGCAGCATGATGCGTTGCACCTCTGGCTCCAGTGACATCTCAATGTAGGTTATCGCTTCTGCCAGAAAGGCATGCCACTTTGATTCAAACTGCTGCCCAGCGGCATGCATCTGCACCAAAATCTCTGCGTCGATCTGGTCGATAACGGCTTGTAATAGGCCCTTTTTATCGCCGAAATTGTGATAAAGCGCTCCCCGCGTCAGCCCTGCTTCAGCGGTCAAATCATCCATTGATGCGGCGTTATATCCTTTCTCTGCGAAGGCCCTTCGAGCAGCCTCAATCAATTTTGCCCGCGTTTCTTCTACCTGTTCTGTTCGCCGTTTGGCTGCCATAGCAACTCCAAAAATTTGCATTGACATACGCTGCGTATGTTATCCATATTAATACATACGCGGCGTATGTAAAAGCGATAACCGGCTTAGCTACCCGGTTTCACCCTTTTTTCCATCAGGAGTGCGATTATGAACAAACGTAATGCCATTTTTCCAGCGGGACGTCAGGCGCTGTATGAAATTAACCAATATTCTGCCGCAATACGTTCCGGAGACCTGTTATTTGTTTCGGGGCAGGTAGGAAGTCGGGAGGACGGCTCTGCGGAACCTGACTTTGCAGGTCAGGTCAATCTGGCGTTTGAAAACCTGCAGGCTGTGCTGAAAGCAGCGGGATGTACGCTGGGTGATGTGGTGGATGTCACCAGTTTTCATACCGATCCTGAAAACCAATTTGCCATCGTGAATGAGGTACGTTTACGGCATTTTGGTGAAGCGCCGTACCCAAACTGGACGGCAGTGGGGGTAAACTGGTTGGCGGGGTTTGATTTTGAAATCAAGGTGATCGCGCGAATTCCTCAATAGTTCAGCGTGCCGCACAGGGAGGTGTGTCTGTTGAATCAGCGCACCCGGCGAACAATCTGCAATACTGCCAGGGCAATGAGTGCAGAAATGGCTGCCTTAATCAGCAGTAGGGTGAAATCGTATTGATCCATCGCGGCTTCACCATCTCCGTGTGCGCTCACTGATTGGCCGACCAGACTATCGGGTATAAGCAATAGGCCAGCGATTAACATCGTCAGAAAAATCACAATTTTCATTCTATTTCACACTCTTCCCAATTTGTGAAAATACAACGTTAGCGTTTTTCAAATGCTAGTGCTTTAAGCAGATTTAGCCAGGATGTTTTGTTGTTCAAAAATTCGCAGCTGAGATTCTCAATCGTCATATGCTGCGCCATGGCCGCAAGACGTAGCAGGTTGTAAGCATCATCTTCCCCTAACTGAAACGCTTGCATCACCTGTATTTGCGCGGAGAACAGGTACCTGCGCGCGCGCAGACGTTCCTCCTGACGCTTAAGTTGTTGTTCCAGTTGGGCAAAACGCGCTGCACTCTCAAGCGCCAGCGTGAAGGCAGTCATCACGCCGTCGAAGCGCACCGGTTTACGCATATAGCTGTCAATTTTCTGCTCAGTGATCCACTGCAGTCGCGAAGGTGTTTCCATCGCGGTGAGCGCAATTTTAGGTAAGGGCGGCCAGGGCAATTTGTTGGTGGGATGAAACAGCGCTGGGTTGTCGCCATCGAACACCAGTAACTGTTGCCCGACGAGCTGCTCTTCATCTGGGAAGGCCGGGAAAAATTCTCCCCGAATGCCCATACGGGAAAATTGTTGCTCCAGGTGATGATTATCACGATCCGCACAGCCCATCACGCACACTTTGAGTCCGCGCATTTGCACGTTTTTTCGGCTCATGTGCGCTCTCCATCCTGATTCAGATTATCGAAATCGGTCCAGGCTAACCAGGGGTCAGGCTTTACCGGTTGTGGTGCCTGCCAAAAACTTTCTAGCTTGCCATCATGACAGCGCGCCAGATGCGGCGTCAGCCAGCTGTGATTATTATCGGCATCAATTCGGATCGGTCCGGCGGGGGAATCCATCTCATCTTTAAGCACGGCAGCACGCACGGCCTCAACGTCATCATCACCTTGACGGTTGATAGCGCGCGCCAGCAGGTGTCCCGCCAACCAGGCACTTTGGCTGTCAACGGAGGGGGACACGTCTTCGCCAAAACGCTGGCGGTAGCAGCGTAAAAAATCGTGGTTGGCGGCACTGTCGATGGACTGAAACCAACTCGCTGAGACCAGATATCCTTCAAGAGCTTCTGCGCCAATCATGTTCACTTCCGGCTCGCACAGCGTCAGGCTTAACTTTAAGACGTCGTTGAGCCAGGGCTGCTGTTGGCTGGCCCGATGCCAGGCACGGTAGAAACTGTACGCACTTTTTCCCACCATGGTGTTGAGTAGCACCCTGGGCCGCTGCGCGATAATATCGGTAATCAGCTCATCGACATTCTCTTCACCGAGCGGCAGTAACTTGCTGGCTAATACTTCGCCACCAGCCGGGATGACCGCTTCACGCGTGATGCGATCCATCTCCCATGACCAGACGTAATTCGACCCCACGTGATACATCGCGACATCCTGCTGCTGCAACAGCCACTTCAGAAGCGGCAACACATGCTGATTGGGCGTCGCCCCCAGATAAATTACGCTGTTACTGCTTTCAAAACCTTCATAGCGTGCGGAGTGCCACAGCAGAGCGTTGGCAGATTCGATGAGCGGGAGAATGGTTTTGCGGGCCGCTGACGTGTAGCAACCAATCACATGACGTACACCGTGGCGATAAAGTAAGTCGTGGCAGTCGTCATAATATTTATCCAGCGAACCGCCAGGGTCACGCACCACTGGCGCGAGGGTGAAGTGATAATCAGGGTTGGCGTTGATCTCTTCAATCGCCAGCAGGATGCCGTTGAGCATTTCGCGGCCGATCACGGCATAATCGCCGGATACGGAGTAAAGGATGCCAATCGGAATGACACTCTTTGGCGGGGGTGTGGCAGACATAGAGTCTCCTGGTGATTAAACGTCTTTCCTGTTCTGGCGGCAGGGTGGCCGCCAGAACATAACGACATACATCAGCTTTAATAAGAGCGACTGTTGCACCGTTGAAGACCACGACAGTCATAACAGGCCGCTCCTTGTGTTTACTGACTGGACGGCATGACCAGTGGGGTGTAATAGTGCGGCTGGCGCATCAATACCAGATCCTTTCGCCTCACTACATGATTAGGATATGCGGTTTCCGCTGACCCGGTAGTCACATCCAGCACCGCCAAGCCATCCGTGCCCGGCACTTTGATTTCGGTACGTGGAAACGCAAACGTATCCGGGCCGAACACACCGCTCAGCCCAAAACTCATGCCGGTCGCTGGCGTCCAGTTGGCAAAGGCCAGCCAGACATTGTTCTCGCCCGCGCGTACGCGAGGTAATAGCCAGTGATACGGGTCGGCACCGCGCGGAATCGGCCAGGCGTGCGGGATCTCCGTCCCCGTATGCGCCAGCGGGATCGGCGTGTTGAGCAGGGCGGGACAGGCGATGATGTCGCACCCTTCCAGTGCCAGAATGCGTGCTGCCTCTGGTACCAGCAAATCTTCACCCAGCAGAATTCCCACGCGTCCACAGGGTAGATCGCAGGTCACCCATTGATTGCCTGCACTGGCCCATTGCTTATCGTTTTCGCTGAGGTGAATTTGTCGATAGTGCGCGTTCAACCCCGCGCTGCTTACCAGCAGCGCACTGTTATAAAATTGCTGACCTTCGCACTCGGCAAATCCAGTTAACAACGCGATATCCAGCTCAATCGCCAGTTTTAACAGGCACTGAATCGGCTCATCGTTAATCGCAAGCGCATTGTTTCTGCCTTCACCGCCCGTCAACGCTCGCTCTGGCAAAATCAGCAGTTCAGCACCGCGTGCTTTGGCCTGCTCCGCCCAATGACGAATCATCAGCAGATTTTCGGAGATGTCACTGGCCGGATGAAACTGCGCTACAGCGATACGTGAATCTTTGGCGACAGGCAGGGGATCGCCGCCGTACAAGCCGAAGAAATCCTGTGGATTCCACACAAAGGTGTTGGTCATCAGGCGCTGATACAGCTCAGGACGTCGTTTGCGCAGTGAAGGATTCTCAACAGACAGCGTTAACTCGGCCGCTATCACCCCATCGCCACCATCACAGCTGGCCAGAATGATGCCGTTCTGGTCAACGATGCAACTGCCGCCACTAAACTGTACGCCACGCTCCCAGCCCCAACGGTTACTCTCAATCAGGGCGCAGCCATTTTCCCAGCCGCGATTTAACCAGTAGGGTGCGGGTGTCCGTTCGGCCAGCCAGTTACTGATATGACAGATAATTTGCGCACCACCCAACGCCGCCAGGCGAGCCGTTTCGATAAAGTGGATGTCCATACAAATCAGGAGGGCGATGTTGCCGATTTCAGTAGCAAAGACCTGATGCCCGGCATCACCGTTGGCGGCCCACTTGGGTTCAGAAATATATGGGTGGGTTTTGCGATGAACGCCAATCACACCTTGCGGGCCGACTAAAACAGCACTGTTGTAATAGATGTCTGTGACAGAGTCGCGCTCTGGCATGCCAAACACCAAATAACAATGGTACTCACGCGCGATAGCGGCAAAAGCCTGACTGGTCGCGCCATCAGCCGTTTCTACAAAGGGCGCAACTTCCGCACGATCCTGCCAGCAATAGCCGGTGGTGGCCATTTCTGGCATGACAATCAAACGGGCGCCATCACGGGCCGCCTGGCTGGCAAGTTGCAGCAGACGCGCGACGTTTTCTTCTTTACGAAACTGCGTGGGTTCAAACTGAATTGTGGCAACGTTAACGTTCATTATTCGGCCTCCTTGCTCAGCATTGGATTGAGAACGGGCTTTGGCCCCTGATAAACGTCAGACGGTTTCCACTCGGTCTGCATGTCTTGCGGGAACGTCTTGAAGTAATAGCGACCGCGTGTGGCGACGCTGATTGCAACGTGCAGCACCGGACCTACCAGCATGGCGATAAACGACGCGTAAACCATAGGATAAACACCGAGTACGCCCGCAGCACCGATGGCTACCGCAACGCAAAGGGCGATGACGCCGCTGGGGTTCCACATCCGCAGATACTCTTTGCGGAACTCGACAAAATCTGACGGCGCAAGGTGCAGCACTCTGCGGCACACATAGTAGTCAGCGAGGATAATGAACACCCAGGTATTGGTCAGAATGCCGGTAATCGACAGGAAAGTGCCGGTGTACTGCAGAATGTTGCAGACGTAGAACAACACGCCGAGCAGCCAGACCAGCAGCATCCACCATTGACGGCCTGGACGATAGTTAAACGCCATATCCATGGTATTCGACAATGCGATGGATCCGGAGTAGAGGTTCAGCACGTTAATACGAATCTGTGTAATCACAGCAAACAGCACGCCGGTCAGCCCAATAATCAGCGGGAAGACGAAGCCTGGATCTAATGCCAGTGACCAGACATCCTCTCCCTGAATGTGTGGCATCAGGGTATAGGCCATAAAGGCGCCGAACAGCATCACCACCACAATCGGAATCAGCATCCCCAGCATAATGGTCGCCGTGCCTTTATGGCTGATACCAGGACGAGCGAAGCGGCCATAATCGGTGGCCATCAGGCCCTGAAACACAATCTGTCCATTGGCCATGTTCATCACCAGCCACAGCGCATTGCTGTCGACTTCCGCTTTAGGCTGCCAGCCACTGAAGCCCACAGACGGATAATGGTGCGTGAGTTGCCAGATGCAGAAACCGAACAGCAAGATGAAGATCGGCACGCCCCAGGTTTGCAGGAACTGCATTGACGACATGCCTTTCCACACAAACCAGATTGCCGCCAATCCCATTAATGCAAAAATCGCAATGCCCGTGAAGGAGTTAACCGGGACGCCCGCGTAGTTCGCAATGGCATGCGACACGATGGTGCCTTCGAACAAGAAGTAAAAGATGAAGTTGATGGCATAGATTAGCGAGGTAAAAGCCGACCCCATATATCCGAAGCCCAGGCCTCGCGTCATCAGATTGAGCGACAGGCCCTCTTTACTGGCCATTTTCATAATGCAGGAACCGATTATGGTGGCAAACACCACCATATAGGCGATAGGTAACAGCAGCAGCGGCCAGCCGACCTGATAGCTCATATCCGCGCCGAGGCTGAACCAAAACATGGCGGTCGAGTTTCCCAGTAACACTAAAATGATGGCCGGGATCGGCCAGCGATAGTGGGAGGGAACACGCCCAACGGCATAATCTTCCACGGCTTCCGCTTCGGTGATGTCTTGAGGTCCCTGAAACCACGCTTTTAACTTGCTCATAATTTTACTCCAATAAAAAAAGCCCCGCCGACAGCATTGCCGGTGGGGCTTCTTCGCCTGAATTCGATGTATTGGAGTGGCAGAGTGCCACAAACCGCTTACCAGACTTCGGCGCCTGTTCCTGACATGCAGGATGCGGTAGACAGTAATAAGCAATTACCGTGCCAGAGGGTAAATGAGAGTGTTTCAACACCTGATAGGCAGTTTTCCACGTGAACGAGCCTTATGACGGTGCAACTTGCACCGTCATTGATCGTGCTAACGTTATCTGCCAATCAACCAAATGGGTTGTTATTCGAGAGGGATGAGTGAGCAAAAATGAACGGGCTGGGCAATCGGCAGGCAATAAAAAAGCCGATGACTGTTTCCAGTCACCGGCTTTATCGAACATAGCGAAATTACGCGTTCAGCAACTGATTCGCGGTTTTCTCCACCAGCGCCAGCAAGACTTTGATGTCTTCCAGCGTCACGGTTGGGTTCAGCAGCGTCAGTTTCAGGCAGGTAACGCCCTGGTTTTCAGTCACGCCAACGTTAGCACGGCCTGAATCCAGTAAGGCGTCGCCGATGCGCTGGTTGAACAGAGCAATCTGCGCGATATCGGTCAGTTGCTCTGGACGATAGCGGAACAGCACGCTTGCCAGTTGTGGCTGCATCACCAGCTCAAGGCGTGGTTCTGTCGCAACAAACTTCGCCACTTCCTGTGCCAGCGTCACACCGTGGTCGATGATCGCGGCATACTGTTTCTGGCCCAGCGCTTCAAGACCCATCCACAGTTTCAATGCATCGAAACGACGCGTGGTCTGCAGAGATTTTGAAACCAGGTTAGGAACACCGGCTTCTTCATCGAACTCAGAGTTCAGGTAAGCCGCCTGATAACGCATCAGCTCGTAGTGACGCTCGTCTTTCAACAGGAATGCGCCACAGCTGATGGTCTGGAAATACTGTTTGTGGAAGTCGAGAGTCACCGAATCCACTAACTCCAGGCCGTCCAGGTAGTCACGATATTTTTCAGACAGCAGCAGTGCACCGCCCCAGGCTGCATCGACATGCATCCAAATGTTGTGCTCAGCCGCGATGCCCGCGATTTCGCGAAGTGGATCAATCGCACCCGCATCGGTAGTACCAGCCGTCGCGACAATCGCCAGAATCTGCTCGCCATTGGCTTCGGCCTGTGCCAGTTTGGCTTTCAGGTCATTAACGTCCATGCGTGCGAACTGATCAGACTTCACCTGCACCACAGAATTGTAGCCGTGGCCAAGCAGCGCCATGTTTTTCTGTACCGAGAAGTGCGCGTTCTCAGAACACAACACTTTGATCTTACGCAGATCGCCAGTGATGCCGTCCAACTGCACTGAATGACCTTGACGCTGATAGAACGCATCACGCGCCAGCATCAGACCCATCAGGTTGCTTTGGGTGCCACCACTGGTGAACACGCCAGCATCGCCTGCTGGATAACCCACCTGTGCACGCAACCATTCGATCAGTTTGAGCTCAATGATGGTGGCAGAAGGGCTCTGATCCCATGAGTCCATACTCTGGTTGGTGGCGTTGATCAACACTTCGGCAGCCTGGCTAACGACCAGGCTAGGGCAGTGCAAGTGCGCCACACATTGTGGGTGGTGCACTGACAGGCTGTCTTTCAGGAAATACTCAATCGCGCGTTCAATCGCGGCCTGGTTACCCAGGCCGTTTGGATTGAAGTCGAGCGTGATACGCTCGCGCAGTTCGGCAACGCTTTTGCCTTGATACATCTCAGGCTGTTGCAGCCACTGCACAACCGCGGCGCTGCTTTGGGCAATCGCCTGCTGGTACGCCTCAATGCTCTGTGCAGAGGCGGCCAGAATCGGGTTTACTTCAGACATTTACTCTTCCAATCAAACAGGTTTGACGCCAGCGCCAATCAGCGCCTGCTCAAATTTATCCAGGAAAATCGCCAGCTCTTCGTTGGTGATCAGCAGTGACGGCAACAGACGCAGTACTGCACCGTGACGACCGCCACGCTCCAGAATCAGACCTGCTTCGAAGCATTTCTTCTGCAGCAGTGCTGAGAGTTCACCATCAGCCGGCAGGCTACCCATATGGTCAGCCGCTTCGTTTGGTTTAACGATCTCGATACCGATCATCATGCCCAGACCGCGGATGTGGCCGATAACCGGGAAGCGTTTCTGCATCTCAGCCAGCTGTGCTTTCAGCCATTCACCTTGTTCAGCCACTTTACCGGCGATGTTCTGCTCGGTCAGGACTTTCAGGGTGGCCAGACCGGTTGCCATCGCCAGCTGGTTGCCGCGGAAGGTGCCGGTGTGGTGGCCAGGAGACCAGGCGTCGAACTGCTTTTTGATACCCAGAACAGCCAGTGGCAGACCACCGCCCACAGCTTTAGACATCACGATGATGTCTGGCTCAATGCCAGCGTGTTCGAAGGCAAAGAATTTGCCGGTACGGGCAAAGCCTGCCTGAACTTCATCAAGAATCAGCAGAATACCGTGTTCCTGAGTGACTTTACGGATGCGCTGCAGCCACTCGACCGGAGCAGGGTTCACACCGCCTTCACCCTGAACAGCTTCCAGGATAACGGCTGCAGGCTTGCGCACGCCGCTTTCCACGTCGTTGATCAGGTTTTCGAAGTAGTAAGTCAGGGCTTTCACACCCGCTTCACCGCCGAGACCCAGTGGGCAACGGTACAGATGCGGGTAAGGCATAAACTGCACTTCTGGCATCATGCCGTTAACGGCTTCTTTCGGTGACAGGTTGCCAGTCACAGCCAGCGCACCATGAGTCATACCATGGTAACCACCAGAGAAGCTGATCACGCCGCTACGGCCAGTGACTTTCTTCGCCAGCTTCAGTGCTGCTTCAACCGCATCCGCACCGGAAGGACCGGTGAACTGCAGGCAATATTCTTTACCCTGGCCAGGCAGCAGCGAGAGCAGAGATTCTGAGAATTGATCTTTCAGAGGTGTCGTCAGATCAAGAGTATGTAACGGCAAGCCGCTGGTAATGACATTTTGGATGCTCTGCAGAACATCAGGATGGTTATGACCAAGTGCCAGCGTCCCTGCGCCAGCCAGGCAGTCAAGATATTGTTTATTCTCGACATCTGTGATCCACACGCCGTTGGCTTTGGCAATCGCTAAAGGCAACTTGCGCGGGTAGCTCCTGACGTTTGATTCAAACTCAGCCTGACGGGCTAAGAAAGCGTCGTTGTTTCCATTGAATGCGTTGGCACCAAAATTATCAATACGGACTTTATCCGTCATCATATCTCTCCTTCAACCGGGGCTCGTGATGGCTGGCCGATTGACTAGTTGAACAAAAAAGTATCAGTGGTTTAAAAAACGCGGCCAATATAGAGCCTTTTGACGTACATCACAATGATTTATTTTGTTTAGATTTGTTTATTCTTTTCATATAGGAATCAGGGCGTTGGCCACTAATTGGCCGGCTATTTTAGCGCCAGCAGATGAAGTGGTTATTAAATAATCGTGTTAATAAAAAGACTTATGCCCGCCAGAGCAATCCAGGGACCAAAAGCAAGGGGTTGATTAAGGTCACGTTGCCAGCCCATTTTGGCGATAAACAGCGCACAAATTGCCCCGCTACAAGCCAGTAACAGTACATAGGGTAAGATTGCCCAACCCAACCACGCGCCTAATGCTGCCACTAACTTTGCGTCTCCCAAACCCAATGCCAGTCTCCCGCTAAAATATTGATACATATAGCGGATTAGCCAAAGCGCGCCGTAACCCCCCACCGCACCAAAGACGGCATCATGGAGTGAGCCTGGTAGCCATTCGCCTGCTTTTAATAATAGCCCAAGCCATAGCAATGGCAGGGTGATTACATCTGGCAACAAATAATGCTCGTAATCGATGATCGCGACGGTCAGCAGTAGCCAAAACAGCATAAGTAAGGCGAGCAATGATTTATCAACCGGGAGGATCGCGACAAATACCAGGCTGATTGTTGCACAGGCAGTTTCTGTTAACGGATAGCGCAGGCTGATAGCACAACGGCAAAAATGACACCGACCGCGTAGTAACAGCCAACTCACTAACGGGATATTGTCTCGCCAGCGCAAACATTTTTTGCAAACCGGACAGTGTGAAGCCGGTTGCCGTAAATCCACGCTATTGCCGGGCTGTAAAAGCTGCAGAGGTACGCGATAAATAACGACATTAATAAAGCTACCGATGCTCAAGGCTATCACCGTTGCCAGCAACCACAATATCCACTCCATGTTGACCTCTTGTTCCTTTCCGGTTATATCGAAAAGAAACCTACGCCTGAAGCGCGAAGGAGGCGAGTATCAAAGGGGAATTACGGTGTTTTACATCGCATTTCACGATCGGTGTTCAGGCGATGAGGAGCATATGCCGATCGTGACTGACCCGTTACCGCTTCCCCGTTGGGAGGAGGTGTGCCAAAAACTTTTCAGCAGATAAACAGGTGGTGCAGAGCAGTGGAAATGGGACGGCGTCCGTGGCGATGAGGGATGCGTTTAGCGCAAGGCGCACAGCTTACCATGCTAACAGCAACCCATGCATCATGACTGCTGTTTGAACATCTGGATAGCTTCCTGCACATTGCTGGTCGCCAGGGACATCACACGGTCATTATTGAGGAACACGTCATAGTGACCCGCATTGTAGCGGAAGACATAGAGGTCTCCGCGGAAACGTAACCCTTTTGTTTTCACCCCAATATGATGGCGACGCAGGGCGGCCTGCGCCAGTCTGTCAGCTCCGGTGTTCATCTTCATCCCCTCCAATCGTTTCAACGCCAATATCCCGACATAGAGTATGGTTTGAAGCTTAGCTTAACCTTAAGAACAGCGCTGCGACTTTGCTAACACACTGTTTAATTGTCATTTTTCCTTCATCTTCAGATTTCAATTTTTGGTGTTCAGAAAAGCAGCAAATGAAATGTTTCACGTATTTAGTCATCTTGATGAAACTTTGGTGACGACTAAATAGCGGGACACAACGGTTGAGCGTACATCTTCTACCAATCCTCAACATTTAAGAAAAAAGCCAGCTTGCGCGTTACCCATTTAATGTTCAGTTAAGTTTTCATCCGTATTTTGTTCTACGAGCAATAAGACAGGTGTGCTTAAGTTTTTTGCTGTAGATTAAAAAATTAACACTTAGTGCTATCTAATTTTTTCTGTGTAATCTAAGTTTAAACAGCAAGTTACTGAATGTTGTTATGAATCTGAATCACTGCACACTGCAATTGGTCCTATTGCAGGCAATTTTAGGTGTCAAACGTTAAGGTAAACTTATGACTTTTCTTCCATTCTCGCGCCCCGCTTTGGGCGAGGAAGAGTTAGCGGCAGTAAAAGAGGTTTTTGAATCAGGCTGGATCACCACCGGCCCGAAAAATGCGGCGTTGGAACAAGCCTTTTGCCAGTTAACCGGCAATCAACATGCGATTGCTGTCAGTTCCGCCACGGCAGGCATGCACGTCACCCTCCTCGCGTTAAACATCCAGCCGGGTGATGAGGTGATCACACCTTCACTGACGTGGGTATCCACCATCAACATCATTACGCTGCTGGGTGCAACGCCAGTGATGATTGATGTTGACCGCGATACGCTGATGGTCACGCCTGAGCAAATTGAAGCGGCCATCACGCCTCAGACGCGTGCCATCATTCCGGTGCATTATGCCGGTGCTCCTGCGGACATTGACGCCATTCGCGCCATTGGTGAACGCCATGGCATCACAGTGATCGAAGATGCGGCACACTCTGCAGGTTGTTATTACAAAGGTCAGCATGTCGGAAATAAGGGCACGGCTATTTTTTCTTTCCATGCCATTAAAAATATGACGTGCGCGGAAGGTGGCTTAATTGTTACCGATGACGCTGAGTTGGCCGATCGCATGCGCAGCCTGAAATTTCACGGCTTGGGTGTTGATGCTTATGACCGTCACACGCATGGCCGTAAACCGCAGGCTGAAGTGATTATGCCTGGGTTTAAATATAACTTGCCGGACATTAGCGCTGCGATTGCTCTGGTTCAGTTGGACAAACTGCCCGCCATCAATGCTCGCCGTGCAGAGATTGCCCAACGCTATCTAAAAGAACTGGCTGATACGCCATTCCTGCCATTGTCTCAACCCACCTGGGCGCATCAACACGCCTGGCATTTGTTCATCATTCGCGTTGATGAAGCGCAGTGTGGACTCAGCCGCGATGCGTTGATGGAAACGCTGAAAGCACAAGACATCGGCACTGGTTTGCATTTCCGCGCGGCACATACCCACAAATATTATCGCGAACGCTACCCACAACTTTCCTTGCCAAACACGGAATGGAATAGCGACCGCATTTGCTCAATACCGCTGTTCCCAGATATGAGCGATGACGACGTTAGCCGCGTGATCGGCGCATTACGTCATATCGCTGGAGTTTGATTGACATGCTCGAAGAAAAAGATATTCGTAAAGTCTCCGTGGTGATCCCGGTTTACAACGAAGAGGAGAGCCTGCCAGAGTTGGTGCGTCGCACCGATGCGGCATGTGCTGTGCTGAATCTCGATTATGAGATTTTGTTGGTGGATGACGGCAGTAGCGACCGCTCAGGTGAGATGATCGCCGATGCCGCTGACATGCCCGGAAGCCATGTGGTCGGCGTATTGCTGAACCGCAACTATGGACAACACTCGGCAATCATGGCCGGTTTTAGCCATGTATCAGGCGACCTGATTATCACACTGGATGCGGATTTGCAGAATCCACCTGAAGAGATCCCCAATCTGGTGCAAGCCGCTCAGCAGGGGTATGACGTGGTCGGTACTGTGCGTCAAAATCGTCAGGACAGTTGGTTTCGTCGCCGCGCTTCCCGCACCATCAACCAGCTGATTCAACGCGTCACCGGTAAAGCGATGGGTGACTATGGTTGCATGTTACGTGCTTATCGCCGTCACATTGTCGATGCCATGCTCAACTGTCACGAGCGCAGCACTTTTATTCCTATCCTGGCCAACACCTTTGCGCGCCGCACGATTGAGCTGCCTGTCGCCCACGCCGAGCGCGAATTTGGTGATTCGAAATACAGCTTTATGAAGCTGATCAATTTGATGTACGACCTGGTGACTTGCCTGACCACCACGCCACTGCGCCTGCTGAGTATTGTTGGCAGTCTGATTGCATTGGCCGGTTTCGCCTTCTCACTGGTACTGATCGTATTGCGTCTGTTCCTCGGTGCCGACTGGGCCGGAGACGGGGTGTTCATGCTGTTTGCGGTGCTGTTTATTTTTGTCGGCGCGCAATTTATCGGTATGGGCCTACTCGGCGAATACATCGGCCGAATTTACAACGACGTCCGCGCTCGTCCGCGCTACTTCATTCAACGTGTTATTAACTCGCAGAAAGATGTCTCCTCTGTACAGGAAATTGAGCAATGAAAACTATCGTCTTCGCCTATCACGATATGGGCTGTGCAGGTATTACTGCGCTGTTAAATGCGGGTTTCGAAATCAGCGCGATCTTCACCCATGCTGATTCTGCTAATGAGAACCACTTCTTTGGTTCTGTCGCCCGTTTGGCGGCAGAGCAGGGTATCGCGGTGTATGCGCCGGAAGATGCTAACCATCCGCTGTGGGTCGACCGCATTAAATCCATGGCACCGGATTACATTTTCTCCTTCTACTATCGCAATCTGCTCAATGACAGCATCCTCAGCAGCGCGCGCCTGGGCGCTTTTAACCTGCATGGTTCACTGCTGCCTAAATATCGTGGGCGCGCGCCACTTAACTGGGCGTTAGTGAATGGCGAGACTGAAACCGGCGTGACCCTGCATCGCATGGTAAAACGCGCGGATGCAGGCGATATCGTGGCACAGCAGCGTGTCGCCATTGATGAACAAGACAACGCCTTAACTCTGCATCGCAAACTGACAGCCTGTGCTACACAACTGCTGGAGCAGGCACTGCCAGCGATGAAACGTGGTGAAATTGCGGCAATTCCTCAGGATCACAGCCAGGCGACGGTGGTGGGACGTCGCACACCAGAAGACGGTCGCATTATGTGGGAACAGTCTGCACAGTCAATCAACAACCTGGTTCGTGCGGTCACCGATCCATGGCCGGGCGCATTTGCTTTCGCGGGAACCGTGAAGTTTGTCGTGTGGAAAGGGCGCGTACATGCTGATGCGCCAAAAGCGAAGCCAGGCACAGTGATTTCCGTTGAGCCTTTCCTGATTGCTTGCGGGGAAGGTGCACTGGAAGTGGTGACCGGACAAAGTGAAAATGGCGTCTATATGAACGGCAGCCAGTTGGCGCAGAGTCTGGGGATGGTGCCGGGCGCACTGTTGTACTCTCAGCCGGTTGCAGCCGTTAAACGTCGTACGCGTGTACTGATCCTGGGTGTAAACGGATTTATCGGTAACCACTTGACCGAACGTTTGCTGCAGGATGACAACTTTGAAGTTTACGGTCTTGATATCGGCTCTGATGCTATCAGCCGTTTCCTCGATCAGCCGCGCTTCCACTTTGTTGAAGGTGATATCAGCATTCACTCAGAGTGGATCGAATATCACATCAAAAAATGTGACGTGGTGTTGCCGCTGGTTGCGATTGCTACGCCAATTGAATACACCCGCAACCCGCTGCGCGTGTTCGAACTCGATTTTGAAGAGAACCTCAAGATCATCCGCGATTGCGTCAAATACAAAAAGCGCATCATCTTCCCTTCCACGTCAGAAGTGTACGGCATGTGCACCGATAAACACTTCGATGAAGATCACTCCAACCTGGTGGTGGGGCCGATCAACAAACAGCGCTGGATCTATTCGGTTTCCAAACAGCTGCTGGACCGCGTGATTTGGGCTTATGGCGAAAAAGAAGGGCTGCGTTTCACGCTGTTCCGTCCTTTCAACTGGATGGGCCCGCGTCTTGATAACCTCAACGCTGCGCGTATTGGTAGCTCCCGTGCGATCACCCAATTGATCCTCAACCTGGTAGAAGGTTCGCCGATCAAGTTAATCGACGGTGGTGCACAGAAGCGCTGCTTCACTGACATTCGTGATGGTATTGAAGCTTTGTTCCGCATCATTGAGAACAAGAACAACAACTGCGACGGTCAGATCGTCAACATCGGTAACCCGGAAAATGAGGCGAGCATCAAAGAGCTGGCGGAACGTCTGCTGGCAAGCTTCGAACGTCATCCGCTGCGCAACCAATTCCCACCGTTCGCCGGTTTCCGCGAAGTAGAGAGCAGCAGCTACTACGGTAAAGGTTATCAGGACGTCGAGCATCGTAAGCCGTCAATCAAAAATGCGCGTCGCTTGCTGGACTGGACGCCGACCATTGAGATGGATACCACGATCGATAACACGCTGGATTTCTTCCTGCGCACCGTTGAGTTGCAGGATAAGCCATGAAGAAAATTGGTTTGCGCGTAGATGTTGATACCTGGCGTGGAACCAAACTCGGCGTTCCGGCGCTGCTAGAGCAGTTTAGCCTGCATCAGTTGCAGGCCAGTTTCTTCTTTAGCGTTGGGCCGGATAACATGGGGCGCCACTTGTGGCGCCTGATGAAACCGCGCTTCTTATGGAAAATGCTGCGCTCGCGCGCAGCTTCACTCTACGGCTGGGATATTTTATTGGCTGGTACGGCCTGGCCAGGACGTGAGATTGGCCGCGGTCTGGAGGAGATCATCAGCGCCGCAGCCGATCATCATGAAGTCGGTCTGCACGCCTGGGATCACTTTGCCTGGCAAACCTGGGCAGGCGTGTGGTCAGAAGAGAAGTTGCTGGAACAGATTTCGCGTGGGAAAGCCGCACTGGAAGCGATTATCGGTGACGCTGTCACTTGCTCTGCCGTGGCCGGATGGCGGGCGGATGGCCGCGTTATCGCCGCTAAGCAGACCTTCGGTTTCAGCTACAACAGTGATTGTCGTGGTACTGGACCCTTCTTGCCGCGTCTGCGTGATGGCAGCTTAGGCACGGTGCAAATCCCCGTGACATTGCCTACATGGGATGAAGTCGTCGGACAGTCGGTTAGCGCCGCTGACTATAACGATTTCATTCTTGAGCAGATGCTCGCAGCCGAAGGATCGCCGGTGTACACCATTCATGCTGAAGTTGAGGGCATTATCGGTTCTAAGGCGTTTGGCGAGTTATTAACCCGCGCGGAGCAACAAGGCATTCACTTCTGTCCTCTGAGCGAGTTGTTACCTGACGATCTCAGCACACTCCCGCAGGGCAATCTGGTACGTGGGCATATACCCGGACGCGAAGGCTGGCTGGGCTGCCAGCGCTAAACGTTAACAGGAAACTTTATAGGAACCACGGATGCGTACAGGCACCAAAACGGCGCTGCTGCTGGCGCTTTTCGCGCTTTATTATCTTATCCCGGTCGAATTCCGCGCCTTGTGGCAGCCGGATGAAACCCGCTACGCTGAAATCAGCCGTGAAATGCTGGTCAATGGCAATTGGGTGGTACCGCACTTCTTTGATTTGCGTTATTTCGAAAAGCCCATAGCGGGTTATTGGGTCAACAATATCGGCCAGCTCTTGTTTGGCCATACCAACTTCGGTGTACGCGCCGGTTCGATTTTTTGCACCACGCTCAGTGCAGTGCTGATTTATTGGCTGGGTCATCAGATGTTTGCCAGCCGGAAAATCGCTCTGACCGGCAGCATCATTTTTCTCACTTCGCTTCTGGTGTATGGCATTGGCACTTACGCGGTGCTGGATCCTATTCTGCTGTTGTGGATGGTTGCCGCGATGTGCAGCTATTGGCTGGTGGCGCAAGCTTCTACTACGCAACAGCGTCTCTGCGGTTATGTGCTGCTGGGCGCAGCCTGCGCGATGGGCTTTATGACTAAGGGCTTCCTTGCGCTGGCGGTGCCGGTATTGGCGATAGTGCCCTGGGCGATTTGGCAAAAAAGCTTCGGCGAGCTATTACGCTGGGGACCTTTGACGATCATCGTTGCCGCACTGCTCAGTGCGCCGTGGGCGCTGGCCATTTATCGCCAGGAAGGGGATTTCTGGCATTACTTCTTCTGGGTTGAGCATATTCAGCGCTTTGCAGAGAAAGATGCACAGCACAAAGCCCCCTTCTGGTATTACCTGCCGGTGTTGCTGGCGGGATGCCTGCCGTGGCTGGCGCTGCTGCCGGGCTCACTGATGGGCGCATGGCGCCAGCGTCGTCAACATGCGGGAGCCATTTACCTGTTAAGTTGGGTGATCTTGCCACTACTGTTCTTTAGCATCGCTAAAGGGAAACTGCCGACCTACATTCTGCCGTGCTTTGCACCTTTAGCACTGTTGATGGCGCATTACGCCCACAGTGGTTCTGCACAGTTAGTGAAGGTGTTTAAAGTTAATGGCTGGATAAACCTGCTGTTTGGCGCCATAACCACCTTAGTCCTGTTGGTGGTGGTTGCGCCATGGGGATTGGCGCACAAGCCCGTTTATACCCATGATGAAATACTGCCGTTAATCTGTGGCGTACTGGCCTTTGCCGGCTGGGGCATTATGGGGTGGTTCAGTCTCAAACCGGGTGCCTGCCGTTGGCAACTGGCGGCGCTTTGTCCGTTAACGCTGGCGCTACTGATCGGCTTCGCAATACCGCAGAAGGTTCGTGATTCCAAACAGCCGCAGAGTTTTGTACAGGCTGTGCATCATCAACTGGCAGACAGCCGTTATCTGCTGGCTGACAATCCTGGCATCGCGGCTGCAGTGGCATGGGAAACTGAGCGCAGTGATATCACTTTCTATGATGCCAAAGGCGAACTGCAATACGGTCTTAGCTATCCCGATGCGAAAACGCGCTATGTTGATGGCGCAGCATTTGCTGACTGGCTGCGTGAACATCGTCGCCATGGCAAAGTGTCCGTAGTGATGATGCTCAACTCGGGCGAGAACGGGCCTGACCCTGCAATGCCAACGCCGGATGACGTTTATCGTCAAGGTCGACTGGTCTATTACGGTTATAACGCGACACCATGAACCTGTTGCTTATTCTTCTGGTCAGTTTGTTGAGCTGCGCCGCCCAGCTTTGTCAAAAGCAGGCGGCGTATCTGGGGATGCGCCACGGCAAGAAGCAGCTCATCTTGTGGATTGCGCTGAGCCTCTTTTTGCTCGGCGTGGCGATGTTGCTGTGGCTACTGGTATTGCGTGTGGTGCCGGTCAGCGTGGCCTATCCGATGCTGAGTCTCAACTTCGTATTGGTGGCCATCGCAGCTAAGTTGATCTGGCGTGAGACATACAGCTTGCAACAATGGTTCGGTACGCTGGCGATTGTTGCCGGGGTCGCGCTGATGGGGAGCCACCTATGAAAGGGGTGATCCTCGCGCTGTGCAGCGTGCTGCTGGTGTCGCTGGCGCAATTGGTCCTGCGTGCCGCGATGCTACATTTCCCGCCATTGACTGCAATCCTTAGCCCGCAATTCTGGCAGCATCTGCAGCCGCTGCTCCTGCTGTGCCTTGGACTGGGAGCCTATGCGTTGTCGATGCTGTGCTGGATGCTGGCGCTGCGCCATTTGCCGCTTAACCGGCTCTATCCGCTGCTGAGCCTGAGTTATGTGTTGGTGTGGCTGGCAGCTATTTCGTTGCCAATGTTTGGTGAAGCCTTCCGCTGGAGCAGTTTTGCCGGTGTTATATTGATTGTGCTCGGATTGTTGTGTGTGTCGCTGCCGCGTAAACCTTAGCCGCAGAACGTTAGAAGTGACAGGCGATCCCCATGGAACCAAAGCGGGGACCACACCTCGTCGATGAGTTGCATGGCGTGACGCTGTCACCTTATCAGTCGTAAATGCTTTTCACTGAGGTCTGCGAGCGAGGGTGCACCCAGCATGCCCAGATCGCGACTGACTTCATTAGTGATGAGGTCAATGGCCCACTCAACGCCCGATGTTCCGCCTACCGCACTTGCATAGTTAAAAGGCCTGCCAACAAAGCAGGCCCTTGCCCCCAGCGCCAATGCTTTGATGACGTCGGTGCCACGTCGGATGCCGCTGTCCATCATCACCGTCATATTTCCCGCAGCGGTGACAATCTCGGGCAGGACACAAATCGGCGGGATCACCGTATCCAACTGACGACCGCCGTGATTCGAGACCACAATGCCGTCGATGCCAATGGATCTACAGCGCAATGCATCATTTCGACTCAGAATTCCTTTAATCACCATCGCGCCCGTCCAGCGCTGACGAATATGTTCGATATGCTGCCAGGTGAGATGGCTGCGCCCACTGAAGTCACGCACGGCATTTTTGGAAAACAGCGGTGCGCCACGCACTGCGTTGTTGTTCTCGAAATAAGGTATGCCCGAGGTCAGTAAGGTTTTCAACAGTGTGCCGTAAAGCCAGCGGGGATGGGTGACGCCTTGCCACGCCAAGGCCAGACTGGGGCGGAATGGCGTGGAAAATCCGGCGCGCACGTTGTTTTCCCGGTTAGCTTTGACCGGCGTATCCACCGTCACGACCAGTACGGATATGCGCGCACGTTTGACGCGATCCACCAACGCATCAATCTCTTCCAGCGTCTTTGGCAAATAGGCCTGGAACCACATCGCCGGATTAGCCGCGGCCACGTCTTCCAGTGGAATCAACGAGGAACCGCTCATAATAAAGGGGACGTTCTTGCTCGCCGCTGCCCGCGCTAAAGCAATATCGCCCTGAAAACCGGTGATGGCAGAGATGCCCATCGGCGCAATACCCACAGGCGCCGCATAGCGATGCCCAAACAGATCTACCTCAGTATTACGTTGCGACACATCGACCATGTTTTCCGGTATCAGGCCGTAATGAGCATAGGATTGCTGAGTGTGATGGAGCGCAATGTTGTCCTCAACACCACCGGACACATAAGCGAACAGCGGATGGGGCAGACGCTTTTGGGCATATTTCTCGAAATCATTTAACGAGAGGCAACGTTGATACAGTTTGCGCATGGGCTAGCGATTCAGCTGTGAGGATAAAGAAGAGAAAAGTCATGCTATTGCAAGAAGGGGATCTGGCAAATGCTTTAAATGGCATTGCATATCTGAATAAAGCATATGGGCGCACCTTAGTGCGCCCATCGTTAATTAATGTTGTTCCCAGGTATGATATTCGCCATCACGTCGGCCTGGAGCCGTTTCAGGCAATCGCAGCAGGCCTACAACGGAAATCACCCCCAGTACCGCAACATACAGCGCCAGGCCATACCAGTGCCCATTGGTGGCCTGCAGGATTTTCACCGCGACTAAGCCAAGCACGCCACTGCCAATTAACGATCCCACCTGCCAAATCACTGCAATGCCGCTGCAGCGAATATGCGTCGGGAACAGTTCCGGGAACCAGGAAGCCTGTGGGGCGTAGCACATACTGTGGCCCAGCGTCAGCGCGACAATCATCGCAATTTGCGTTAGCCAGTAGCTGTTTTGGGACAGGGCATAAAAGAACGGCACGATGGAAATCACAATCAGCAGTGCACCCATCATGTATACCGGTTTGCGACCGATCTTATCGGATAACGCCCCCATCAGCGGAATGGCAAATACCTCGAGAATCACCGCTACAATCATGCTGTTCATCAGTATGCCGGCGTCGAGATTGTTGGCTTTGCCCCACGCCAGGATAATCACCGTGAAGAGGGCAAAGGCGCAAGCTTCAATTAATTTAGCCGCCACACCATTGATGACTAATTTCGGATTACCGCGAATCACTTCTTTTAACGGACGCGATTCGGCGGCCTTGGTTTCGCGAATGGCGGCGAACACTGGCGATTCATCGATGCGTAAACGAATAAACAAACCCACGATGACCAGCACTGCGCTCAGTAAGAAGGGTACGCGCCAGCCCCAATCCATCATTTGTTCCGCGCTCAGGGAGGCATTAAGAATTGCGAACAGTGCCAGCGGCAGCAGGAACCCAACCGGCGCACCGATTTGTACCCAGCTGGCAAAAAAACCACGACGTGATGCTTGCGAATATTCTGCGGTCATCAGGACCGCGCCAGCTTGTTCGCCGCCCACGCCAAAACCTTGCAGCAGGCGAATAGCGATCAACAACACCGGTGCCCAGATGCCGATCTTTTCATAGGTTGGCAGCAAGCCAATACAAAAAGTACCGAGACCCACTATCAGGATGGTGGCCACCAGCGCTTTTTTACGTCCCACTTTGTCACCAATATGGCCAAAAACGATGCCGCCAATCGGCCGGGCGAGGAAGCCAACGGCATAAGTTGCAAACGCGGCGAGGGTGCTGATCAAAGGGTCGTGGCTGGGGAAGAACAGGTGGCCAAAAAACAGCACTGCAGCCGTGCCATAGGCAAAGAAATCATAATATTCCGCCGCGGTGCCAATCGCAGAAGCACTGGCGACACGACGAATGAGTGAGGTGTGATTTCCCTGTGCCGTTTGGGTCTGAGTAAAAGTGGAAGATGCCATAGTCAAAATCCTGCAGGTTTATAATTTTAGACTACCATACAAGGATGTTTGTTGGTTTGTTGCGCGAACGATCACAAATTTACGATGGCGCGAATTTACATCCTCGCTTTGATTCCTGCCTTCGATAATCGACAGCATATCAATTTTGAGTCAATTATTTCCGACCCGCTACAGCGCTGCGCTTATTAATCTTCATAACATTAACATTCAAAATAGAATGGATCTATTTCACTGGGAAATTGTTTTTTCTGTTATCTGCGAATATCGATAATGAGAAGATATAAACCTCAATAAACCCAGTAATGAATGGACTTTAAATTTAGACTAATACATTGATATAAATGAAGATGAAGTCATTAAGTTATTCCGTGTTACCTGCTGATTTTCAAGGGTTAATTCTTAATTTGACTTAAACCTCCCTGTTCACCTTAACTCCAGCTAGACGTTTTCTTTACGAAATGGTGAGATAACTCGACATAATAGGCTCTCCATTCTTGTTCTCACGTTTATTAAACCAACCGTCATGCACGGTATTAGTTTTTGCCGCGCGAAAAATATTATTTTCTCTCTGGAGGAAAGGATGTTGTTTAAATTAAAACCGCTGGTTATCAGCTTGCTGGCTGCACAAGGCATTATAATTCCTGCGATGCAAACCAATGCCGCCGTTATTCAGCCCTTTGACCCTGCGAAAAATGACAACAAAGTGGGGGTGTTTTGCGTGTGCAACGGCAGCACACAATCGCTAACGGGGTTGCCGCAATTTACGCCGGGTAAAAGTGGCGAATTGCAGGTCTCCATTGGCGAGTTACAGGATCAAGGCCGGTTGGTGACAGATAACAACTTATTAGGAAAAGAGAGGTTGAGTCTGGGGGCGCAGGATTTCACGATCTCTGTGCCTAATGAGGATCACCGCTCTTACAGCAATTTCCAGACTTACAACACTGCCGCGTTAAGCAATCTCGCGCCGGTCGATAGCAGCACCCTGGTCACCGATTTCGAAGAGGTGAAGAATCAGCAGTACATTGATGCGCGTGTTGCCTCAGTGAGTAATGGCACTATCAACGTGCAACTAGGCACTGAGGGAGCCAGCACGGTGGCAAATGGTTGGGAGATGGCGGCAAAGCAGAGCCGCTTATTCACTGCCAGCAACAAAGGCAACATGAACTGGGATTCGGATAACCGCATCACTTTCACCGCCACGCAGATTCCTGCCGTGTCGCGGTGGGGTCTGAATGTGGACAATCTGGTGGCGTATAATGGCGCATTCAGTGTGACCAGCCTGTATGGCGACACCACCGACTTTAACGTGACGTCGTTGAGCGACCTGCAAAATTACAACGACTGGCTGATTGAGCAACTGCAGAATGGCCAAATTAGTTCCGCTGACTACAACAACGAATTTAATAAAGCAGTGACGCTCAGCAGCGGGCAGGTGGTGTGGGGAGTGAATACCCCGGATGACGATGAAGCTTTCTTGCCAATAGGCGAGCGCGTGGTACTCAGCGCTGACGGTGCCAATGCGCGTGCCACTATTGAGGCAGGAAAAACACTTGAGGTCGCGAATGCCAATGGCGGGGCCATGCGTGCAGACAATGGCGCTACCGCAACCATAAACGGCAAGCTCGCCAGTACCGGCAGCGGAATCACCGATAATGATGCTCTGGTATTAACCAATGGCAGCAGCGGCATCAACAACGGTGTGATTAATAGCGGTTTCTTTAATAACGCCGATGGGAGTGGCATTGATACCAGCACGCTCGGCATTAACGGATTAGCGGTAAATGCCAGTGATAGTCACTTTATCAGCAACGGCATTATCAACAGCACGGGTTCAGCCGTCCTGCTGGATAACAGCGAAGGGGTGAATAACGGCACCATCAATCTGGTCGGCGACAACGGCAGTGCGACAGCGGTGACGCTGAGCGGCAATGCGAGCACCTTTACTAATAACGGCACAATCTATCTTGGCCGTACGCCGCAAAATCATCCCGGTGATGCAACGTCTGACGTTATGCTGGATAGCGCCACCGGTATCCTTCAGTTGGGTCGCAACAGCGCAGTCAACAACGGCCACATCATCATGGATTCGGGCGTACAAAGCGGCGCGGCGATGAGCGTGTCTGGCGGCGCGGATGCCGTCACCCTGAATAATGGCGTCATTGATGTCAATGGTCGCGGCACTGGACTGGCGGTGATGGACTCTGGCAGCGGCGGTCAGGTGGGCAATGCCGGAGTGATTAACCTGAATGGTGATAACGGTACCGGCCTGTTGGTGACGGCGAATGACGGTGGTTTTGCGCACGCCTGGTCTGATGGACAAATCAATATTGTTGGCAATGCAAATGTCACGGAAGGAACACGTAACACCGCAGTATGGGTGAAGGGTATCGATAGCGGGGTCGCTTCGGCGGAGATCAGCGGACCGATCACCTTAAACGGAGTTGGCGCGATTGGGATACGCGCGGAAGGCAATGCCACGGTGAATGTGTCGCAGGCGGCTCTACCCACGGGTAATAGCGGTGCCGATCAAATCACCTTTCTCGCTATGGGGCCGAACGCAAAAATTTTACTGCCCGAGAATGGCCACTACGGCGTAACGGGAGATAACGCATCCATCTTTCGTGTGCAGGATGGCGCGAGCTTTGATGGCAGTGGCATGACGTTAACTTCAAACGGCAACCTTTCCACCGCCGTCCTGGGCAGTGGTGATAACACCACGGTCAGCACTGGCAATGCCATCTTTAATCTCGGCGAAAATGGCATCGGGTTGCGTATTGAGGGTGCTGCGCAGGGCACGATTGACGCTGCAACCACCGTCAATATGAATGGCATACATAGCATCGTGGCACAGGTACAAGGCAATCGTACCGACCTCAATGGCAATATTACCAACTCCACAACGCTGCCTTACACCAACACGCTGCTGACTAACAATGCCAATATCTATGGCTCGCAGGATCGGCAGATTGGTTTTATTGCCAGTAGCTCTGGGCAGCTGATCAATAACGGTGATATCGCGCTGGAAGGCAGCAACACGGTGGGGATTGGCTCGCTCGGCGGGAATGCCACCAACAATGGCACTGTGTCGATCACGAATGGCAGTAGCGGGCTTTACTCCGAGGGTTATACCTATTCGGTTGGCGCTCGTGCGACCAACAACGGCACGATCAATGTCTCCGCCGGCAATGCCAGCGCGACACAGCCTTCCGTGGGCGGCGTAGCTTTTGGGGACGCAGCTTATTTCTACCAAAATGGCACCATCAATCTGTACGGTGAACATGCGGTGGGCGCGCAGGCGGGCAATGGCGGAACGGTAGTGATTGGTGAAGGCAGTCAAATTGCATTCCATGCTGCCAATCAAATCGGTTATCAGGCGCTTGAAGGCTTTAGCAGCATCAGCAACAGCTCTAATCTGACGACGGATGCGGAGAACATCTCGTTACTGAGTGCAGGCGACGGCGGCTATATCAATAACCAGGGTACCGTCACCGTCAATGGCAACAACAGCCGCGCGGTTGCACTGACGGATGGCGGCCTTCTGGTCAACAGTGGTTCGATTTCCGCTTATAAAGGTGTGGCTTTGGATGCCTCATCAGGAGCGTCAACTTATCGGCAAAACAGTGGACAGATCTATTCCGAAGGGACCGCTGCCATTCGTGTTGGCAATGGCGGTTCGCTTAACATTATTGGTGATGGGCAAGGCGAACAGTACAACAGTTATAGCAGCAATATCTGGTCCAGCGGTGACGCAGACACGGTGTTGATTGATAACGGTGCCGCAGGATTTATCGCCGATCATGTGGAATTGAGTGGTGCCCGCAATCTTATTAATAACCGCGCTGAAACCAGCAATATTGCACTGAATTATGTGCGACTGGACGTCAATGGCGGTAATGGCATTCGCTCGGCAACGTCGTTCGGCTATGACGACCATGTTTATATCAACGTCAGCAGCAACAGCCTGACCAACGCGCCCGGCATCGGCTATCTGTTTGCTAATGAAGATGGTTCTGTCACCCACAACGATTTGACCCTCGGTCCTAATTACACCATTTTCCTTTCGGGTGCCAATACTACCGGCGTACGCGCTAATACGACCGGCAGAGTGATCAACGAAGGCTTTATCGGTGTGTATGACTTTAGTGGCGGATCGGCGATTGTCACTGACACCGCCAGTGAAGTGATTAACCGGGGCAGTATCGTCTCAAACAGTAAAGTCTCACCGGTGATTGATCTGCGCGGAGGGCAAACACTGTTTATCAACCAGGGGCAAATCAGCGCCACCTTCCCGGATATTGAGGTGGTGGCGGGCGGCGCGACCAGCGACCGCATTGCACTGATGTCAGGCAGCGTGGTGGGGGATGTGAATACGGGGGCCGGTAACGACATCGTGCAGGTGTCCGGCGGCACGCTTAATGGCAGCGTGACAATGGGGAGCGGCACTAACCAGGCGCTGGTGGAGAAGGTTGATTTGGCCAATACCCGGCACATCACCACGCAGAATGGCGCAGGCAGCACGCTCTATTTTAATGACATCAATGCGCGCGGCGGGTCATTTAGCGCCGATGACCTGAGCAAAGGCACCAACCTTGGCGGTGGCTGGAGCACCATCAACTTCGATAACACTCAATGGACGTTGACCGATAATCTGAAACTGGCGCACAGCACCATTAATATCGGCGAAGGCTCAACGTTGTATGCGGGCAACGGCGTCAATCCACTGCTGAGTGGCGCCACCGACGGTTCGCTGGTGGTGAATAATGCCGGTACGCTGGATCTGACTAATGGCAATGGTGTTCCGGGCAACACGCTAACCATCGATGGCGATCTCAATTCAGCTGGCGGACGCGTGAAGCTCAATACGCAAATTGATACAGGCGTCAGTGACAGTGTGCGTGTGAATGGCAATACCAGCGGCACCACTCTGCTGGATGTTAACCCGACGGGGAACCGTCTGGCGGTGATGACGCCTGAACAGGGCATTGCACTGGCGCAGGTAACCGGCAATGCCAGTGCTAACAGCTTCGCGCTGGCAAAGGGCTATGTCGCCGCGGGTCCTTATCAATATGGCCTTTACAGCAGTTCAAACGGAACCGGTCAGGATTTTCGTCTCGCGAGTAACTTTGTCAGCGATGCAGCAGATAATGCGGTGCGTCCACAACTTACGCCTCAGATGCCATCTTATATTTCTGCGCCGGTCGGGCTGGCCTACTACAACATGGCGGTGATGGATGATCTGCATAAGCGACTGGGAGAGCTACGTCAGGATTCAGGCAGCAGCGCGGGCAATGGCGGTGAGATGTTTATCCGTTATCTGGGTTCCAATCTCACTTACAAGACGGATCGCAGCCTGAGTCAAAACGGCTACGATTTCGATCTTGATTACAGCGCAGTGCAACTGGGCGGCAATCTGATTCATCTGCAAGGCGCCAGCGACAGTTTGCGAGCCGGGGTGGCCTATACGCGCGGTAATGCCCGTATTCGTCCCGATGCAGCGGACGGTTACAGCTCGACCACTTTCGATAGCGATACCTTGTCGCTGTACGGCACCTGGCTGCGTGACAGTGGCTTCTATGTTGATGGGGCACTGTCATTCGACTGGCATCGTGGCGATACCGATATTGCGCGGCAAAAAGAGGTGGGCAAACTGAAAGGCAATGGCTGGGGCGCCTCACTGGAAACCGGCTATCCGTGGCAGTTGGGCAATGGCGTACGTCTCGAACCGCAGGCGCAGTTAATGTACTTGCAACTTAACATGGATGATCTGGTTGATCGCGATAACACACGCGTCAGTTGGGGCGATTATGATCAAACCATTGGCCGCGTGGGCGCGCGTCTGGATCGCACCTGGCAAGATACAGCCGGCCAGCAATATACGCCTTATCTGCGCACCAGCTATACGCGTGGTTGGGGAGGGGCGGCCACTACGCGAGCGGGCATTAACGGCGGCGCGGACAGTGTCAGTTTCGACAGCGGGAAGTTCGGACAGATGTGGGATGTGGGCATCGGTGGTACGGCCGTGCTAAAAGGGAATCTCTCATTGTATGCCGAGGCCGACTATCGTCAGGAAATTGACGGTAACGGTACGAAAGGCTGGCGCTATAACGGCGGGGTTCGCTGGCAATTCTGATCGCGTTTACCTTACGCCAATATCCATTGGCGTAAGGTTTTTCTTATTTCCTCTCTCAAATGTTTAAATACATACACGCCGCTATTAATCAATATCGTCCACCTCAATCCAGGGTTATTCGAATCCATCTTCGCCTCTCACTCTTTAAATTAACGCTCCCTTTTGATGTTTAACCATCAAAATAAATCAGCCAGAATGCTTGATATCACATTTCGGAAAATGAATTTCAAATAAAAATTAACATGAAATAAAAATACCGATAGCGTCATTTTCTGTTTTGTTCTGCTGTATTTCCAAATGCGTTTTTACCAGGAGAGGTTATGGAAAAAGAACTGTATATCTCGACCAATACCGCGTCAGGCCCGAATAGCGTGACGCGAACTGAGCCTTTTGTGAAGATTATTGCGCTGGTGGCAACGCTCGGCGGATTATTATTTGGCTACGATACTGGGGTGGTATCGGGTGCGCTGTTATTTATGCGCAGTGACCTGCAATTAACGCCCTTCACCACGGGCCTGGTGACCAGCTCGTTACTGTTTGGAGCCGCATTCGGCGCTTTACTGGCCGGACATTTCGCCGATGCCATGGGCCGGCGCAAAATCATCATCACTCTGGCGTTTATTTTTGCCCTTGGCGCAGTCGGTTCAGCCTTTGCGCCGGATGTTGTGTCGATGATTATGTCACGACTTTTCCTCGGCATTGCCGTGGGCGGTGCTGCGGCGACTGTGCCGGTGTATATCGCTGAAATCGCGCCAGCCAATAAACGCGGCCAACTGGTGACCTTACAGGAGTTGATGATTGTATCGGGTCAACTGCTGGCGTATGTCTCGAATGCAACCTTCAATGAAATCTGGGGCGGTGAACATACCTGGCGCTGGATGCTGGCACTCTCGACTGTTCCCGCCGTGCTGTTGTGGCTGGGCATGATTTTTATGCCAGAAAGCCCGCGCTGGCTTGTGATGCAAGGCAATGCCCGCGAAGCCAGGCATGTGTTGGAGAAGACCCGTGCAGCAGAGGATGTTGAGTGGGAGTTAGAAGAGATTGAAGAGACCATTGAAGAAAACCGGCAGAAAGGTAAAGGTCGGCTGCGCGATCTGCGTACGCCCTGGCTACGTAAGGTGTTTCTGTTAGGTATTGGTATCGCTGCCATCCAGCAGTTGACCGGCGTGAACACCATTATGTACTACGCGCCGACCATGCTGACAGCAACGGGGCTGAGCAATGATGCCGCGCTGTTTGCCACCATTGCCAACGGCGTCATTTCCGTGTTGATGACCCTGGTCGGGATTTGGATGATAGGCAAAATCGGTCGTCGACCGCTGGTGCTGGTGGGACAGATGGGCTGTACGGCTTGCCTGTTCTTTATTGCCGCCGTGTGCTTCTTCATGCCGGAATATCTGGCAGGCGGAGAGGTCAATCTGCTGCGTGCCTATCTGGTATTGACTGGCATGCTGATGTTCCTGTGTTTCCAGCAAGGCGCACTTTCCCCGGTGACCTGGCTGCTGCTTTCGGAGATCTTCCCGGCGCGCATGCGTGGGATCTGCATGGGCGGCGCGGTGTTCGCACTGTGGATGGCCAACTTTGCTATTTCAATGGCATTTCCGATATTGCTGGCTGCTTTTGGTCTTGCAGGCGCATTCCTCACCTTCGCGATCATCGGTATTGGTGGCTCGATGTTTGTGCTGCGCACCATTCCGGAAACGCGAGGGCGTAGTCTGGAACAGGTCGAGCATTACTTCTTCGCGCTGTATGACGGCAAGCCTTAGGATGGATTCGCGAGCTTGATGTAAATCACTCAACGATGACGCAGTATAAATCCAGAAGATAAATTACTATCAAATACGCTAAACACTGCAGCAAAACAGAATAACCAAAACACAATGCGCTGATAATTATTTCAGGAAATAACATGAGCCAGAAAATAAGCCGTGACCGTTTTTGTATTAATCGAAAAATTGCGCCGAACTTAACCGTTAATCAGTTTTTCACCCTGGTGAAAGATTTAGGGATAAATAAGGTCGAGATTCGTAATGATATGAAGGGCGGAAGTGTGACGGATGGTTTAGGGGGCGAGAAAATTCGTGAATTGGCAAATCAACATGCGCTGACCATCGAAACAATCAATGCGGTGTATCCCTTTAACCAGTTATCTGCTGAGGTATTGGAAAAAACACGGGGTTTATTAAAGGACGCACGTGAAACCGGGGCGAAAGCGCTGGTGCTGTGCCCACTCAATGACGGAACGGTGGTCTCCAGTGAACAAACGGTTGCCGCTTTAAAAACGCTTGCGCCGCTGTTCGCCGAATACGGCATTGAAGGGCTGGTGGAACCCCTGGGCTTTCCACAGAGTTCGCTGCGTTCGGCGGCACTGGCACAACAGTTGATCAAACAGGCAGATGTGCCATTCAAGATCGTGCTCGATACCTTCCATCATCATTTATATGAAGGCGCAGAACAGGATTTCGCCGGTGGCGTTGATGTTAACCGCATCGGATTGGTTCACCTGTCTGGTGTGACGGATACACGTCCAACTGCAGAATTGACTGATGAAGAACGCATCATGCTCAGCGCTGATGACATGTTGCAATCGAAACGACAAGTCCAGCGCCTGGAGGAGAGAGGTTACACCGGTACTTACGCGTTTGAACCTTTCTCGTCAGTGATGGAAGCGTGGAGCGAAGCGGATATCGCGCGTGAGATTCGTACCAGCATTGACTATCTGAACCATTAATTTTACTCGTACAGAAGAACGAAGGAACAAACCATGACGCTGAATATTGGTGTAATTGGCACTGGCGCAATCGGGCGCGAACACATTCGTCGTTGCAGTCAGGTGCTGCAAAATGCTCGCGTGGTTGCACTGAATGACATCAACCGTGCTAACTGCGAGCAGATCCTGACCGATCTAGCGCTCAAAGCCGAGATCTATGACAATGCACATGACCTGATTAATGCTCCCGATGTACAGGCGGTTCTGGTGACATCATGGGGCCCGACACATGAAGAATTTGTGCTGGCAGCGATTAAAGCCGGGAAAGCGGTATTTTGTGAAAAGCCGCTGGCGGTGACGGCGCAGGGTTGTATGAACATTGTGGAGGCGGAGATCGCGAGTGGTAAAAAGCGCGTGCAGGTTGGCTTCATGCGCCCGTACGATAGCGGCTATCGTGCATTGAAAAGCGTTATTGATAGCGGAGACATTGGCGAACCCTTGATGCTGCACTGCGCACACCGTAACCCGGAAGTCGGCGATGCCTACACCACGGACATGGCAATTACCGATACGCTGATCCATGAACTGGATGTTCTGCGCTGGTTGCTGAAAGACGATTACGTCAGTGCTCAGGTGATTTACCCGCGTAAAACCCGTAAAGCCTCATCCCATCTAAAAGACCCGCAGATAGTGCTGCTGGAAACGGCGAAAGGTGTGCGTATTGACGTCGAAATTTTCGTCAACTGTGCCTATGGCTATGATATCCAGTGTGAAGTGGTGGGTGAGACCGGGATTGCGAGCTTACCTGAGCCGATGTCCGTTCAGACGCGCAGCGCGGCTAAACTCTCCACGGGAATTCTGACCGACTGGAAAAAGCGCTTCATCGATGCCTATGATGTGGAATTGCAGGATTTCATTAACAATGTGTTGTCTGACAACATGACGGGCCCATCGGCCTGGGATGGCTATGCTGCGGCGGTTGCTGCCGATGCTTGTGTTGCCGCGCAGAACAACGGTGAGATTGTGCCGATTACTATGCCTCCACGCCCCGCGTTTTATCAATGACGGAAACACGGGCGCACCAGGTGCGCCCGTGTCAGTAGCCAGCGTCAGCAAGTGTGCTTGATTTATCGTTGGAGATTTACCGCTAAGTGCTGTATAAATATTCAGTTCATTTAAAGCGAGATGGCTTGTTTCGCCTTCTAAAAGGGCTACTTTTTCAGACTTGAATTGAATGTTGCCCACATTTAAATGTCGAAATTTCAGGAAAGGTTGAGTTTTTACTTTGAGGAGGCATCATGTTGAAACGGTTGATGCCCGTTGACGGTTTAAACTTCGTGAAGTCAGGAGATCATATGCCAAAATTTCTGGAGCGTTTTCTCAGCATGCCGGGGCGATTGATGCAATCAATCAACCAGCAGGATATTGAGCAGTCAAATGACAGCAAAATTATCACTGATGCGAACGGTAATGCCTGGTTAAATATGAGTAATCCTCAGGTCCGCGATTCCATGCAGGCTCGCATGAAGGAATTGGCCGCGAAACGTTAAGGATTAACGATGGGTCCCTTGGTGATTATGGTGGTATTGGTCTGTGGCTTTTGGTTTACAGAAAATCATTATCAATCACGCATACGCCAGGCCAGAACTAATGGCTGGACATCGTACTTTTATGTTGCCATGCATGGTTGCAAGTTTGTCATTCAGGGATTTTGCCTGGTTCTGTTCATCTACCTGTTTTTACTCATTGTTAGTCTCATTATTTCAATCCCCCATCTGTTTGTGTCCACCTATGGCATCAAAGACTTCTATTCGTGGTTAACGAACAAAACGGCTCTCTCATATCCACTGTTTTTCATTCTCTCTTTGTGTGCAGGGTGTTTTATCGCCTGGAGGGCAGGTGATGCCGCACAAAAATCATTGCGTGACGAACGCGTCCGTCAGGCCGCCTATCGTGAAATGGCAGCCCTGGATGCGATTGAATCCCTGCTGGTTCAGGCTATTGATGAGGACATGTTGATTTTCGTTACGCTTAAATCACGCAAGGTCTACATTGGTTATGTCGCCGCACCTCGTATAGAGCACAGTCTCACCCAGCACCTGTCTATCATCCCTTGTATCAGTGGCTACCGGGATAAGGACACGTTGTATTATCACGAACAACATCGTTATTACGAACTCTATCTGAAGAAGGGGATTACGGCGGACTCAAAGGGATTGAACCTGCAACATTTCCGGCATGTGATACCAATGCATGAAGTAGAGGCCATTTCGTTATTTGATACCAGCACTTACCAATGTTTCGATGAATTCATCAACAACAAGTCTGAACACCTCTCTGACGAGTGACGCTGTCACCCTACGCTGACACTCAGCGCGTCACGACCTGCTGCCGTTGCCTCTCCCTCACGCCGCTTTCCGTGTAATATCGCCGCCTTTGATGTTTGCAGGGATTTTACAAAATGACGGATTTAACCTTGAGCCGTCGCCAACCTTCCGTTTGGTGGGGCGCGATGATTATCTGCGGCACGGTGGTGGGTGCGGGTATGTTCACCTTGCCAATTGTGATGGCCGGTGCATGGTTTGGTTGGGCGCTGCTGCTGTTATTGGTGACGTGGGGCGCGATGTTGCTATCAGGTTTTCTGTTTATGCGCACCAGCCTGCATTATCCGCAGGGATCCGGTTACGATACCTTAACCAAAGATCTGCTGGGTAGAAGTTGGGCAACGCTCAACGGTCTGAGCATTCTGTTTGTGCTGGGCATCCTGACTTATGCCTACATCTCCGCCAGCGGTCCGGTGTATCAGCACTCGCTCAACCTGGCGGGGTTGCCGCTCTCCACCGCCGGTGCGAAAATCACGCTAACGCTCTGCGTTGCCGCCGTGGTGTGGCTCGGTACCACTGGCGTGAGTCGTTTAATGACCTTCTGCGTACTGGCGAAAATTCTGCTGCTTATCCTGTTATTTGGCGGTTTGATGACGCAGGTCAGTTTGCCTTCGTTGATCAGCGCGGCGCCAGTTGGAGAAAGCTATTGGCCTTATGCTCTCGGTGTCTTGCCGTTTTGTCTGGCGTCTTTTGGTTATCACGGCAATATCACCGGGCTGGTGAGTTATTACGATGGTAACAAACGGCATATCACTCAAGCACTGGTGCTTGGTACCCTAATGTCGCTGGCACTCTATCTGTTCTGGGTTACCAGCACCATGGGCAATTTGCCACGCGCGGCATTTCCTGCAATCGTGCAGCAGGGTGGCGATATCGCCGCGCTGATGGCGGCCCTGAGCAATCATCTGCACGTCAGCGCCCTGGCATTGATGATGTCCATCTTTTCGCATTTCGCAGTGATTGCGTCCTTTCTCGGGGTTACAGCCGGTCTGTTTGACTTCATCGCCGATCGTTTAGGCTGGGGCAATTCTCCTGCTGCACGGCTGAAAACCGCCTGCCTGACCTTTCTGCCACCGTTGATGGCGTCATTATTCTGGCCACATGGCTTTGTCGCCGCGATTGGCTTCGCAGGACTGTTTGCAACGCTTTGGGCCGTGTTTATCCCGGCAATGCTGGCATGGAAAGCACAACAGCGTTTTGCCGGGATGCCGCGTTCCACGCTTCCGATTGTGCTGGTGATGATTTTCGGTGTGCTGAATATCGTCGCCTGGTTACTGAGCTGGGTGGGCTGGCTGCCCACCTTCGGTGGCGCTTGATTTAAAGCAATTCAATCTCACCTGCTGAGTGAAGGGGTTGTTTATTGGGTCATTCAAAGCCATAAGAAACACCGATTAAAACGCCATTGAACGCCAGCCTCGTGGCGTGTCATTGCCGGTTCGTGCGGCCAGTGATTGTGCCGCACGTTGTGAACGCGCCATTACGGCTTGCTGGTTGATCTGAGTAAATTCGCCATTTCGCAGCAAATGCGCACCGTCAACAAATACATCACTGACTTCATGACCTAATGCGGAATATACCAGCGATGAGACTGGGTGGTGGATGGGTGTCATCGCCGGATGCGAAGTATCAACAATAACCACATCCGCGCGCTTACCGACTTCTAATGAACCGACCAGATGATCAAGACCAATGGCTCGGGCACCATCAATGGTGGCCATCTCCAGCACCTTCTCCGCGGTCATAATGGTGGGGTCGCGGTGTACCCCTTTTTGCAGGAGTGCGGCAACCTTCATCGCCTGGAAGAGGCTGTGATTATTGCTACTGGCAGGGCCGTCAGAGCCGAGTCCTACCGTCAATCCTGCCGCCAGCATTTCAGGTATGGGAGGCACGCCGGACGCGAGATATAAGTTACTGCATGGATTGTGCGAGACGCGTGTGTCGTGATGTTTTAGCGCGCGGATATCACGAGAACTGCACTGCACACAGTGCACGGCCAATACATCAGCACCGAGGAAACCGATATCACTCAGGAATTCGGTATCTGTTCCCTGAAAACGCAGTTTGGCTTGTTCAATTTCAAAATCAGTTTCCGCCACATGCGTAGTGATGAGTACGCCAGTTTCATTGGCTAGCTCACGGTTACCGCGCAGCACTTTCTCATCCAGAGCCCAAATCATACTGGGTGCCAGGCCCACTTTGACGCGGCCGTCGGCTTTATGAAATTGATGAATAACCTGACGTGCGTCTGCCAGCGCGGCTTCCGGCGTTTCGATAAGTGCTTCAGGGATGCCATGTTCAGCGCCAGTGGTCAGGAATCCACGGCATACATGACCGCGAATACCACTGACCTCAAAAGCTTCAATGACTTTTGCTGTCAAACCCGGCCGGGGATGGGCATACATAAAATCGACCAGCGAAGTGACGCCTGAGCGCAGAGACTCCATGCAGCCGTGCAGGGCTGCGGCATAAACATCCTCTTCCGTTAACGCGACAGCACTCGGTCCGGTCATACAGGTAAACCATTTTTTCAGCACCATGTCGTCGCCCAACCCTTTTAAGAGCGTCTGAAATAGGTGCGTGTGCGTATTGACCATACCCGGGATAATAATGCGTTGACGGCAATCGATAACCTCTGCCTCAGGATATTGCAGGCAATTTCTCTGGCAATGCTCCGTTTGTTTATTACGGGATTAAGTTACAACATCCAATAAAATCACTGAAAGATGCGCATCAGTAAGCCACTGCGTCGATTGAAGCTAAACAGCAGTTTATCGCGCGCATCTAAAGTTCTGTCATCGGGGGGCAGTTAAAGATTACAAAGGTATTGATAAACTTCAGCATCGCGTTTATCTGGCGTGAATCGAGAGCACTGCCGGCATTGGTGAGAGATAACCCGATATTGCTTCAACAACCCAAGTTCGTTCAGGATGCGCAGCCAACCCCTTGAGCCATAACACTTCTGCTCATAGATTTTTTCGCGAATGCTTTTCACGTCCACACGTAGTAGGGAGGCTTCAAGATTGCTGTAATCCGGATGCAGCTTGTTCTTCCCTACCTTTTTGAACAAGAAATTACGCACATAAAATGAGGCCACATTTGCCTTAACCTGAATGAATATATCATCCACTTTTTCAACAAATATGGTGTAAATCATGATCTTGAGATAAAGCATAAACACCAAATTGTCGCTATCTGATTGGTGTTTTACTGAGAGGGTGCCTAACTCAACCACTTTGCGTTGTTCCAGGCGCAACGCGTCAAGTTCTTCACGAAACAACGTGGCGCAGGGGATGTTGTTTTCATGGCGGCCTATCACGCTGATGGTGCCCAAAATATCTTGTTCTTTTCTCGCGAGGAATAGGGTGCTGTTAGGATTAAGAAGACCTTCGTTGTAGAGGAAAATAGAGCGGCTGTCTTTAACTATGCCAGTGCGGCGATACTCGCCGTTGGTCATTTCCATTCCTTTGAGAAACTCTATAAAACCGGTGGCAGGTGCAATGCTGATCCTGTCATCATTATCATTAAGTATTTTGCAGATTCTATGCGTTCTCTTATTAAGTACGCCATCAGATATCGCACTGCTAATAACTGATTTCCTTGATAAATACACGGTATACCTCAACCTATCCACGTTAAAGTATCGCTAATATAATAAACAAAAATGAACAATGGAATTACTTTGAGATGAAAATTTAGATCCACTTATGTGTTTTGCTAGTTGGATATGGCTTAAACGAATAATTGTACTGATTCGCGAGATAAATGTGATGAAGCCCTACATTTTCGCAGGTTTACAGATTAGTAGAGTTTATTGATTGGTGATGGCGAGCGCAGAGCATGAGATTGCCCGGCCAAAAAAAGTGCCGGGCACAACAGGGCTAGTCTTCAATACTGCTTAACAGCGCATTTTGAATGATTTTCTGGGCTTTGAGTGGATTTTGTTCACTTTGCGCCGCTTGCAATGCGGCAATATCCAGCTTATCCAGTGCACGGTAAATATGCTTCAGGAATCGAATCGACAGATTGGCGGCTTCAACATGGTCTTCACGGAAGGGGAATTGGTCTAGCTGCCATACGCCATCCCAATTATTGATTTTGAGCACATAGAAGAACTCAAAAATTTCTGTCATGTGCACTGTGCCGACAACGAGATCGTCATCCCAACCACGTAAGTTATCGTTCACGTCCATCCCAAACAGTCTTCCACGATCAATAATCAGCTGGGCTGAGTCCGCTGGTGATTCACCGGCAAATAGCGCGTGGCCAAAGTCCAGCAACACGCCGACGTTATCGAGTCCAATATCTTCAATCCCTAGTAAGGTGCGTGCAGCGGAATCCCAGGTCATTTTAACGCGTGGTTCACGCGGTTTATACTCGATGGCAAATTTGACATCAGGATTGGCACTCGCCAGTTCGCGCATGCCATCAACCGCCAGTTTCCAAAGATTTTTATGATCAACCTGGAAGGGATAATCCCATCCATCTTGTCCCGGCCAGATTTTCACATAATTGGCACCCAATTCCCGCACGACTGTGGCCGCTTCATGCATCAGGTCGAAGGCCTGTTTGCGCAGTGCGGGATCAGGATTAGTAAAGGCACCGCGAGAAAAGCGGCGCAGATAGATTTCAGGCGTCACGCCAATCGCTTTCAGCCCAGCCTGGTCTAAGGCTTCTTTAACCTGGGCAACGGTAACACCTTCAGTAAAGGGATAGGGCACATCAACATACGATAAGTCTTCAACACTGCCAGCCAGTTTGATCTGGTCTAGCGTGCTGAGCGCCGGACCGTATCCGTCGACGGCATAACGATCTATGTAGTTAGCAAAATGCCACAAACCGGCACCAAATTTCGGGTAGGTGTAACCACTCATAAGACATTCTCCTTAGGTATTAGGGTAATCCGAGGCGCTACAATGTTGGGTTGAATATATATTCACTAACGGTTATATATTCCATTCTGCGCCTTGAGCTTCTTGCTTAACCAGCATTGAGTGAAGAAATTGAGGGTGGCCTCACACAAAATTTGTGTGTCTGAAGTGAGAAAGGAATCGGTAAAGACATTATCCGTGCACAATTAAAATCAACAGGTGCTACCTTGCTTAATCCTGCGGCAATCAGTTTTCGCCACTCCAGCCTTAAACACGTTAACCTGAGGTCATTCATCATGATGTCTCCCCCAATTCAGCTTGGCCCGACTAAAGCACCGATAAAATTTACCCAGGTTGAACCCGTTTTCCTCTCCGACAAGACTATGCTGGAGCGAAAAAATAAGGTTATGCAAAGGATGGTCGACGGCGGTTTTGATGCGCTGGTCATTTATGCAGACAAAGAACACGGCGGGAATTTTGAATACTTAACAGGGTTCATCCCGCGTTTTGAAGAGGGGCTGTTAATCGTTGATGCCAGTGGAGAATGTACCGCTATTCTCGGGAATGAGAATCTCAAACTGGCTCGCTTTTCACGCGTACCTGTCACGTTGCTTCACTGCCCGTTGTTTTCGCTGCCTAACCAGCCAATGGATCATGAAACACCGCTTGAAAACCTTCTGGCATCTGCTGGCTTGAGTAACAAAAGTAAAGTAGGCCTGGTGGGATGGAAAATGTTCACCCCAGCCGCAGGCAATGGTTCTGCCTATTTCGATGTACCTTATTTTATTGTTGATGCGTTGCAACGCACGTTGAAAAAAGAGGCTGAACTGCTAAATGCAGCGCACTTATTTATTAGCGGCGCTGGAGGGGCAAGAGTGACCAACAACGCCAATGAAATCGCGCATTATGAGTATGGGGCCAATCTGGCATCTAACTGTATTCTTAATGCGATGGACGCGGTGGAAGTAGGAGTGCGGGAAATTGATTTGGGCGCGCTTCTGACGGCGGAAGGCCAATACAATACGGTGGTCTCCATCGCTGCCACCGGCGTCCGCTTCGATCATGCTAACCTTTATCCAACATACAAAAGGGTGCAGCACGGCGATCCTTTGTCGCTGACCACAGGTTTTAAAGGTGGCTTGTCCAGCAGAGCTGCTTTCGTTATCGCCAGTCCTGCTGAACTGCCTGACGCTCAGAAAGATTGGTTAGACCGAATCGCTAAACCCTACTTCTCTGCACAGGTAGCCTGGCTGGAAAATATCCGCGTGGGTATGTCTGGCGGTGAGCTTTATGACGTGATCGAAGATGTACTGCCCAAAACCCGATATGGCTGGCATCTCAATCCTGGCCATCTGGTTGCTGATGAAGAGTGGATGTCATCGCCGGTTTACCCAAATTCCGGCGAACTGTTGAGAAGTGGCATGATATTGCAGCTCGATATCATTCCATCGGTACCGGGCTATAACGGTGTCAGCGCAGAAGAGTGTGTTGCGTTGGCCGATTCATCACTTCAGGCTAAGATCGCTGAAGCGTATCCGAAACTTTGGCAGCGAATGACATGTCGACGTGATTACCTGCGCGATGAAATCGGCATTAAACTCAATGCCGATGTATTGCCGCTATCCAATGCTGTTGGCTATTTAAGGCCGTTTTTGCTCGCTAAACACCTGTCTCTCAGCGTGAAGAAATAGAGCGCACTGATAGCGAACATCAGGGCTTAATTTGATTACGCCCGCTGCGTTTTGCCAGATAAAGGGCTTTGTCGGCGTCCTGTTTCAGCTGGTCTGCTTCGCCGGTTTTACCGGTTGACGTCAGCGTGCTGTAGCCAGCGCTGATGGTCACTACGCCAGCTGGAACATCTGAGCTTTCATGTGCAATGCCGGTTTCTGCAACAAATCTGACCGCGCGCTCCGCCACTTTTTTTGCATCAAACGCTGAGGTGCTGGGCAGAATGATCGCAAACTCTTCACCGCCATAACGTGCCACGATATCGCCTTGATAATGCACGCTATCCTTTAGCGCCAGGCCTACATCCTGCAAGCACTCGTCGCCAGCAACGTGCCCATAGGTATCGTTATAGCGTTTGAAATAATCGATATCGATCATCACCAGCGAGAGCGGCTCAGCGTGCTTTTCTGAACGAAGCAGGGCTTGCTCCAGCAGAGCATCGAACTGACGGCGATTCGCCAGCCCGGTCAAACCATCGACCAACGCCAGGGATTGCAGCGTATGGTTGATGGTGGTCAGTTCATCACGAACATGGGTCAGCTCAATTTGATTACGCACATTGGTACCCACCTGACGCAATACAAAGACGCCCATGCCGGTAATGGTTATTAACAGCACGATGTTGAGCAAGACATTGGTCAAATTAGCCGCCATCCACTCCATGCGAATCCGATCGCGGTCATATCCTGCCGTCACGATCAGTGGATAACGCTCCAGTCGAGCGTAACCAAATACACGTTCTACACCGTCAAGAGTCGAACGCCAGGTCGCGCTGCCGCTCGACGCCGATTTAAGCTCGGTTTGAAACAGCGGGCTGCCGGAAAGGGTCCGGCCAATATAAGAGTCAGGAAAAGGGCGAATATAAAGGGCAGTGGCATCCGCCAGGATCAATCCCAACGCATCTTTATCGCCAAGCGTGTAGTAGCTGTAGTACTGCCGGAAATAATCCACTTTGACCGTCGCAAGGGCGACACCAGCAAAATTCCCCGCATTATCATTGAGACGAACCGAAACAGGTATCACCAGATCACCGGTGGAGCGACTGCGGATGACATGGCTGATATGGATATCCAGACTGGGATGCGTCCGATGCCAGACAAAGTAATCGCGATCGGCGTTACTGGCATTGGTCGGCGTGAAGTTGCCAGATGAAGCCACCCAATGTCCCTCGGTATCGTAAACAAACAATCCGTGCAGCTGAGGGAGCTTGCTTTGCTGGTCTTTGATTTGATGCAGGAACTGCGGTGTTGCAGCAAAGCTGTTGCCGTTTTGACGTAACTGGCGCACAGCATCCGCGAGGGTAATATCAACCTGTAAAAAGGCATCTTCAGCTTGTTTGGCTAATGAGAGCGAGAGATTGCGTGCATCCTCTTCTTTTTCTGTCAGGTGTTGCTGCCAGGAGTGCCAAAGAGACCAGGCATTAATAGCCACCACCAGTAAACTGATGGAAAGCAGAAATACGGCCATACTTCTTCCAAGAGAAGTCTTTAGCAGACGAGGGGTGCTATCTGAGAGGACACTTTTACGCATTGATACTCTTTGTGCATGCTAAAAAGGTGGGCAGAGTGGATAGGGATATTACAGGATTCATGTAACTGTCATAAGCTGAGTAAAGAAAATTTTATGCATTTGTGGAATAAATCTGATGAGCGAGAATTGGCGCCGTAAGGAAGTGAGCATCAGAAAGCCCAGCATGATGTGTGGTGTGCATCAAAACATCAAATTTAACATAATCATGATTATGCGCACTTTGATTGAGAGTCCAATTTGATAATGTCACTTTTGGGGGTGCGGACGATTTCTTGGACTGATTGATTATATTAACCCCAGTTTTTGCCGGTACATATCTGGGCTCACTCCACCCAGCGACAGCTTGATCCGATGACTATTGTACCAGCGGATGTAACCATC
>NZ_VWXC01000012.1:0-202551 GCF_011752685.1 Candidatus Pantoea communis
GCGCTGGCGGAACTGATCATCGACGGCATCAAGACCAACGTCGAGCTGCAGATGAAAATCATGTCCGACGAACATTTCCAGCAGGGTGGCACCAACATCCACTATCTGGAGAAAAAACTCGGCCTGCTCGACTAAACCAATCCTCTCGCCACCATTCTGCCGTTGGCGGCATTTTCTATCCTGACAGTAAAATCTGGAGGTCAGTTTGTCTGAACTTTCCTATGTGACAGGCGACTGTCACTCAGCCTGGTCAACGTATTTGACGCAGGTTGAACGCGTGTTGCCACTGCTGGGCGATCTCAGCCGTTGGGCCGATACGTTGACGCATCCGAAGCGGGCATTAATCGTTGATATCCCTCTGGAAATGGATGATGGCTCAGTGCGTCATTTTGAGGGTTATCGCGTGCAGCACAATTTGTCGCGTGGGCCGGGTAAGGGTGGGGTGCGTTTCCATCCTGATGTGACGTTGCAGGAGGTGATGGCGCTCTCTGCATGGATGACGGTGAAGTGCGCCGCACTGAATTTGCCGTTTGGCGGAGCAAAAGGCGGCGTGCGTGTCGATCCGGCAACCTTATCCCAGAAAGAGCTGGAGCGTTTAACCCGGCGCTATACCAGCGAGATCGGCAATATGATTGGTCCCCAACAGGATATTCCCGCCCCTGATGTTGGAACCAACGCGCAGGTAATGGCGTGGATGATGGATACCTGGTCGATGAACGTTGGCGCCACTACCACCGGCGTAGTGACCGGCAAACCGGTGCATCTGGGCGGGTCACTGGGGCGCGTCAAAGCCACCGGGCGCGGGGTTTTCGTCACCGGTTGCAGCGCTGCGACTAAGCTGGGCATTGATGTGCCAGGTAGCCGCGTGGCGGTGCAGGGTTTTGGTAACGTTGGCAGCGTCAGCGCCGAACTGTTCCATGCGATTGGGGCAAAAGTGGTGGCGGTGCAGGATCACAAAGCCACATTGTATTTGTCCAGCGGAGTGGATATCCCGGCGTTACAGACGTGGCAGCAGGCTCACGGTAGTATCGCGGGCTTCCCGGGTGCTGACACCATAGCGGATGAACATTTTTGGACGCAGCCTTACGACATTCTGGTGCCTGCTGCGCTGGAAGGGCAGATTACTGCTGAACGTGCCAACCAACTGAAGTGCAGCCTGATTATTGAGGGGGCAAATGGCCCAACGCTACCGGAAGCGGATGATATCTTGCAGCAACGCGGCATTGCTGTGGTGCCAGATGTGATTGCGAATGCGGGCGGCGTGACGGTGAGTTACTTCGAATGGGTGCAGGATTTCTCCAGCTTCTTCTGGAGCGAAGAGGAGATCAATCAACGGCTGGACAGCATTATGCAGCACGCGATTGAAACGGTGTGGTATAAAGCGGATGCGCTGAACGTGACGCTGCGTACGGCAGCTTACGCCGTTGCCTGCGAGCGAATTCTGCTGGCAAGGAAGGATCGCGGGTTGTATCCGTAAACACATTAGTTTGAGAGAAGCCTCGCAAATGCGGGGTTTTTTATTGCCTGAAGTTTGTTCCGTACACTTAGGTGTGTATAATATTTTATACACAAATGGAGTGGTGTGGAGCGCACGGAAATGGATGAAAAGGATTTAGACTGGCGTGGTACAACTCTGGAGGACATCAAAATGTTCCCCAATGAGGTGAAAAAGGACGTTGGATTTGAACTTCACAAAATTCAAAATGGACATAATCCCACTCACTACAAGGCTGTAAATCGCTGGGGAGCAGGTGTTATTGAGATCAAAATAAAAGGCGATGATGGCGAATATCGCGTCGTTTATGTGGCAAAATTTGTTGAAGCCATTTATGTCATACATGCCTTTCAAAAGAAAACACAACAAACCAGCCCCAAAGATGTGAATATAATAATCGAGCGTTATAAAGCAGTTATCGAAGAACGGAGAAAATTAACATGACCGAGAAAATCGATACCCAGTCGCGGCATATCACCAAAGCGGGCAGCAATATTTTTGCTGATCTCGGATTCGAACCGGCTGAAGCGGACTCCCTTCTGACACAATCTCATGAAGAAATTAACCGAGCCGATGAATTAAAAAAGCAGCTAATGACTGAAATTTCTGAATGGATGACGGCAAGCGGCCATAAGCAGATTGAAGCGGCAAAGATCCTGCACGTTTCCAGACCACGAGTTTCTGATGTGGTTAATCTTAAAACAGAAAAATTTACCATTGATTCGTTGGTGGGTATGGTTGCGGCAATGGGCAAAAAGGTCCAATTAGTGATCGAGTAATTGACCCGTGGCAAACTTAACTGCGAGTAGTCGAAAAAGGCCAGCACTGCTGGCCTTTCAAAATATTAGAACTGATACACCAGACCCAATGCTACCTGGTCATCATTTGGCAGACCCAGTTTGTTATTATCGTCCAGCAGGTTGATCTTATACGCCACGAAGGTCTTCATGTTTTTATTGAAGTAGTAGGTCAATCCTGGTTCAAGGAATTTGAGCAGGTCTTCGTTTCCAATACCCTCGATATCTTTGGCTTTAGTTTGTACCCAGGCGATGAAAGGGCGGATACCGTTCAGGAACTGGTATTGCAGCGTGGCCTCCAGGCTTTCGGTTTTATTCGCGAATCCACTTTCGCCGGTTAAGCTATTGCTGATGGCGTAGGCATTACGGGTCTGGCCGTAGAAAGCGCCAAAGTACCACTGGTTATCATCGTATTTCGCGCCTACTGCCCAGCTTTCACCCTTTGCACCCCGTCCGTAAACGCCCTCGGCATTCTGTGCATTAGTTCGATCCAGATTGGCATAACCGCCCACCACGCTCACACCAAAATCGGTGGCGTAGCCAAGTGACGTTGCCCAGCCATCACCGTTGGCTTTACTGATGGCATCACGATCATTTTTGCCTTGATACTGCAAACCAAAGTTCAAACCATTGACTAAACCAAAGAAATCGCGGTTACGGTAGGTGGCGACACCGGTTGAACGGCCGCGCAGGAAGCCATCGGCGGTGCCGGTTGGGCCGCCAAATTCGGGTAGTACGTCAGTGTAAGCAATGGCGTCATAAACCAAACCATAGTTACGGCCATAGTCGAAGCTACCGTATTGGCCCACTTTTACACCCGCAAACCCAAGGCGCGTTTTATTACCGCTTTGCGCGTCGCTGCCTTCGCTATTGTTGAGCTGTGCCTGATATTCCCACTGACCATAGCCGGTCATCAGGTCATTGATCTGCGTCTGGCCCTTAAAACCAAAGCGCATATAAGATTGATCACCACCTAAGCTGTCGTTGCTGGAGATATAATTCTCTCCCTGCACCTTGCCGTACAGATCTAATTTGTTTCCGTCTTTATTGTAAATCTCGGCGGCCTGACTGAATGCAGAAGCGAACAGGGCGCTGGCAATACAAAGTTTTAAACTTAGCTTCATCATTTATCCTCGTCGGAGTATTTGTCATTTTGTTGGTATAAGCACCGTGCAAACTGGCTGCACGATGGAAGGAATCAGGAAAAATTTCCGCTGGCTGTTAAGTTTGTCGAACACACAATATTGCGTCGAGTGAAACACACCAGCAGCCAGCCAGCGGATGAAGCGCACACATCAAAGATGCCGTCAGGTAATGACACAGGTCAGCGAATTTCGTTGGGTAGGATGTTTATTATTGTGATTTTTTTAGGTAAGTTTCTGCGTTAACGAAACGTGCGAATCACCATAGGGGGATATCAGGATTACCGATAAGATAATTTTGTTTTGGCTAAATATTATTTTCTTATTTCATTGCGCGCTAATAATACGATGCATCCATATAAAACACCTATCCGGAGACAAGTAATCCTTCTTACCGTCCAAAATCAATTATCGATAAAGTCACAGTAGCCTACGGTACATTACGTGCCCGGCAAATATGAATGTGGCGGAAACTATGAATATCCGACGTCTGAAGTCGTTCATTACCATTGTTGATATGGGTAGTATTACTCGCGCGGCCGATGCACTGCATATCGCGCAACCAGCGCTTAGCCAGCAGTTAGTGGCTCTGGAGGAACATTTTAAACGGCAGTTGTTGATCCGCAGTCAACAGGGCGTAGTGCCAACTGAAGCCGGTAAAGTGCTGTACGGCCATGCGCATGCCATGCTGCGTCAGTTTGCGCAAGCTGAGGTCGACGTCCTCAGCGCAGGACAGCGTTTATCGGGCCGGGTTTCGGTTGGGCTGGCACCGTTTAGCGCCGCATCCACGCTGTCGATGGCGTTGTTGAGTGAGATGCGGGTGCGCCATCCGGGTATTCTGTTGCATCTGGTTGAGAGTGTGGGGCAAGCCTACAGTGAATTAGTGGTAAATGGTCGGCTTGAGATGGCGCTGTTGCACGGCAGCGGTGGGGTTAAAGGACTGCATTACGAACCGCTGCTGGAAGAAACTTTCTATTTTGTTGCTCACGCAGATTTTGATTTCGATGATGATGGTGGGGCGCTGCATGTCAACCAACTCAGCGCTTTGCCTATGCTATTGCCACCCTCTTATAACTTTGTCCGCCGGGCCATTGATGAAGCCTTTAGCCTGCATCACCTGAGTTTGAATGTTGTAGGAGAGCTGGAGGCGGTAAAAAGCATTGCGCGCGCTGTAGATGCGGGCCTTGGTTGTACCATCATGCCGAAAGCGATTGCCGAGCGTATTCAGTCAGAATCCCGGGATGTGGTGATCCGATCCATCAGTGGCCCTGCCATCAGTCAAACGCTCTCTCTCTGCGTCTCCGATCGTACTCCGCTGTCTGAACCTGCAGCTGCAGTACGCGAATTGCTCATCGATTTGACCCAAAGTCTGTGACCGGCAGGGAATCAAAAACCACACAATGACTTTTATTGATTAAATCACACTGGCGGCCAGCGAGATGATGCCGCCATTTTCTGCTAATCCAACAATAATCTATATTTTCTCAATCCTCTCTTTTCGCCCATAACCGAAATGAATATGCGCATTGTGAAAATGTATTGGGACGACAGCAATCAATTACATTAACGTTTTGTGACGCAGAAATTTAAAGGGCAATAGACGTCATTTTAATTGCTTATATTATAACGCGGAATTTCTGACTCTACATAGTTTTCTCTGATGTCGTCATGATTTTTATGGCGTAGTGCATGATATTGTCTGGAGGAATTCCGATGACTGCTATTCCCACGCCGATGCCACGGGTGAAATTAACCAGTCGCTGGCAATCGCCCGCTTTGTTAATTATTCCGCTGCTGGCGTTTCAACTTTTTTTCTTTTTTGCCCCGGCCGTTAAATTGATGTTGTTCAGTTTGATGACACAGTCTAGCGATGGAAATATCGGTGCCCCCTGGACCTTTAGCCATTACTGGCATTTCTTTTCAGTGGCGCTCTACAGCGATGTGTTATGGAACACATTGCGCATCAGCCTTATCACGTCTTTGATTGCTGCAGTATTAGCCTATCCGGTTGCGACGGTGTTGGTGCGGGGTAACGTGTTGCTGGCACGTATTTTAACGCTAGTGATCATCGCACCGTTGGCCGTGAGTGTAGTGGTGCGCGCCTATGGCTGGCAACTGATCCTGAATAATGGCCCTACCGGGTTACTGAATTATGTGCTGTTGCATCTCGGATTTATTGAGCGTCCCAACGCGTTAATGTTTACAGAGTGGGCGGTAATTATCGCGTCACTGCAAATCTTCTTTCCCATGATGGTGTTGCCGCTGGCGTCAGCGTTGGGAAAAATTGATGGCAATTTGCCATTTGCAGCCCGAACGTTGGGTGCGCCTCCGTGGCAGGTGTTTCTCCGTATCACCTTTCCACTCAGCCTGCCGGGGCTGGTCGCGGGGATGACCCTGGTGTTCTCGTTGGCGGCGGGTTCTTATGTTATTCCCGCGCTAATCGGTGGCCCGCGCGCGCAGATGCTGGGCAACCTGGCCGAGCAACAGATCGTCGCGGTGTATGACTGGCCATTCGGTGCCACCATTGCTGCCATTCTGGTGTTTATTGTCATTACGGTAAATACACTTTCAATGAAGTTACTCAGCGGACGCCGTCTGCCAGGAACGGCAAAATGAATGTGCGTTTACAAGGCTGGGGCGGGGCGGCGCTATATGTTTTCGCCGCAGCAATGATGGTGTTTATCCTTGCCCCGATATTGCTGATCATCGCGATTTCCTTTTCAGATGGATATTTTGTCAGCTTCCCTCCCAGTGGATTCACGCTGGATTGGTACAGCAAAGTACTGGGTAACAGTGAGTTTACCGGCGCGCTGCTGTTCAGCACGCTGTTGTCATTAGGCACCACGTTATTCTCTCTACTGCTTGGTATTCCGGCGGCGTTTGCGCTGGTACGCGGCAATTTACCCTGTGCCGATTTGTGCAAAGGTCTGCTGTTGTCACCGCTGATATTCCCGGTGCTGATCACCGGCCTTGCTCTGCTGCAGTTGTTTACCGGCTACGGCTGGAGCAACGCCAAACTCAACCTGTTACTGGCTCATACCGTGGTGACGTCGCCATATGTGGTGCGCACCGTCATTACCAGCCTTGAACTGGTTAATCCCAGTCTTGAAGAAGCCGCACGGACGCTTGGCGCCTCGCGCTGGGCCACGTTTCGTCAGGTGATCTTGCCACAGATTGTGCCGGGTGTGATGTCCGGTGCCATCTTCTGCTTCATGGTGTCTTTCGATAATTACCCGGTTTCGATGTGGTTAGCCGACTCGGAAAATACCCCGGTGCCAGTCGTCCTTTATCGCCAAATCGGCACCGTATTTGATCCCTCCGTTGCCACCATGTCAACGCTGATTATTTTACTCGCCACCGTGGTGGTCATCATTTTGGAAAAATTGGTTGGCCTGCGTCGTGCGATGGCCGCATAACTTCACACCAGAGGATGTTCTATGAGTGCTATGAAACGCCGTACCTTTATAAAAGCAGTGGCGGGTGCCGCGCTGCTGCCTTATATCCAGGTGAAAGCCAATGCCGCCGACCGTGTGTTGCAAGTGGGCGTGTACAATTCGGCACAGGGCGCGCTGATTAAACAGAAAGTCCTGCCGGAGTTTGAGAAAGAGTACAACTGTAAAGTGCTGACCACGGAGGGCGCTACGCTGGCGAACATTGCTGCACTGCGTGCCACCAAAGCCAAACCCGTGTTCAGCGTGATGTCGATGGACGATATTGGCGTACCTCAGGCGAAAGCGGAAAGTCTGATCGAACCGTTGCCAACTGAAGGTATTCCTAACCTGGAAAATGTCTTTGACCGCTATTTGCTGAGCGATCGCTACGGCGTGGGGTTCTCGGTTTCGATGGCCGGGCTGTTTATCAATCCGCAAATGACCAAACCGATTGCGAGCTATAACGAAATTTTCACGCCGCAGTTTGCACACCAAATGATTTTGAACACGCCTAAGAATACGCAAAGCATATTAATGCTGATCGTTGCTGCCGCGCTGGCGACCGGCAAGCCGCTGCAGGAAGCGCAGTATGAAATCGATAAAGGCTGGGACAAGTTGGCGGAACTCAAAAATAACGTGATGACGGTGTACGACGGCGAAGCGCAGGTGATGATGGTGGCGCAGGGTCAGGCGATGGTGGGTGGTATCGAGTATTCAAAAGCCATTTACCCGCATACCAAAAAAGGGATTCCGCTGGATATGACCTTCCCGAAAGAGGGCGCGTTTACTGGCATTAACGGTTTAGCGTTAGTGAAAGGGGCACCACAACGCGAACTGGGGCTGGCGTGGATTAACCGTTTGCTGGATGCAGATGTGCAGAAGATGCTGGCAGAAGTGACGCTGAGTGCGCCAACGGTGCAAGGCATTAACTTTGATGAGTCTACACTGAAATATCTCGCCTATCCCGAAGAGAAAATGCAGCAACTAAACCTGTTCACACCGGATTGGACCTACATCATCCCGCGTCGCGCCGAGTTACTGGAGCGCTACAATCAAACCTTCAACGCGTGAGGCGATGATGCAGCGATCTTATGAAGTACGGCTTGATAGCCTCAGCAAACATTACGGCAAGACCGTGGCCGTTGAGAATGTCTCATTAACCGTGAATGCGGGCGAAATCCTGGCGCTACTCGGTCCCAGTGGTTGTGGCAAAACCACCTGTTTACGCATGGTGGCGGGGCTAGTGACACCGACATCGGGTGATATTCTCGTAGGAGGACGATCGATTCTGGAAACGGCAGTGCATCGCCGCAATATTGGATTGCTCTTCCAAAATTACGCGTTGTTCCCGCACATGACCGTTGAAGAGAATGTGGCGTTTGGCTTGAAGATGCGCGGACAGTCGCGCAGCGAATACAGTGACCGTGTGGCAAAAGCGCTCGATATGGTACAGCTCAAAAGCTATCGTGATCGTTTACCTGCACAGCTATCTGGTGGCCAGCAGCAGCGCGTTTCCCTGGCACGTGCGCTGGTGATCGAACCGGATATGCTTCTGCTGGATGAACCCCTGGGGGCACTGGACAAGAGTCTGCGTGAAAGTATGCAGTTGGAGATCCGTCAACTTCAACAGCGTCTCGGTTTGACCACCATTATGGTGACGCACGATCAGGATGAAGCACTGACCATGGCGGATCAAATCGCGGTGATGCAGGGTGGCAAGCTGGAGCAGGTGGCGAGCGCCGCCCAGATCTATCAAAAACCGGCCACGGCCTTTGTGGCAGGCTTTATCGGTGCCTCAAATTTCCTCTCTGCCGAAGTGATGCATTCTCAAAGCGGGTGCAGTGAATTGCAGACAGAAAGCGGTGTGCGTTTGCTGGTGGAGGGGGAGTTAAAAGGTAAAGCGACTGTGACAATTCGCCCTGAAGCGGTGCGTTTATCACCATTACAACAGCCGCTGGGGACGGCCACCTGCAATGCTACGGCTGCGGAGGTGATACAGGTGGTGTATCGCGGCTACATGTTGCACTACAACCTGCGCCTTCCCAATGGGGAAACCCTGATGGCTTGGAAGCAAACGCAGAGTGGAGACGATCCACAGAATTTCGTCGCTGGAGACCGCGTGCTGGCAGAGTGGAATAGCGACAGTAATCACGTGGTGTATGAGTAAGACGAATTGCGGCCTTTGGGCCGCACTTTGCGTGCCACACTTGATTCGGCCAGAGTTAAAGCGTCTGTGCATAAGCTTCAAGCTGATCGGCAACCATGCCCCAGCCGCTATGAAAGCCCATTTTTTCATGTTCGGCGCGTGCTTCAGCGTTGCGATGCCTGGCAATGGCAACGTAACGAGTCGCGTGCGGATTGAGCGGTTCCAGTAGCAATATTGCGGTCATGAAAGGATGCTCAGCAGGTTTCCATCCTTCTGTATAGGTATCGGTAAAGACCAGTTTACGACCCGGTATCAGCTCCAGAAACACCCCATCATTGCGCATTTCATTCCCCTCCACCTCAAAAACCGTGTTGAACCGACCACCAGGATGCAGATCGATATCGCAACTGACTAACTTATGAGGCCTTGGCACGAAAAAGTGCTTGAGATGTTCTGGTGTGGTCCAGCAGCGCCAAATCACATCGGCGGGCACTTGCAAGGTACGCTCAAGCTGTAAGTCGGTGTCGGCATCAAGAATCATCATTTTTTCCTGCTCGCTGAATATCATTTCAACAGTGTAGATGCGAAGCAGAGAACGGGTTAGCTGAGCGGGCGGATACCCTGGCAGAACAGGCTAAGTGTGTGCTGTACAATCAGCTCCGTATCAAACTCCGGCTCATTGGCGAAGCGTGTGAAGGGCACGAGTATCATGCTCAGGATGGAGGTCATCAGCAAATCGGGATTTAACGTTGCATTCAATAAACCCTGCTGTTGCCAGCGCACAATCAAAGCCCTGACTTTGTCGCGTCCCGCATGACCATATCGTTCTTTAATGTGCTGACCTAAGCCGTGAGAGCCGCTGGTGACTTCTTGCATCCACAGTGGGGCAAACCAGTCATTGTTCAGTACTATGTCAGCGATTTCACGAATAAATCCACTAAAAGTAGTGACAGGGTCACTTTCATCGTTGTTAAAGTGAGCTTCAAGACGCTGACGTAGCGGTAAAAAGCGCTCCTCAACCACCACATCTAGCAACGATTCGCGCGACTGAAAATAGTAGTTGAGCATCGCCGGACTCACGCCAGCTTTACGTGCAATCGCATTCAGCGAGGTTTCAGCGATGCCGTTTTCGGCATAAATCGCAAGCGTAATGTCCAACAGGTGCTCGCGCTGTTGTGCAGTGATGGCTCCGCCCCGAGGACGTCCAGGACGGCGGGGTTTGGCAGGGGTTGTCTTATCATCAGCTGGGACTTTTTGTGCGGTCATCTTTACGCGCTCACTTGTTTCATGTCAGACTTCGAGCAATATTAATTGTGTATTTAATTAATTTCAATTGGTGTCTGATATGAAACCTAAAACACTTGTGCCGCACTCAGGCAGTGGAGAAGAGCGTCTTCCTTCCGTCCGCTTGCTGATGGGCGCATTGATGCTGGTCATGCTGCTTTCCGCCCTTGACCAGACCATCGTCTCGACAGCACTGCCAACCATTGTGGGTGAATTGGGCGGGCTTGATCGGCTGTCGTGGATCGTCACGGCCTACATGCTGGCCTCGACAATTGTTGTCCCGCTTTACGGCAAGTTCGGCGATCTGTTTGGCCGTAAAACGGTGCTACAAATCTCGGTCATCTTGTTTCTCATCGGCTCGGCACTGTGTGGCCTGGCGCAAAATATGGAGCAACTGATCTTTACCCGCGCACTGCAAGGTCTCGGCGGTGGCGGACTGATGGTGGTCAGTATGGCGGCCGTCGCGGATATTATTCCACCAGCAGAACGCGGTAAATACCAGGGACTCTTTGGCGGCGTTTTCGGTCTGGCGACCGTGGTGGGGCCATTACTGGGGGGCTTCATCGTCCAGCACGCCTCGTGGCGCTGGATTTTCTATATCAATTTACCGTTAGGGTTGTTTGCGCTGCTGATTATTAATGCGGTGTTTAAAGCCGATAACAAACGTAAACCGCATGAGATTGATTATCCCGGTGCTGTTTGCCTGAGTCTTGCGCTAGTGGGTATCACCCTGTTTACCAGTGAAGGCGGTACGTTGCGGGCATGGAGCGATCCGCAGTTGTGGTGCATCCTGGCGTTTGGTCTGGTCGGAGTGATTGGCTTTATCTACGAAGAACGTCGTGCATGGGAACCGATTATTCCGCTTGGGCTGTTCCGTAATCGCAGTTTTTCGCTCTCCAGTTTGATGGCTTTTATTGTCGGGATGTCGCTGTTCGGCAGCGTCACTTTCCTTCCGCTCTATTTGCAGGTGGTGAAAGGCTCAACCCCGACTGAAGCCGGATTGCAATTGTTACCGCTGATGGGTGGGCTGCTGGTGACATCGATTATCAGCGGACGCATTATCAGTCGAACTGGTCGGTATCGTCTTTTTCCGATTGGCGGAACCTTGCTGGCGACGGTTGGGATGGCACTCATGACGACGCTGACGCTGCAATCCTCGCTGTGGCAGATTTATCTCTACGCCTGCGTGCTCGGAATGGGCATGGGGATGGTGATGCAGGTGTTAGTCCTGGCCGTTCAGAACAGTGTGACACCCGACCGTATTGGCGTCGCCACATCCTCTGTCACGTTGTTCCGTTCGGTGGGCGGTTCAATCGGGGTGGCGTTATTTGGCGCGATGTTTAGTCACGTCTTGAAATCGGGTTTGACTGAATTGGTGGAAAAGGGCGATGTATTGCCCGCCACGCTGGACCCGAATGCAGTGCACCATTTGCCGTATGATGTGCAACAAGCGTATTTGCAGGTATTTAGCGCAGCGGTGCATGCGGCATTCCAGATGGCGGCGGTGGTGATGGCGCTGGCCTTTATTTTGTCATTATTCCTGCCAGAGTCGCCGTTACGCAGTCAATCCAAACAATAAATTGATGCCCGCTTGCCACCATCGGCAGACAGATGCTGATGGTGGGATGAAATAGCAGCAGAGTTGGGCGAATTAATAACCTCCAAAGCGAAAATTGGCGAAGGAATATATAATTTTTATCCCAAATACATGATGTTACCTTTGCGTAAACTTAAGTAAAAAAGAAGAGGATTAAAAGAATTCAGCGGCGAGCTATTTATTTTTGCAACTTTTTTGCGGTATAAATCTCTAACCACTGTCTCCCTCAGCGAAAACGTCATCCCATGATCAACTCTGCGGCCAGAAAATTTATCGCCTGTCTGTTTGTTATTACCCTGGCAGGTTGCTCTTCCAAAACTTCTCATGCACCTGCGGAAGAGAGTGTCGATGCTTCAACCGATGGTGGTAAGCAACCCGATTTGATTCCCGTGATCGCGGCATTACACGACCAGATGCACTCATGGGAAGGCACCAAATATCAGTGGGGCGGCACGCAATTAAACGGTGTGGATTGCTCCGGTTTTGTCTGGCGAACCTTAAAAGATCGTTTCAATATTCCAATGGATCGTGTCACAACGCGCGAATTAATTGCCATGGGGCAGCCGGTTGATAAGGCGCACCTGCAACCCGGTGATTTAGTGTTCTTTCGTATCAAACACGAGTTACATGTTGGCTTTTATGACACCGACCATCAATTCCTCCACGCTTCGGTTAGCCAGGGCGTGATGCGCTCCTCACTGAATAATCCGTATTGGAAATCGGTATATCTGGAGGCGCGGCGTCTGCCACGTGAACAGAATTCGCAGATCAGCTTTAATTATAAAAATAAAGTGTGATGCAGAAAGTATCCCCGGCCTGGCGCCGGGGATTTTTTTATCAGAATTGATATGACACGCTAACCGAGAAGTTGCGCGGCTCACCGTAAACATAGTTGTTCATATAGGTGTAGTACTCACGGTCGAATAAGTTATCGACGTTAGCTTGCACCGCAACCTGTTTGGTGACCTGATAACGGGCAAACAGGTTTGCCAGTGGATAGCTTCCCTGATACACGCGCTGGGTGCTGCCATCTGGCGCGCTCACATCTTCAAATACGCGGTTCTGCCAGTTAATACCCCCGCCGATAGTCAGGTCGGGCAGCATTGGAATCTGATAACGGGTGAACAGCTTGAACTGGGTTTGCGGTTGATCAGGGTTATAACGACCATCCGAATCACGCGCTACATAGCGCGTTGCGCCGAAGGTTAATTGCAGGTTATCGGTAAGCGCACCGTTTAGTTCAAATTCAGCGCCTTTGCTGCGTGCGCCCTTAGTGGCGGTGTAGGCCTGCTCGCTGCTGTTATTAACGTAGACGCCATCCTCTGCTGTCCCGACATTTTCTTGCTGAATGCGGAATACCGCAAAGGTTGCGGTCAAACGGCCGTCATACCAGGCCGATTTTAACCCCGTTTCGTAGCTTTTTCCGGTAACCGGAGAAAGGTAGTGGCCTGAGCTATTGCGATAGGTTTGAGGCTGGAAAATTGACGTATAGCTGGCGTACGCAGACCAGGTATCGTTGATGTCATACACCAGACCGGCATACGGCGTGGTGTTGTGCTGGGTCATATCGCCGCTGCTACCGTTAGTGCTCCATTCGGTGTAGCGAGCACCAATAATCAGTGATAGTGGATCGGCCAATGAAATACGCGCGGCGGTATAAGCAGACTTCTGGCGAATGACATCATTGGCATTCAGATACCAACCTTGCCACTGCGGCTCAGCAAGATTGCCGTTCCAGTTGTTGTTAAATGGCCCCATATCAGCGGCGGTAATATCATATTCATCCAGGTCAGTGACGCCATCCTGGCTGTAAGTCTGGTTGTGCTGGCGGCTGTAACTCAAGCCAGCCATCAACTGGTGCTGACGGCCAAATAACTCAAACGGGCCGCTGGCGTAACCATCAACGGAGGTCAGTTCACGTTTACCACGGTCCAGGCTGCCGTAGCCGGTTACGCCTTCGCCGGTACTCTCGTCAGGGAATGCGCTATACAGGTTAAGCAACTTATCGCTAAAGGTATTTTTGGCATGGGTACCATTCACATGGAAGCTCCAGCCGTTATCGAAGTTATGCACCAGATCGGCGTAAACCTTCTGTATTTCAGTGTGATAGTAAGTCCAATCGGCGGCGGAGTTCAGGCTGCGGTTGTAGTGCGTAAGAGAACCGTTGCTATAGAAATCCGGTAAGCCACCCCAGGTAGGATCGCGCGTATCGGCCTTTTCGTAGTCATAACCTAATGAAAGGGTAGTATTAGCGGTGATATCCGCATCGACCACGCCATAAAGGAACTTCTTATTTTTATGATAGCGATCGAGCCAACTGTCCTGATCCTGATAACCCGTTACCACGCGCCCGCGGAGCGAACCTTCACTGTTCAACGGCCCGGCAATATCAGCGACATAGCGTTGTTTATTCCAACTGCCATAGCTGGCGCTGACCGAGCCAGTAAAATCTTTACTGTCGGCGTGTTTACGCACCATATTGACCGAAGCGGAAGGGCTGCCAGCCCCAGTCATCAGGCCTGTCGCGCCGCGTACCACTTCAATACGATCATAAATGGCGGTATCAGATGCCGCGTCACCGTAGTTCCAGTTATCACCCGTAGAAGTGGGGATACCATCAAAGGTGAAGTTAGTGATTTTGAAGCCGCGGGAATAGTATTCAGAACGTTCAGAATCCACCAAATTGCTGGTGATACCAGTGGTGTTATTCAACACGTCGGTGACAGTTTGTAGCTGCTGATCCTGCATACGCTGTTGCGTCACCACGCTCACTGATTGCGGCACATCGCGCGGCGTGAGTAGCAGCTTGGTGCCTGCTCGCGTGGTTTTCACCGCATAGTCCTGCTTTTCAGTGTCACCACTGCTATCACTGGTGGTGGCATTGACCACCAGATCCTGCTGAGTGGTATCAGCAGCCTGCGCCAATGTGGGGTTGAGAAGGGCGTGTACTGCCATAGCCAACAATGAAACGCTGAACGTTTTGCGGATACCTGATTCCCTGCCGATCGAAGACATAATCGTTTCCGTGGTAAATGATGGTTATAAGAAGCCATTACGCTTCGGTTGTTATGCTGGTGGTTGCGTCGTGCTACCCAAAAGGGCAGAACAATTGAATCTACTATCTAATTACGAACGCCAATGATAATCATTTGCTTTATAGAATCTCGCAAGGATTCAATCTGAAGTGTAATAATGTGTAAATTCGAGGAAATTTAGTTCACTAGATGGATTTATAACCCGCTAGTTGCGGACGTTTTCACATTTATCAGGCAAGATTTTACTCGTTTTAGCCCTACACAGCGCCCGATTTGGCTGAACGCTCATTTCATTAAGTGGATGGAATGAGCACATAAATCCACGCGAATATTTGATTACTTTACGTTAATGCGTATGATTCTCATTCTTCTTATATTTTCCGCCCGCTACGATGTGGTCGGAGCCGTTCATCCATTGATGGAGTTCAGCATGAAATCGTTGTTTAGCCCGCGTAAAGCCACTGTTGCTATGGCGATCGCCGCAGCATTTAGCCTGACGGCTTGCCAGGCACCTGCCAAAAAAGCCGAGGCACCAGCCGCTGAGACTGTAAAACCGGTTGATACCGCAGTGTTGAAACGCGACCTGGGCGATGGTCTGTACGAAATGGCCTACTCTCCAGCATCGAAAGCACTGTTTGTCGCCAGCGCACAGGCATTCAAAGATGTTAACGGCGGTATGATCTATCGTCTTGATCCTGCGACGCTTGAGACCAAGGGTGAGACACACACCGATCTGAAAAACTTTGGTACGGCGATCGATGAGCAGGGTAGCGTGTTCTACACCACCAACTCACTGGATGGCGCTATTTCCAAAGTGGACGCGCAAAGCGGTAAAGTGCTGCAGCGTTTAGTGTTCCCGGGCAAAATCAGCAAAGAAGGCTACCCAGCGGGTGCGCGTGAAGTGCTGTGGCATGGCAATGAGTTGTATGTCGGTCGAGTGGCCGATCCAGGTTATATCTCCGTGGTCGATACTAAGACCTTCAAACTGAAAACCGAGATTAAAAATGCGGGCAAATGGGTAACGGGCATTATTTACTCTCCGGTTACTGAACGTATTTATGCGGCCAACGGCTCTGGCGAGATCCTGGTGATTAATCCGCGCACCCACAAAATCGAGAAGCGCTGGACAGCCGGTGACGGTAAAGAGTATCTGTTCCTGAACATGGCAGAAGATCCATCCACTGGCCGCCTGTTTGTGACTGACGATTCTAAAGGCAAAGCCACATTGGTCTTTGACGAGCGCACCGGTAAAGTGATCAAGCGTATCGAGGGTGATTCTCTGGGTATTAAATTCGATGCGAAGCGCAATGAGATCTTCATCAGCCAGCGCGAATCGAAGAAAGTACTGCAGTTGGATGCCACCACTTACGCAGTGAAGAACAGTTGGTCATTCGAACAGAATCCCAACAGCCTGCTGATTGGACCGGATAACAATACCCTGTATGTGACCTTGAAGGCCGAGTTCAATAAAGACTCTTCAACTAAAGGCACCGATGGTATTGCGCGTATTACACTGAAATAAGATTGCGCTATGAAAAGATGCCCTCGAAAGAGGGCATTTTCCTTTTGGAAGAACGAAAAATTAACGATTGAGTTGCCCGGTCAGCCAGAATTTTTTATAGCGTGCAGGGGGAATGCCGACAAGATTATGAAAGATGCGATGGAAGTTATTGACGTTATCGTAACCCACGGCGTTAGCCACCTCAGTGACACCCAGATTGGTGCTCAATAGCAAATTTTGCGCCTCGCCAATTCGGCGACGTGTCTGATATTGTTTGGGTGAATAACCTGAATAATCTTTAAATACGTGCGCCAGATAAAATTGATTCATATTCAATGCAGCGGTGATCGAACTCAGTGCGATATCTTCTTTATAGTGATTATCAATGTAATCTTTGATGCGTTGTCCCAGTAGGGTGTTATTGCTCTCCTGCTCTTGTTTGTTTTCAATCCAGATATTGCGGCACAGTAATAACAGCACACTCAGTAAGTTATCGCCGATTTCGGCACTAAAGAGCCGTTTGCTGTTAACGTGTGCCCACATCTGATCAAACAACTGGCAAATTTCATCATAAAACTCACCGCTGGGCATCACGGCAGGTTGGGCGCGCGTGGTGAGAACATTGAGAGGCAAGCCATCAACCTTAAGTTGTTCAACGCCGCAACTGAAGATCAATAAATCGTCTGACGCATCAGGGCTTTCATCATGAAGTACATTCGCGTTAAACAACATGATATCGCCTTGCTTGACGTTATAGCCTCGGCCATCGATGTTGTAGATGCCACTGCCTGAGCGTATGAACATCACTTCAAAGCGGTCATCATGCTTGTGCATGACGCGAGGAATGGCCTCTTCTTTACCTTCTGCTTTGCACATAAACGCCAGGCGCGGACGCAAACTGTTGTCGAAGCCACGGGCGGAGGGGTGTTCATTGATGCAAAAGGTAATCATGGTAGCTCCTGTTGGTATAGCGCTATTCTTGCATTAGTTTTCAGCCTCGTAATCATCATTTTTGCTTTTTACTAATATTTAATCCATTGACAGGTAAGGCGTTGATGATTTTAGGAGAGTGCCAGGTGTTGATTTTTGTTTTTTAACATTGGCAAAAATATAAGTTTGATCGTCGTCACACTTTTATTTTTATCAAAACACACCCACACATTAAATACCAGGAAAGCATGATGTTATGTTGAGCGACATGAACTTGCAATCAATAGGGATAAGTTGAGGGCTAAAGTGAAAATATCATCAAAATTGCTGTGTACGAACAGGTAGAAATACAAAATTGACGAAACCACAGGCGATAAGCGCCATTAAATGCGTGGCATAGTCGCTAAGAAATATTTTAACAAAAATGTGAAAAAATGGCTTTTTTTAATCTGTCTTCATTCTTGCTATGTCAACGCACAATATTTGCAATGTGACTTTAATCACTGGTTTTTGTGATTTTTATGAGAAATATATGATCTTTCGCACGCTGTTAAATCGTGTGGGCGAGAGCAACTGGTGTTTGGAATTCACTTTGATATAACGTTGTTGTAACGAGAAGGGGACTGACAGCGTGTTCAGCGTTGCCAGAAAAATAACAATAATGATGTTGTGCATTAATTAAATGTTCTGATTCAGGCTGCGTAAAATTCCTCAGCGACGACTGACCAATAATACGGCTTGCAACGGTTTTACCTTACAACCAGATGGAACAGCTATGTATAATAAAACGAACCTGCAAAATCCTCAGCGCATGCGGTTAATTACCATTGTTTCGACGATTGGTGGTTTATGCTTTGGTTACGATACCGGTGTTATTTCCGGTGCGCTGATCTTCATGAAGTATGACCTGAATCTGACACCTGCGCAGGAAGGTTTTATTACCTCATTCCTGTTATTCGGTGCGGCACTTGGATCGTTATTTGGCGGATATTTATCGGATCAACAGGGGAGGCGTAAAAACCTGCTAGGGGTTGCAGCTATCTTTATGTTTGGCGCTTTAGGCACTGCATTCGCCTTGGATGTGCCCTCAATGATTGTGGCCCGCTTTATTCTGGGCTTAGCGGTGGGCTGTGCCTCCGTTACAGTACCTATTTATATTTCCGAATTAGCGCGGGCAGATCAGCGTGAACGATTGGTGACGGTCAACGAATTAATGATCGTGACCGGGCAATTCCTGGCGTATTCCGTTAACGCTGCGATTGTAAACCTGTATCCAGAGATGCAGCACAACTGGCGCATTATGCTGGCGATTCCCGCACTGCCGGGTGCGCTTTTGTGGTTCGGGATGTTAATGATGCCTGAATCGCCACGCTTCTTTATTCGCCGTGGCGAAACGGATAAGGCCGTGAAGGTGCTGAAAACATTGCGCCTTCCGGAGGAAGTAGACCGCGAAGTGAAAGAGATTCAGCAGATCGTTAAGGCTGATCAGGTGAAGTTTAATCTGTTCGCTGAGCTAAAAAATCGCTGGGTGATTCAACTGGTTTTGATTGGTTTAATGATTGTGCTGGCCACTCGAGTGACTGGAGTCAACACCATCATGTACTACGCGCCAACCGTCCTGAAAGCAACTGGGCTCGGTGATGCGGCAGCGGTTACCGGCGCGGTGGCAAACGGCATTATCTCCGTATTGGCGACGCTGCTGGGCATGGCGTTGATTGGCAAGCATTCACGCCGAAAAATGTTTTTCACCGGTCAGGCTGGGGTAACCGTTAGCCTGGTGTTGATTGGCCTTGCGTTTAAATTCTTCTTCCACACTGAAACCGTCAACGGAGTGGATACGCTGCATGCCAATTTCGCCAACGCACCTTATGTCATTCTTGGCTTGATGTTGGTATTCCTGGTGTTTATGCAGGGTTGGATTGCGCCGGTATTCTGGCTGATGTTAGCGGAAATCTATCCATTAAGAATGCGTGGTGTCGGCATGGGCTTTGCGGTATTTGGCCTGTGGATCTTCGACTTTATGATCCAATCCATCTTCCCTTATTTGCTTAGCCATTACGGTGGCGGCATGACTTTCGGTTTCTTCGGCGCGACCAACGTCATCATGCTTATTCTGCTGGTGAAATATTTACCAGAAACGCGTGGCCTGACTCTGGAACAGATTGAAAAGAAATTTCGTTTTTAACCTGAGGATGAATAAATGACAGTCAAAATCGGCTTAATTGGTCTGGGCATGATCGGCCGGGACCATCTGAAACGTTTCCAGCATGTTATTTCCGGCGCGCAAGTCACTGCTGTTTGCGATATTAACCACACAACAGCCGATGCCGTGGCGAACGAATTTGGTGCCACCGCGTTTTATGATGCAGAAGAGATGATCAATTCCGAATTGGTCGATGCAGTATTTATCTGCTCTATTGGTCCGGTACACAAAGCGCAAATTTTGGCGGCCTTTAATGCGGGCAAGCCCGTATTTTGCGAAAAACCGCTGACACCAACGGCTGATGAATCGAAAGAAATTATTGATGCAGAGGTCAAAGCGGGTAAGCGCCTTTTACAATTGGGCTTTATGCGCCGTTTTGACCCGGGTTATCAGGCGCTGAAGCAGTCGATTGAGGGTGGCGCGTTGGGCGACATCATGTTGATTCACTGTGCTCACCGCAACCCGTCAGTGCCAGAGAGCTACACGCTCGAGATGGCGGTTAACGACTCCGCCACTCACGAAATCGACATCATTCGCTATTTGCTGAACGAAAACATCACGTCTGTGCGTGTAGACAAGCCGCGTAAGAAAACCCGCCGCGCATTGCCGCACTTGCAGGATCCGCTGATTGTGATCTTCGAAACCGAATCCGGTGTTCGTATTGACGATGAACTGTTTGTGAACTGCCACTACGGCTACGACATCCGCTGTGAAGTGATTGGTGAAAATGCCATTGCCGCCTTGACGGAGCAACAGTTCATCAGTACCCGCTCACTGAACGGCAATGCACAACACATTGCGCAATCTTGCATGGAACGTTTTGCAACGGCTTACGATCGCGAAGTTCAGCATTTTGTTGACAGCGTGCGTGATGGTCGCGAAATGAGCGGCCCTTCCTCCTGGGATGGCTACGTCGTCGCGCTGGTCTGTGATGCCGGTCTGGCTTCGCTGAAAGATGGCGAGAAACATGACGTGGTGATTCCAGAGCAGCCCGCGCTTTATCGCTAATAACCTAACTTCTCGCGAAAAGTGAGGAATGACGATGTTGAAACTGACGGAAGATGCGCTGCATTTGCAATGTCGGGCAGCGAATAAAAACCAAGCCATTGAGATAGCGGCAAAGGCGTTAGAGCAGTCCGGTTATGTAAAACCTGGCTTTATCAATGGCATGTTAGCGCGTGAAAAAAGCGTTTCTACCTATATTGGGGCGGGTATTGCTTTCCCTCATTGTGCGAAAGAGAACCTCGACCAGGTGATTAAAACCGGGTATCAGGTTTTTCAATTTCCAAATGGTGTGAGTTGGGGCGCTGGAAAGGTGGTGTTTGTCGTCGTTGCTGTTGCGGCAACTGAAAATGAACATATTCCACTGTTAGCTGATATTGCCAATTTGCTCGGCGATGAAGTGAAAACCACGTTATTAGCCAATGCAAAAACCAAACAAGAATTTATCGAACAATTTGAGAAAGCGTGATTTACGCACCAGATGAAGGATTAAACAATGAAGCTTGCATTATGTACTGACGTTCTGGCGGATTTACCTTTCGCGGCGATGCTGGATAAAGTTAAAAGCTACGGTATTGAGGGCGTAGAAATGACGGCGGGTGGATGGTCACCCTGTCCGCACGTGAAAACAGAGGAACTGCTGGCATCGCCAGAGAAACTGGAGAAGTTCAAGCAAGAGCTGGCTGAACGTGAAATGCGCATTGTGGCGCTTAACTGCTCGGGGAACCCGTTGGCACCGGGTGAATTGGGTGAGACACACACGAAAAGTAGCTATCGCGCGGTTGAGTTGGCAGGCAAGTTGGGCGTGAAAAAGATCGTGATGATGAGTGGCCTGCCAGGTGGGGGGCCAGAAGATCGCGTGCCGAACTGGATTACCTCTACCATCTCATGGCCAGATTATATGCCGGGTGTGATCGATTATCAGTGGAATGAGGTGGCTATTCCGTGGTGGAAGAAATTTGTCCAGCACGCTAAACAGCATGGCGTCGAACAAATCGCGATTGAAGAGTTCCCATGCCAATTGGTGTACAACCCCTCGACATTGCTGCGCCTGCGTCACGAGGTGGATGACATGATCGGCATGAACCTCGATCCTTCGCACCTGATTGCGATGGGTGCGGACCCGATTGCTGCTGCACGTAAGCTGGAAGGGGCAGTGTTCCACGTCCACGGCAAGGACGCGCGTATTGAGCGTGGTTTGGCCGACGTTGACGGCTTGATGGAGTATCAACCGGTGACGAACACGAAAACCCGGACCTGGAACTACGTTGCTGTCGGTTGCGGTCAGGATCTGAAGTGGTGGAAAGAGTTCTTCTCTGTATTGCGCATGACCGGTTACAACGGCGACGTCTCGCTGGAGATGGAAGACCTTACCATGAGCGTGGAAGCGGGCTTGCAGACTTCCATTGATGCGCTGAATGCAACGTTGAGCAAGTAAGTTTTTGCTGTTTTGCAAGCCGCTATCTCTTTGGGATGGCGGCTTTTTTTATGGTCATGATAATCCTCGCATCTCGCATCTCGCATCTCGCATCTCGCATCTCACAGCCCTTACCTCTATTGGGACATACATCACTCAAAGTGATTATGCGTTAGCTTTTAATGCCCAAACTCGCTCAATTTTGATTTGAAAACATCATTACGTATGGCTTTTGTTTAAGAACCATTTATTATATTAAAAGTCCGTGTCGTTATAAGTCATCTGATTAACATTGCGTTATGTGATTGTTAACTCGCGGTGCTGTTACGTTATTCAAATAACTAGATTTTTTACCTTCGCTTTGCGATGGGTTTTGAGCCGTGTCACTAACCAGGGATACACCATGAGTAAGTTGCAAGACCTGCCGCCAGGCGAGGTCCAGTTGTCACGTCGGAGAGTGTTACTGTCCGGCGCTGTGATCGTGGCTGGCGGCCTGATCACCACCACGCTTCCGCGTTTGGCGTTTGCAGACTCGTCGAAAAATTTCATTCCTTTCATGCAGATATCTCGTCTTCTGGTCAATCACAAACTGGATGATGCGGTCGGGCAGCGCATGTTGGCGCTGTTGGAACTCGAACAGCCGGAACTCATGACAAATCTCAATCATCTGCTGGCGATTGCCAAAGCCAATAAGGCGCAGATCGTTGAAGATTTCTTCCCGGCGATTCCGGAAGGTGCTTTGCAGCAACTGGCGCACAAAATCATCTTTGGCTGGTACACCGGCTGCCTCGAACCGAAACGTTCGGCAAAAGCGTTCGCTTATGAACAGGCGCTGACCTGGCACACCACGATGGACACCATCACGATTCCGTCTTACGGCATCAGTGGGCCAAATAACTGGCAGCGCACCAACACACCGGTTCTTCCCGTACCGCAATTCTGACCAATAAAAGAAGATAAAATATGGCAGCTCCTTCTCAGTCACCCGTGGTGATCGTTGGCTCCGGCGTGGTCGGTGTGGTGATCGCTGAGCAACTGCTTGATGCCGGCATTCCGGTATTGATGCTGGAAGCCGGCCCGCGCGTTTCGCGTGCCGAAATCGTTGAAAATTATCGCAATCTACCCCTGGCGGCCAAAGGCAACCCGATTGAGTGCTACCCGTCACGCGATTGGGCTCCGCATCCGGAACCGGCAGGGGCGGGCAAAGGGTATCTGCAATTAAGCGGCGAAGACTCTTATGCGCAAAGCTATGTGCGCTATGCGGGCGGATCGACCTGGCACTGGGCGGGCACATGTTGGCGCTTAACGCCTGCGGATATGCAATTGCATTCTCGCTACGGCGTTGGCCGTGACTGGGCGTTTGATTATGAGACGCTGGAACCTTATTACGCCCGTGCTGAATATAAACTCGGCATTTGTGGACCGGACGATCCGGCACTGCAATGGCCTCCACTGCGTTCGAAACCTTATCCGATGCCCGCGCTGCCGTTTGGACCGGGTGAAGCACGTTTTACCGAAGTGGTGCGCGAGAAGCTGGGGTTGCACAACATCCCTACCGCGCAGGCCCGTAACAGCGGCATGTCCTATGACGATCGCCCGGCATGCTGCGCCAATAACAACTGCGTGCCGGTTTGTCCGGTGGGCGCGAAGTATGATGGTGCGACGGCACTTTCCCGCCTCGAAGCCAAAGGTGCCACTATCCTTGATAACGCGGTGGTGTGGCGTATTGAAACCAATGCCGGCAACAAAATCGAAGCGGTGCACTACTACGATCAGCACAAGCAAACCCATCGTGTCAGCGGCAAGCTGTTCATCATTGCGTGTAACGGGCTGGAAACACCAAAATTGCTGCTGATGTCTGCTGATTCGCGCAACCCGAACGGCATTGCGAATAGCTCCGATCAAGTCGGCCGCAACATGATGGACCATCCACAAATCACCATGACCTTAACGCTGGATGAACCTTATTGGGCGGGCGTAGGACCGGTGGTGAATAGCGGCATTATGGAAACCTCGCAAGGCGATTTCCGTTCTGAGCATGCGGGTGCTTACTTCCGCTTCAACAACTTTGCGCGCAACCGCTTCGTCACTTTTGGCGCACTGGAGAAAGGGCTGGTGGGTAAAGCACTGGATGAAGAGATCCGCCGCATGACCGCCTGCACCGCCGATATCGTGCTGGCGCATGAGATCCTGCCTGATGCCAATAACCGCCTGACGCTGAGCGATAAAAAGGATTGGCTTGGTCTGCCGAAACCGGCCATTCACTACAATGTGGGCGACTATGTTCGCCGTTCGTACCAGAACTACTCCAAACCGATCGCTGACAAGATTGCCGAAGCGATGGGCGCGATCGATAAGAAGTTCTCGAAACAATTCAACCAGAGCAAGCACATCATGGGTGGCACCATCATGGGTAATGACCCGGCTAATTCGGTGGTGGACAACGAGTGTCGCGCTCACGATCACCGCAATCTGTTCCTGCCGGGCGGCGGGGCGATGGCAAGTACCGCCTGCGGTAACAGCACCTTGACGATGGTGGCGCTCGCCTTTAAAGCCGCTGATGCCATCGTTAAACAGGCTCTGGAGGCGTAATCATGTTAAAGCTCAAACAGATCGCGCTGGTTCTGGCACTGGCGAGCGGTGCCGCTCATGCCGCTGATGATGCCTTGGTCAAAAAAGGTGAATATTTAGCGGTAGCCTCAGATTGTACTGCCTGTCATACCGCTGAACACGGTAAACCCTTCGCCGGTGGCAAAGCGATTGAGTCACCGGTGGGTGAAATCATCGCCACCAACATCACGCCGTCGAAGGTCGCAGGGATTGGCAACTACAGTGAGCAGCAATTTGCTGATGCGCTGCGTAAAGGTGTGCGTGCCGATGGCGCCAATCTTTATCCGGCGATGCCTTACACCGCGTACGCCACCTTAACGGATGAAGATGTGCATGCGCTGTACGCCTACTTCATGTCAGGCGTGCAGCCGGTGGATAACAAGACGGAAGAGACCCATCTGCCGTTCCCGTTGAATCTGCGTTTTTCGATGATGTTCTGGAACGCGCTGTTCCTGAAAGCACCGGGCTACACAGCGGATGCGTCACACTCTGACAGCTGGAATCGCGGACGCTATCTGGTGGATGGCGCAGCGCACTGTAGCACTTGCCACACCCCACGCGGTTTCCTGATGCAGGAGAAAGAGGGTGATGCCTTTACTGGTGCGCAGGTCGGCCCGTGGTTCGCGCCCAATATCACCGCCAACGCGGTGAGTGGGATTGGCCAGTGGTCACAGCAGGATCTTATCACTTACCTGAAAACCGGTCGTCTCGCGGGGAAAGCCCAGGCTGCTGGTAGCATGGCGGAGGCGATTACCCACAGCTTCCAGCACTTATCGGATGTCGATTTGGCCGCCATTGCCGAATACATGGGCAGCGTGACGGATAAAGATGCACCTGCGAGCGGCGCTTCGCGCTTCGAACAGGGTAAAGCGGCTCAAAATCTGGTGGCGTTCCGTGGTGATGCATTCAACGCGCCCACCAGCGATGAAGGTGCTCGCCTGTTCTCCGGCAATTGCGCGTCGTGTCACGGCAGCAGCGGCCAGGGAACCAAAGACGCGTTTTATCCGAGCCTATTCCATAATAGTGCTACTGCAGAGCGTAATCCGTCGAACCTGATTGCTACCATTCTTTACGGTGTGCAGCGTCATACCGCCGAAGGTGATGTGTTTATGCCGCCGTTTGGTTCGCAGCCGAACGCACTGAATCAGCTAGATGATCAGCAAGTTGCCACGCTGTCGAACTGGATCTTGCATCACTACGGCAATGTTGACGCAACCGTCTCACCTGATCAGGTGGCGGAGATCCGTCGTGGTGGACCGTCATCACCACTGGTGATGCTGGCGCAGGTCGGGGTTGGCGTCGGTACCTTGGTGGTGATTGCACTGCTGGTGTGGTGGCTGATACGCCGCAGACATAAAAAATAGATTTGATTTTATTCTGTCGCCTGTGATGGCAGGCGACGTTTTTACTGGAAGACACTATGAAGCACTACTCACGCCGCCGCGTGTTGAAGATGGTCGGGCTGGTGACGATTGCCAGCGCCGCAGGCCAGCTTTTGCCGTTGCCGCGCCTTAACGCCGCCCAGTCACCGACCAACGTGGCTGGGCTGGATGATTTTATGCAGGTTTCACAACTGCTGACGCAACAAGAATCCCTGAACGCCACCGTTGGGCGTGCGCTGCTTTTGGCCCTGAGTCAGACGCAGAAAGGTTTTCTCCCTGCGCTGGCACAGTTGAAGGCGTTACTGCAAAACCAGCCAGAACTGCTGCAGCAAGATCACCTGGCGTTTGCCTCGGATGCGGACAGTGAAAAGCTGGCAAAAGCGATACTTGGCGGCTGGTACAACGGTGTGGTCGGCAAGGGCAATCACGCGCTGTATGTCACCTACGTGAACACGCTCGCCAATCTGCTGGTGGATGACAAATTAGTGCCGCCGAGTTTCTCCTACGGCAAATGTGGTAGCTGGGCGCAACAGCCCTGATTCAGAAGAGTAATGTCGTTATGAAAAACAACAATTCCGCCGATGTGGTTGTTATCGGCGCGGGCGTTAACGGCTCGCTGCTAGCGACCCGTCTGGCAAAAGCAGGTAAATCAGTACTGTTACTGGAGTCCGGCCCGAAAGTAGCACGCGATCAGCTGGTTGAGCGTTTCCGAGCATCGGCGTTCAAATCTGACTTTATGTCGCCGTATCCGTTCTCGCCCAAGGCACCGCATCCGCGCTATACACCGGAACCGAATGATTACCTGCATCAGGCCGGGCCGCATCCGTTTGCTGCGCAGTACATTCGCATGTTTGGTGGCACCAGCTGGCACTGGGCGGCGCAGTTGTGGCGCTTTGTTCCCAACGACTTCCGTCAGCACAGCCAGTATGGTGTCGGCAAAGATTGGCCAATTGGCTATGACGACCTGGAAGAGTACTACTATCAGGCCGAAGTGATCGCGGGGGTAGGCGGATCGCCGGACAATGGTTCGCCGCGCAGCAAACCTTATCCGATGGAGCGCGTGCCGGCGTCCTGGTTGCAGCAACGCGTGACCGCACGCCTGGCACCCGACTTCACCGTGCTCGATGACAGCACGGGTCGCAACAGCCACAGTTACGATGGCCGTCCGGCCTGCTGCGGCAATAACAACTGCATGCCGCTTTGCCCAATCGACGCCCAGTATCACGGCGGGATTGCCGCACAGCAGGCTGAAAACAGCGGCGTGAAAGTGATCACCGAAGCGGTGGTGTATCAGCTGGAGCACGATGCCAGGGGCAATATCGTGGCAGCCAATTACTATGACTGGAACAAAGTCAGCCATCGTGTCACGGCTGAAACCTTTGTACTGGCCGCCAACTCGATTGAAACCCCAAAACTGCTGCTGATGTCTGTCAGCGATAAATTCCCGAACGGTATCGCCAACGCGCACGATAATGTGGGTCGCAACCTGTGCGATCACCCGGCGATAGGCGTGACGTTTGACGTCGATGAAGAGATTTGGCCAGGACGTGGCCCGGTGAGTCCTTGTTCGATTGGTCAGTTCCGTGACGGCGATTTCCGCAGCGAACACTCACCGTTCCGTATCGATATCTCTAACGCTTCACAGGTTGCCTCAGTGACTAAAGAAGCGCTGGCGGAAGGGCTGTTTGGCAAGAAGTTGCAGGAAGCGATTCGCTTCCGCGCCGCGCGTCGCCTTAGCATCAAAAATGCGCTGGAGCAGTTACCCGATCCGAACAACCGCGTGACCTTGAGCAGCAACAAAGACGAGCTGGGTTTACCCACGCCATCGCTGTATTGGGACGTGAACGACTATGTCATCAAAGGCACCGCGAAAACCCGTGAATGCTATGATGCGATTGCGGCCAAACTCGGCGCGACCAACATTAAGCACAGCAAGAGCGGCAAGTTTTCCAACCGCCAGCACATCACTGGCACACTCTCGATGGGACTCGATCCGACCACCAGCGTCACTGATGCCTGGGGACGCGCGCACGACCATCAAAACCTGTTTATGGTCGGCACCGGTGTGATGCCAACTGTCGGCACCTGTAACGTGACGCTGACCGCCATGGCATTGGCTTTACGCACCGCAGACAAAATCCTGCAGGAGACGCAACATGGCTAAGCACTGGAAAGCCCTGCTTGCCGCAGGCAGTTTGGCGTTAGCGGTTTCACAGGCGCATGCCGAAGATCAGCAGCTTATTAAACGTGGCGAGTATCTGGCGATTGCCGGTGACTGTGGCGCGTGCCACACCGAAGCGGGCAAAGCGCCGTTCAGCGGTGGTCATGCCATTGCCAGTCCGTTAGGCACGATCTTCAGTACCAATATCACCCCCTCTAAAACGGCAGGGATCGGCCAATACAGCGAGCAGCAGTTTGCCGATGCGTTGCGTAAAGGGGTTCGCGGTGATGGCAGTCAGCTTTATCCGGCGATGCCGTATACCGCTTACGCGAAGCTCACCGATGAGGATGTCGCTGCATTGTATGCCTACTTTATGCAGGGTGTGCAGCCGGTAGATATTCAGCCTGAGAAAACGGCATTGCCGTTCCCCTTCAATCTGCGTTTCAGCATGGCAGCCTGGAATCTGTTGTTTATGGACAGCAAGCCCTTCCAGCCGGACGAGAAGCAGTCAGAAGAATGGAATCGCGGTGCCTATTTGGTACAGGGGTTAACCCACTGCAGCACGTGCCACACACCACGTAATTTCCTGATGGCGGAACAGCAGGACAAAAACTTGCAGGGTGCGTCACTCGGTACCTGGTTTGCACCTGATATCACGGCGGCAGCCTTGCAGGGCAAACCGCATTGGACACGTGAAATGTTGGCGCAGTATCTTGCAACTGGCCACGCCAGCAACGGCGCAACGGCGGGCGGTCCGATGCTGGAAGCGATCGATAAGAGCTTCTCGCGTATGACAGCAGAAGATCGCCAGGCTATTGCGACTTATTTGTTACCACAGGATAGCGCCACTGCTGAACCTGCGCAGGCCAATCGCTGGACGCTGGTAAGAGGTGACGATACGCCGCAGGCGGTATTAAGCGAAGGCGCACAGATTTATCGCAATAACTGTGCATCCTGCCATAACCTGACAGGCGAGGGGCTGAATGGACTGCCGGCATTACAAAATCATCCGGTGTTGAATAAGCCCAATGCGGACAATGTGGCGATGGCAGTACTGCAAGGCGTTTGGCCTGAAAAAGGGCAAGGGATGATTGGCTTTGCCGGTCAACTCAACGACCACCAAATCGCTGCGCTGACTAACTATGTGATGCAAGATATCGGGCACAGCAAGGTGCAGATCAGCGAGGAGCGAGTGAAATCACTGCGTGCTGGTGGTGATGCTTCGCCGCTGATGCTGGTGTCGCGCATCGGCATGGCCGCTGCCGGGTTCATCGTGGTGCTGGGGCTGTTCTGGTTAGGTTTCAGAAGAAAGAACAAACGCTAACGGCTTTGTCCTATGACAAATAGTCAGCTGTTGTTAAGATGCGCTTTTACGTTATCTAACAGGAGCTGGCTATGTTTTCAGGTCTTAGTGCCTTTCCGCTGACCCCGGTCAATGCGACAGGCATTGATGAAAAATCCTTTCTCTCGCTTCTCGCGCGTCTAACAATGGCAAAAGTCGATTCACTGGGCGTGCTGGGTTCAACCGGTAGCTACGCCTATTTCACCCGCGAGCAGCGCAAGCGCGTGTCGACGCTGGCCGTACAGCATGCGGATGGCATTCCGGTGATGGTTAGCATTGGCGCAACCAGCACAGATGAGGTGCTGCGACTGGCGGAAGATGCGCAGCATGCAGGCGTAAGCGCTTTATTATTACCTGCTGTTTCCTACCAAAAGCTCACTGAAGAGGAAGTGTTTGGCTTCTATGCCGAGGTGGCGCGGAATGTTTCGCTGCCCATCTGCGTTTATGATAATCCCGGCACGACCCACACCGAGTTCTCAAATGATCTTTACGCACGGATAGCCGCGCTTCCCAATATCGCTTCCATCAAAATACCGGGTGTGCCTGCCGACATGCATTCCGCAGCCCAGCGGGTGAGCGCATTACGTGCGCAACTCCCCGCAGAGATAAGCATTGGTGTCAGTGGTGATGCATCGGCCGGCAACGGTTTAATGGCGGGATGCGATGTCTGGTATTCCGTATGTGGCGGCTTATTTCCCAACACAGCATTAGCGCTGACACGAGCCGCTCAGGCGGGCGATTTCGCTGCTGTCGTTGAGCAATCCCAGCGACTGGAGCCGCTTTGGACGCTGTTCCGTCAACATGGCGGCAGTATTCGCGTGATAGCGGCCGCAGCGGCACTGCTTGGGCTGGCGGAGGAAAACAACTTGCCGCGCCCGCTACGTGCTTTATCCAGTGAGCATCAACGGGAAGTACTCCAGGTGATGAGATCGCTGGAGTTGGCCTAGCTCAGTTAACTATTAGCGCGATCATAGTTTTCGCACTAATAGTTAAGATTGATATAGTTTACATGGTTATTATTGTTTCCATCGAAGGCTCACAGCCTTCTCATCAAACAAACCAAGGAATATGACCATGAAAACTATCAAAGCTATGTCAATCGCCGCTGTTGCCGCTCTTTCTCTGATGTCTGCTGCCAGCTTCGCACAAACAGTGACTGCAACTTCTCTGACTCTGGATGGAGCAGAAGCGAAAATTGCTGCTCAGGCTCATCAGCAGAATGAACAATACAAAATCATTGAAGCCAGCAACGGCAATGTCGTGCACATGACCGCAGAATTGTACAAATAAGTATCGGATGGTTGCACAGGGAAGTGCCGGGAAAGGCCGCCTTACGGGGCGGCTTTTTCCGTCTTAACACTCTCCGCAAAAGGGGCAGGCCCATGAAACAGAATCATCAAGATATTGATCAGCAAGCCAGCGCATTTGTCGATGCATTAAGGGCGCAACGCCAGGCTCATATGCCGATTATGCGATTCCATCAGTGGCCGCACTTCATCTCCACGGTTAAATCGCTGATGGCAAAATCCTGATTGGGGCGTCGGTAATGTTAAAGCTCAATACAGTCGCTGTTTGGCGGATAACGTTTTCGCCATTCTGTCGGTGGTAAATCAAAATATTGTTTGAAAGCGCGAGAGAAATGGAGTTGATCGTTGTAACCCACCGAACAGGCAATCACTTTGATGGGTAATGATGCATCTTGCAGTAAAGTTTTCGCCATGTTCATACGCGTGCGCAATAAATACTGTTTAGGTCCTACACCCAACGTTTTTTGAAACATTCGACTCAAATAACTGCGGTCAATTCGGCAATGGTTCGCAATATCACTGACCCCGATGGGGTTCAGATAGTTGCGTTCGATAAAGGCAATGGCATGATCCAGCTGCTTGTTATCATTGCTGGTGGAGACAGCACTATTTTTCCCGCCACTGATTAATGCATCGAATAATAAGCAGGTTAATCCAGCCAGTTTGATCGGACGGTCGGCGTCTTCAGCAATCAATAATTTCCATACCTCCTCCAGTTCCTGATGACCTCGCGGTAATGCTGCCGTCCAAACGGGGGTCTCTCGGTTAAGCCCGCAAAGCTCAAAGGTGCGCTGCGCTATCAATCCATCTACCTCTAGCCACATATACTCCCAGGGTATTTTCTTATCGGCAGAGTAGGTGGTTATCTGATGCGGGAAGATTAAAAAAGCTTCCCCGGCTGAAATATCCCAACGTCCCTGTTCAGAAAGTAAACTCCCTCTGCCAGCCATAACATAGTGCAATAAATAGTGTTGGCGTACTGCGGGGCCGAAAGTATGAGCGAGCACACACGCCTCGTGGCCAAACTGATAAATATTCAAACCAAAATGCAATATATGTTCAGGTAGTAAATATTTTTCCATATGTAATCATCAACGGGAGGGGATGCTTGAACTTTCTATCACACATTTTAAGCGGCTAGCACGCCGATTTACCTGATAAAAGGCAATGTGAGATATTCATCACACTTCCTTAACGGCGATACCATTCTGCTATAAGAATGTCACATTTATACATATCGCTTCGCCTGGCCGTTGTTTATGTTTTAACGACACAGTCATGCTGGAATATAAGGTGAAAAAATGAAAATAACGTTCATTGGAGCGGGGAGCACTGTTTTTGCCAAAAATGTGCTCGGTGATGTGCTGGCTACTGCTGATATCTCTGATGCTGAGATTGCGCTGTATGATATTGATGCGCAGCGACTCGATGAGTCTTACAAAATGCTGACAAACATTAATGCCAATATTAACCAAAACCGCGCACGCATTCATCAATATGCGGGGGTTGAATTACGACGTGAGGCATTGAAGCAAGCAGACTTCGTTATCAATGCCATTCAGGTGGGGGGGTATCAGCCCAGCACCGTGATTGATTTTGATATTCCTAAAAAATACGGTTTACGTCAGACCATTGCGGATACTTTGGGCGTCGGGGGGCTTTTCCGCGCGCTACGCACGTTACCCGTGATGTTTGATCTGGCGCGAGACATGGAAGAGGTTTGCCCAAATGCGTGGCTGCTCAATTATACCAATCCCATGGCATCATTGACGGGCGCAATGCTCAGATATACCAGCATCAAAACGGTGGGCTTATGCCACAGCGTACAAGTTTGCGCTGAAACGTTGTTAAAGAGCGTTGATATGCCAACTGACAATGTGGTGTTCAATATTGCCGGTATCAATCATATGGCATGGTTATTAGATATTCGACGCAATGGTGAGGACCTCTATCCTGAGATTCGGCGTCGTTCATTGGCGTTGACAGAGCAACATGATGATAGGGTGCGACATGAGATCATGCATAAATTCGGCTATTACGTCACTGAGTCCTCCGAGCACAATGCGGAATACATGCCTTACTGGATCAAGCGAAATTATCCGGAATTAATTCAGCAGTTTAATATTCCGCTCGATGAGTATCCGCGTCGCTGCATTGAGCAGATTGAACGCTGGCATATGCAACGTGAGCAATTAACCCACAATGAAAATCTCACCCATACCCGCAGCCTGGAATATGCGTCTTATATCATTGAAAGCATGATGCTTGATAAACCCTATAAGATTGGCGGTAACGTACTTAACAACGGCTTAATCACTAATTTACCCCGCGAGGCCTGTGTAGAAGTGCCTTGTCTGGTGGATGCTCAAGGCATTACTCCCTGCTACGTCGGTGATCTTCCGCCACAGTGCGCGGCGCTGAATCGCACCAATATCAATACGCAACTCCTGACCATTGAAGCGGCGGTCACCGGTAAGAAAGAGCACATTTATCATGCGGCTCTGCTCGATCCGCATACCTCTGCGGAGCTTTCCATCGACGATACGATACGTCTGTGTGACGAACTGATTGCGGCACATGGCGATTGGTTGCCTTCATATCACTGATATTCAGAGAATTTCTGCTAAATTACCTGTGCGTGGAGGCAACTGCTTCATGGCTGTCGGTTGCCACCCGTTCAAGGAGGAGAGTCAATCATGAGTGTGTCGCTAAAGACCAAAATCAGCTATGGCCTGGGTGCATTCGGCAAAGATTTCGCCATTGGCATCATCTATATGTATCTGATGTTTTACTACACCGATGTGGCCGGTATTTCGATGGGCATGGTCGCCACGTTATTTCTGGTGGCGCGATTTCTCGATGCGTTAGCCGATCCTGTTATGGGATGGATCGTCGAACGCACCCGGTCCCGTTGGGGCAAATTTAAACCCTGGATTTTGCTGGGTACGTTAGTGAACTCAGTGATGTTGATTGCCGTGTTTCATGCTCATCATTTTCAAGGTACCGGGCAAATTGTGTGGATCTGGATAACCTATCTGCTGTGGGGATTTACCTACACCATCATGGATGTGCCATTCTGGTCACTGGTACCTTGCATTACGCTGGATAAACGTGAGCGAGAAGCATTGATTCCCTGGCCGCGATTTTTTGCCAGTTGTGCAGGCTATCTCACGGGGGTGATTGGATTACCCGCTATCCGCTGGCTAGGTGGCGGCAACCAAGGTGAGGGTTTTCTCTACTTCACTTACATCATCGTGTTTTTCTTCATCCTTTCTACGTTGGTGACGCTGCTGAATGTGCATGAGAGGTACTCCTCATCGCAAACAACAGCAAAAAGCGAACAACACAGTCTCGGCACCGTGCTCAGTATGATCACCCGCAACCGACCATTATTTGTATTGTTAATCATGGCATTGGCGTGGAACCTGGCTTATAGCATCATTACAGCATTCGCCGTGTATTACTTTAAATATGTATTTGGACGCGAGGATCTTTTCCCGTGGTATATGGCGTTTGCCGGTGTGGCTAATCTCATCACCATTGTGTTGTTCCCACGTTTAGTTCGCATTTTCTCCCGTCGGGTATTGTGGCTCAGCGCGTCGGTGCTGCCGGTGCTCAGCTGCTTTATGCTGTTCGCGATTGCTGTTTGGGCGCCGCAAGGGGCAGTGCTTATCTCACTGTCTGGTGTATTGGTGAATATTGGCAATGCCCTCTTCTGGGTAATGCTGGTGATTATGGTGGCGGACACCGTGGACTATGGTGACTACGCGCTAGGTGTCCGCATTGAGAGCATTGCCTATTCTGTCCAAACCATGGTGGTGAAAGCAGGTGCTGCTTTTGCCGGGCTGTTTATCGGTATGGTGCTTAGCCTGATTGGCTATGTGCCAAATGTGCAGCAAAGTGCATCAACCCTCTTAGGTATGCAGGCGATTATGGTAGGCGCGCCATTACTCTTTTTCGCTATCACCGTGGGCGTTTATCTGCGCTATTACGCGTTGGATGGGCATTTATTGGATCAGGTGCAGCAGTGGTTACAAAATAAGTATGGTGCGCAAAATGTAGCTGAGGTCACGCCTGAAGCAGAAGGCTCCTTGCCTGCGCAGCAGATCCGGAGCTCGGTCTGATCCATAACCTTGAGTACTATTAGTGTGATCATGGTGATCGCACTAATAGTTAATGGTGAAATGATAACTTGGGTTATTATTATTTCCATCGAAGGCACACAGCCTTCATAAACAACCCAAAGGAATAAGACCATGAAAACCATTAAAACACTGACCATCGCCGCTGCCGCCTCTCTTTCACTGATGTCTGCTGCCAGCTTTGCCCAGAGCATCTCTGTTGAGTCGTCAACTCTTGACGGTGCCGAAGCGAAAGTTGCCGCAGTCGCTCAACAGCAGGGCGCACAGTATAAAATCACTGAAGCGAACACCAACAACCGTGTGCACATGACTGCAGAACTGTACAAATAAGTTCAGTTTCCGCTTCAGCGTTAAGGCCGCCTCCGGGCGGCTTTGCTGTTTCTGAGACCTGGAACACTAACTTGATTGTGACGATGAGAGATTTCGGGTTTTAACAGATCCAGCTTAAGAAAAGGCCATATTGAATCACATTCAAATTTTTTGAATTTAATCAGCAAATCCTTCAGCTTTTACTCCACGGGAAGCAGGTCTATTATTTCTCACATCGAGGCGAAACGCCTTAAAAACTGAAAATCACTCTGAGGAAATGACCATGAAATCTATCAAAACTTTCGTTGCAGTTTCTGCTCTTACCCTGGTTTCATTCGCGAGTTTCGCACAAAGTATCTCTGTTGATGCTTCGACTCTGGACAGTGCGGAAGCAAAAATCGCCGCCGTTGCTCAACAACAGGGCGCTCAGTACAAAATTACTGAAGCCAACACCAACAACCGCGTGCACATGACGGCTCAGTTGTATAAATAAGCTCGCCACCCACGATATTAAGGCCGCCTACGGGCGGCTTTGTCATTTGTGCTAACCGACCAGCAGCGACTCGATTTCAGTTTTTGCCTGCAATAAAGCCGCGAGAAGCTGTGGAAACTGCTCATCAAAGCGTAATGATGGCACTGCAATGGCCAGCGCATAACGTTCTCCCGGCCCGGTATTCAGGGCGACACTGATACCGCATACACCCCGCGCATGCTCTTCGCGATCTACCGCATAGCCTTGCTCACGAATCTGCTGAATGGCTTTTAATAGAAGCTGAGGATCTCGCAAAGTATTTAGGGTGCGTACATCGTTCAACTGCGGAAGTAATGCCGAGATGACATCATCCGTTTGTTCAGACAATAACGCTTTACCATGCGCAGCGCAGTGCGTGGGAAAGGCAGTGCTGATGGGTGAGACCACGCGCAACTCCTGATCGGAAGCATATTGGCTGACCAGAGCCGTATGGCTGCCGCGCCAGACGCATAAATCGACCGTTTCTCGCGTACGACGTCCAAGCGTCTCCATCGCCGGTTGAGAGAGCGCGATAATATCGGTATGTGCCGAAGCGGCAAGTCTTGCTAGCGCGGGACCCAGCTTGATGCCTTCACTGCCCTGTAGCAGCAACTGCTGAGAAATCAACGACGTGACAAGTCGATGTACAGTGGTGCGCGGTAGCGCTGTCAGTTTTGACAGCTCGGACATGCTTAATCCTGCTGGTCGATTTTCTAACGCCCGCAATATAGTCGCGGCACGTGCAATAACCTGCGAACCGTTAGCCTCTGTATCTGCAGCCATCACTCTTCCGCTTTATCAATTTAGATGGCCGCCACTATAGCACGGTAGCCATTGACAATATGCGCCGGTGTCGTAACACTCATGTCCGTTAAATGGTTAATCATTCCATTATTCGGATAAATAAAAATCATGACATCAATTAAACCCGCAGGTGCAGTTACGCTCCTGGCTGTCAGTTGCCTGACCATTATGGTGGGATGCGTCATTGTGCCGGGATTGAGTGACATCGCCGCGCAATTAAGGGTTGCTTATCTGGCAAGTTGGTTGGTGACGCTGCCTGCGTTAGGCGTGATATTGGCGGGGCCATTAGCAGGTCGAGCGATAGACCGTTTTGGTGCCTATCCTATGCTACTGATTGGGCTTTTCTGCTATGGCGGATTGGGCGTGGCAGGTGTTTGGTTGCCGGGCGCAGTGCCACAAATCATCGACCGCATCCTACTGGGGGGCGCAACAGCGGTGGTGATGTCTGCCGGGACCAGTTTAATTGCCCGTTTTTATCAGGCTGAAGCCCGATTAAAGATGATCGCGCGACAAGGCATGGCAATCGAGTTGGGTGGCGTAGTGTTTCTCTTTGTGGGAGGGATTCTGGCCTCCGCAAGTTGGCGTTATCCGTATGGGCTGTATCTGTTCTCTTGGCTGCTGCTGGTGTTGGTGCTCATTTGTGTCCCGCGCCCTCAGCAGCAGATGAGAGCGGAAACAATAGAAGAGGGCGTAATGGACAGCGATCGCCGGTTGCGGCCGGTATGGCTGGCGGCGTTCTGTTCCATGATCTGTTTTTTCACCGCCGTTATTATGCTGCCGCAACGGTTTGCTTTGATGGGTGTGAATGCCGCACATATTGGCTATTTTCTCTCATTTGTCTCGCTGGTGGCGGTGCTGGCAGCAGCACTGATGCCGCATGTTGCGCTGCAATTCGGCCACTATTCCACGCTGATCATGGCGTTCATTTGCTACCTGTTGGCACACCTTGAATTTGCAGCGGCCCCCGATGTCATGTTGTGCCTGCCAGGCGGCATCTTATTAGGCATGGGGTTTGGGCTGTCAGTGCCTTTGGTGAATCACCTGACAGTTGAAATAAGCCAACCTCAGGAACGTGGGCGCCAATTGGCACGTTTATCAATGGCCATATTTGGCGGACAATTTATGGCGGCGTTCATGACATACCTCCCAGGTCACTTTTCGATGGCCTTTTTTGCCGCCGCCATATTAGCTGCCATCAACATCATTGCGATGTGTAAGGTCTCGGTAAGATGTAATTAGCACGATCATGATGATCGCACTAATAGTTAATCATGAAATGGTAACTTAGGGTATTATTATTTCCATCGAAGGCACACAGCCTTCATAAACAACCCAAAGGAATAAGACCATGAAAACCATTAAAACACTGACCATCGCCGCTGCTGCCGCTCTTTCACTGATGTCTGCTGCCAGCTTTGCCCAGAGCATCTCCGTTGAGTCTTCAACTCTTGACGGTGCCGAAGCGAAAGTTGCCGCAGTCGCTCAGCAGCAGGGCGCACAGTATAAAATCACTGAAGCGAACACCAACAACCGTGTGCACATGACTGCAGAACTGTATAAATAAGTTCAGTTTCCGCTTCAGCGTTAAGGCCGCCTTCGGGCGGCTTTGCTGTTTCTGGAATCTGGAGTCTGTTATTGGGTGCTGTGATCTGACCGGAAATGTCCCTGCCTTGTCTCACACCTCAGCTCACTGGTCTGTAGCATGTTGCGTCATCACTCAGCAAAAACAGGCATCTCATGAAAATCATCGTCGGCAAAAACTTTTCCCCAGCGCGTGCGTGGGAGGCTCTCGATATTGCCAATTTTGATGGCACCAGCGTGCGATTGCACTGGACTGATCAGCCTTATCGCTGGCACATCAATGACGGTGAAGAAGTCTTCGTGGTGTTAGATGGTGTGGTCGAGATGCATTACCGCGAGCGGGAGGAAGTGCATAAAGTGATGCTCAACGTGGGTGACATTTTCTTCGCCAGCGTGGGTACCGAACATGTCGCTCATCCCCAAGGTGCGGCACGCGTGTTGGTGATTGAAAAAGAAGATTCAGTTTAGCCCTCGACAAACTCGCGAAGGCGTACAAAAAAACAGCACTGCGCGGGAGCTGGCACTGCAGGCGGGAAAAGCTGATTTATCCACAGGTTAGCGAGCGCTCTTTTCACCTGAAATGTGGATAAGATGGCACTCTACCGATCAATGACGTTATTGTAATGTGAGTTATGGTTAGTGCGATCATGATGATCGCACTAATAGTTAATAATGAAATGGTAACTTGGGTTATTATTATTTCCATCGAAGGCACACAGCCTTCATAAACAACCCAAAGGAATAAGACCATGAAAACCATTAAAACACTGACCATCGCCGCTGCCGCCGCTCTTTCACTGATGTCTGCTGCCAGCTTTGCCCAGAGCATCTCCGTTGAGTCATCAACTCTTGACGGTGCCGAAGCGAAAGTTGCCGCAGTCGCTCAGCAGCAGGGCGCACAGTATAAAATCACTGAAGCGAACACCAACAACCGTGTGCACATGACTGCAGAACTGTATAAATAAGTTCAGTTTCCGCTTCAGCGTTAAGGCCGCCTTTGGGCGGCTTTGCTATTTAAGGCCTAATAAAACGTATTAGCTGATTGCGTTGACAAAACGCTGCGTTATTTGCTGAGGACGGGTTATCGCGCCACCGACCACCACAGCATGCGCGCCCAGTTTTAAACACTGCGCCGCCATCTCAGGTGTTTCCACATTGCCTTCTGCAATCACTGGCGCCTTCACTGCTGTTAATACTTCACGCAGAAAGTGAAAATCATTTGCCGCCAGATACTTTCCGCGCGTTTCCGCCGTATAGCCATGCAGCGTAGTACCTACGCAGTCGAAGCCGAGTTCATCCGCCAGCAGCGCCTCATCAACTGTCGCGATATCTGCCATCAGCAATAACTGCGGATAGCGTTGACGAATCGCCGCCACCAACTGCGGCAACTGCAGTTCGCCAGGCCTCTGATGTTGCGTGGCATCCAGCGCGATCATCGCTGGATTCGCCGCCATCAATTCATCGACCTCTTTGAGCGTGGCAGTGATATATACATCACTGCCTGAATAATCTCGTTTGATAATGGCGATAATGGGCAAATCCACGGTTTGCATAATCTGCTCTACATCGATCAGACTGTTGGCGCGGATTGCCGACGCGCCACCTTGCTTCGCGGCTAATGCCATACGCGACATGATATAGGCGCTGTGCAGGGGTTCATTTTCCAGTGCCTGACAAGACACCACCAGTTTCCCTTTAATTTGCTCCAGCATGTTTGCTTTCATAGCGCGAGTAACTCCTCAACTTCATTTTTGATAATGGTGACGTGCGGGCCATAGATCACCTGTACGCCGTTGCCACGCTGGATAACCGCGCGAGCGCCCGTGGCCTTCAATGCGGCTTCATTAAGTTTAGAACTGTCGTTTAATGTGATACGCAAACGTGTGGCGCAGCAGTCAAGTTCGGCAATATTGTCTTTACCGCCCAGCGCTTCAATCACCTGCAAAGGGCGTTCGCCAGCGGCAACTGGCAAGGTATCGATGCTGACATCTTCACGGCCTGGCGTTTTGAAATTGAATCGAGTGATCAGCAGGCGGAAGGTAAAGTAATACAGCAGGAACCATGGCACGCCGACCAGGGGCACATACATCCAGTGGGTTTTCGCTTCACCCTGCAATACACCGAACAGAATGAAATCGATTAAACCGCCGGAGAAGGTCTGTCCAATGGTGATGTGCAGGATGTGGGCGATCATAAAGGCCAGGCCATCGAACAGCGCGTGAATCACATATAACACTGGCGCCACAAACAGGAACGAGAACTCAATCGGTTCGGTGATCCCAGTCAGAAATGAGGTGAGGGCGGCGGATAATAACAAACCGGCCACACGTTTGCGGTTCTCGGGTTTGGCAGTGTGATACATCGCCAGACAAGCCCCGATCAGGCCAAACATCATGGTGATAAAGCGGCCCGACATAAAGCGCGCCGTCCCCAGATAAAACTGCTGCGTATTGGGATCGGCCAACTGAGCGAAGAAAATGCGCTGAGTGCCTTCAACCAGATGACCATTGACCATTTCACTGCCGCCCAAAGCGGTAGTCCAGAAAGGCAGATAGAAGATGTGATGCAGACCAAACGGGCCGAGCATGCGCAACACAAAGCCGTATATGAAGGTGCCGAAATACCCCGTGGCATCGACCAGTCCACCCATACCGAATATCAACTTCTGAAAATGCGGCCAGACGATGGTCATTGCCGCGCCAACGATAATCGCCACAAACGAGCTAATAATCGGGACGAAGCGTGAGCCACCAAAGAAGCCGAGAAATTGTGGCAGGGCAATTTTGTTATAGCGATTGTGCAGTAACGCGGTGACCAGCCCGATCACGACACCACCAAACACGCCGGTTTCCAGCGTTTGAATGCCGAGCGCCATGCCCTGACCCACGGCACTGAGATTACTGCTGGCCAGTACGCCGGTGAGCGTCAAGAGGGCATTGATGGTGGCATTCATCACCAGATAGGCGAGCAGAGATGCCAGTCCTGCTGTGCCCTTGTCGCTTTTCGCGAGACCTACCGCCACGCCCACCGCAAACAGGACTGCGAGGTTGGCGAAGACCACCGAACCTGCGCTGGCCATGATGGTGAACACCCCTTGTAGCCAGGCGATATCCAGAAACGGATAGGCTTTAACAGTGTTGGGATTGGATAACGCGCCGCCAATGCCCAACAGCAAGCCGGCGGCAGGCAATACCGCGATCGGCAACATAAAGGATTTTCCAAAACGTTGCGCTTTTTCAAACCAGCCTCCTGAAGAGGCTCCACTGAACATTGACATAAATTTTTATCCCCGAAGTGTTGTTGTGGTAAAAATTATTATCACAATCTACTTCATCGGATGAAAATTACTACCATTAGTGTGATAGCTTTCACTTATAATGAATTCTGCTGGCACAAAGCAGGGCCTTTACGCACACTAAGCGCCATCAATAATGGCTAATGGAGAGGTGTCATGACGGACAATGGAAATATTTTGCTGCATCTGAAGCAGGGCTTGCCGGGCTACAGTCCGGCGCTGCAAAAGCTGGGCGACTTCATCCTGACCGAACCGCAGAGAGTGCTGTATCTCACCATTACCGAATTGGCGAAAGAGACGGACACCAGCGAAGCCAGCGTGACGCGCTTGTGCCGCAACCTGAGTTGCAAAGGCTACACCGAATTTAAGATGGCGCTGGCGCTGGATGTGCAGCAGAGTCAGCCCGCGCTGGCAGCAACGGGCGATCCGGTTGATGCGCTGGTGGAAGAGTCGGTGCAGGCGCTGCGTGACACCGGAAAATTTATTGATCGCGAGGTCTTACAGCAGGCAGGTGCGGCGGTGCATCAGGCGCGATCTATCCAAATCTATGGCGTGGCTGCCAGCGCGATAACCGGCGAATATTTGCATTATCGTCTACTACGGCTGGGCAAATCCGCGCAGCTGTTTGGTGATATGCATCGTGCGGCCATGAATGCTTCGACCCTGGGTGAAGGTGATTTGGTCATCGCGATCTCTGCTTCCGGTTCCACCAAAGATCTGATGCATGTGGTCAATGTGGCGAAGAAGCGCAAAGCTCAGGTGCTGATGCTAAGTAATACGCTGCGCAGCCCGATGGGCAATCTGGCGGATATGTTGCTGGTGGCGGCGCGACCGGAAGGTCCACTTAATGCCGGAACGTTGAGTGGGAAGGTAGGGGCGATGTTGCTGGTTGAGGCGTTAATGGGGGAGCTGATGGCACATGATGCGCATTACGCCACAGCCAGTCAGCAAACGGCCAGTGCAACGTTGCCGATGTTAATCTGACCGCTGGGTCATTCGCTCTTAATTCCAACATGACGGAAAAATCGGTGCGCAGCGATGCGCACCCGAGAAGATACATTTACTCACTCGCCAGCGCGGCGACCGGATCCATACGGGCAGCTTTGCGCGCAGGCAAATAACCAAAAATCATGCCGATTATAGTGGAGCAGGCGAAAGCTGCCCCCGCGGATTCCCATGAGTAGATGGCTGTCAGTACACCGCCTGCCATCAGGCTAATCAGCGGACCGATCACCAGTGAGAGTGCCACGCCGAGTGAACCGCCAACCAAACATACCAGCACCGCCTCAATCATAAACTGCTGCATGATATCGCCACGCCGCGCACCCACGGCCATACGCACGCCAATCTCATGCGTTCGTTCGGTGACGGACACCAGCATAATATTCATCACGCCGATGCTGCCGATCATCAGCGCAATCGACGCCACCATCAAAATCAGCAAGGTCAAGGTGGCTGCCGCGCCTTCGATGGCTTTACGGTACTTATCGCGGTTAAACATCAGGAAGTCTTTGGTGCCATGACGCGCAGTCAGTAATTGCGTCAGCGATTCCACCGCCGGACCGCTGACCACATCATCTTTAAGTTTAACGCTGATACTTGTGAGCGCTGTTTGCCCACTGATGCGGTACATCATGGTGCTCCAGGGCAGCCACACGCTGAGACGATTGGGCGAAATGCCGTTATCTTCATGCGCCACACCAATGACTCGCACCGGCACAGACCCTAACACGATCATTTTTCCGATGGGTTTTTCATTGGCTGCAAACAGCTTATTGCGCGTATTGGTATCAATGATGATCTCTTGCCGGGCATGGCGTTCATCACTGAAGTTGCTGCCTTCGGTGAGTTTGATGCCCTGAATCTCAAAGTAATCTTTGCCGACGCCCGATACGGATGCTTTCGACGAGTTGGAGAGATAACGGATCGGCTGGGTCGAGAGCAGCTCAGGGCTGACTTTGTCGACAAACTGCTGGCGAGCAATCACATCGGCATCAGCCATCACCAGCGTCAACACCGGATGCGCATCATCTTCGGCGAAATCACCGCCGGCATACACGGACACCACATTCGTTCCGAGACCGGAAATACTCTCCAGCGTTTTTTCACGCGCACCTTGTCCAAGCGCGACGACAGTGACGACAGCGGCAATACCAAAGATAATACCGGTCATGGTGAGTGCGGTGCGTAAGCGATGCGTATTCATGGCATTTAGCGCCATGCGCATTGACTCGCGCAGGCGATCAATAAATCCGCGCAGCTTGCTCTGACTTCTGCTCACCATTGGCTGATAGCACGATCGCGTCGCCTCTGTTTTTGGCCCGCTGTCAGCAAAAATTTCACCGTCCTGGATTTCGATGATGCGGTCAGCGTGTTGCGCCACTTTCATATCGTGTGTGACGATAATTACCGTATGACCGTCACGATTCAGGTCATGAAGAATGCGTAACACTTCCTCGCCAGAATGCGAATCCAGCGCGCCGGTCGGTTCATCGGCGAGAATAATCTCGGCTCCATTAATCAACGCTCGCGCAATACTGACGCGCTGCTGCTGGCCACCAGAGAGCTCACCCGGTTTATGGTGTTCACGGCCTTTGAGACCGAGCCGTTCCAGTAATTGAGCAGCACGCGCCCGCCGCGCATGCCCCGGCAAATTGGCATAAATCGCCGGGATTTCGACGTTGCTTAATGCGGTCAGGTCCGGCATTAAGTGGTAGCGCTGAAAAATGAAGCCAATATGTTCACGGCGGACTTTCGCCAGCGCGTCCGGAGAGAGTGAAGCGGTATTCTGGCCTGAGATAAAATAGTGACCGCTGTCGGCGGCATCCAGGCAGCCGAGAATATTCAGCAATGTGGATTTGCCCGAGCCGGAAGGGCCAATGATCGCGACCATTTCGCCACTGGCGATCTGCAAATTGATATCTTTCAGCACATGCAAAGATTCTGAACCGTTAACATAGCTGCGCTGAATGTTTTTCAGTTCGATCAAGCTCACATCACCACCTTGTCCGCACCGACGGCTTGGGTAGCAAGGATGACTTTTTCACCGGCTTTTAAGCCGCTGAGAACCTGAATATCAACGCTGTCTGAAATACCGGTGGTAATAATACGTTTCTCAGGCTGATTCTCCTTGTTCGCCACCTCGACAAAGGTCTTGCCTTCCGCGTCTTTTTTCGTTGCCTGTACCGGAATCAACAGCGCGTCTTTCGCAGTGTCGCGCAGCAGATTAACTTGCGCGGTCATTGAGATGCGCAGGGTGTTATCGGGATTGGGAACATCGAGTAACGCATTGTAATAAATGGCGGCATTGGTACTGCTGGCCGGCGTACTTTCACTGTTGCCCATCAAGGCATCATCTTTCATCACCGATTCGGGTGCCAGTTCAATGCTACGCAGCGTCGCGTTGTAGCGTTTATCGGGATTGGCGAAGGTGGTAAACCAGGCTTGCTGGCCGGGGTGGATGTTGGTGATGTCCGCTTCGGAAACCTGCACTTTAATGGTCATGGTGCCCAGTTGCGCCAGCTTGGCGATGGTCGGCGCGCTCTGCGCGGCGTTAACCGTCTGGCCCTGTTTGGTTACGATGGCGATCACCGTGCCATCCATTGGTGCCATGATGCGAGTATAGCTGAGATCGAGCTGCTTCTTGTCCACCTCAATTTGAGCCTGAATGACGCGCGCTTTTTGCGCCGTCAACTCAGCACGCGCGGTGCTCCACGCTTCTGCCGCTTCGTCAAAATCCTGGCGCGACACCAGATTGGCTTTGATCATTTGCTGCAAACGTTTGAACTGCGCATCCTGTCGGACTAAGGTCGCTTCGCGTGTCTCCAAATCGGCTTGCGCCACGCTAAGCGCGGCCTGCGCATTGCGTAAATCACTGCGCTGTGGCTGATCGTCAATTTCAGCGATCAGTTCGCCCTTACTGACGTTATCGCCCGCTTTGATATAGAGCTTTTTCACCTGCCCCGATACCTGTGCACCGACGTTGACGCGTTCGATTGCGTCCATTTTGCCCGTCGCAGCGATGACGTTCTCGATGTTGCCTTGACGCACAACGGCGGTGACCAGTGGGTTCGGTTTTGGTCGTGAACTGCTGTAGGCCCAGACCAGAATAATGATCGCCAAAATAACGATCGCGACCAAAAGCCGCTTTTTAGAGGTATTCAACATAAGCATCCCTTTAATGAAGCGAGAATAGTAATCACTAAATGCAACAAACAGGAGAAAATTCGTCAGGATTTCTGCATTAAGTTGGGTGCGTTGAGAAAAAAATGAAAATTTTTCGAATAGAAATCGTCGTTGAGTTGTTTACCCCTAAACCACTCACTATTTGGGAAATGCTATGTCCGCTCCGGCCCGCCAAAACTCACGTCAACGCTATGACGCTTTCAGCATGACGCTGCACTGGATCACTGCGTTTAGCGTCATTTTTCTGTTTGCCTCGGCGCACATTTGGGAACAACTGGAAAAGGGCACACCGCTGCGCAAGGGTTTACAGGCGTGGCATATCTCTTTTGGCATTTTGCTGGCTTTGGTGATGATTGTGCGCCCACTGTGGCGTTTCTATTGCCAACGTCAGACGCATTTGGCCGTGGCGCCAGCTGAAAGCAGCACGCCGATGCGCATCATCGCGCATGCCGTTCATGGCTTGTTGTACCTGTTGTTATTCACTCAGGTTGTATTGGGTTTTCTGTTTCGTTGGGCGCAACAGGAACCGTTTAATTTCTTTGGCCTGTTCGATATTCCAACCTTTATTCATGTCGATACCGCACTGCGTCACACGCTGGCGGGATTACACAATAACGTTGCCTGGGCGCTGATTAGCCTGGCAGGCGCGCATGCGCTGGCGGCGTTACTCCATCACTACGTTCTGCGTGACAACGTGCTGCGCCGTATGCTGCCGTTGCGCGATTCGATGCCCCTCCGCGAGGATAAATGAATGATGAAGATGATGACTTCAATTCGCTGGTTTGCCGTGCCGGTATTGCTGATGGTGTTACATGCACCGACTGCATTCGCCATGGGTGATGACGACAGTGACAAGAAAATCCCGGATTGTCCGAAAGGGCAAGTGTATGACAGTAAAACCAAATCCTGCGTGCCGGAAAAAACCAGCATGCTGAGTGATGAGGATAAGACCAATTACGCCTACCACCTGGCGAAAAAAGGCGAGTATCAAGCTGCGCTGACGTTACTGGATACGTTGCACAATCAGAACACCAAAGAGGCATGGAACTATCGCGGCTACGCCACACGTAAACTGGGCCGCACCGACGAAGGGATGCGTTACTATCAGAAATCGATCGCACTAGACCCCAAATATGCCAAAGTGCGTGAATATTTAGGTGAAGCCTGGATGATCAAAGGCCGACCGGATCTGGCTAAAGAGCAGCTCACTATCATCAAATCGCTGTGCGGTGTGAAGTGTGAAGAGTATCAGGATTTGCACGCGGCCATTAATGGTCATCCTGAGTCCTGATGACCGCTGTTGACGGAGGATAGAAATATTACCAGCACTGAAGTCCGTCAACATCTGGCGGCGCATCTGACGCGTATGTGGCGTTACGCGATGGTGTTATCGCGTAATAAAGATGTGGCCGAAGAGTTAGTGCAGTCCACCTGTGTGCGGGCGCTGGAACGCAGCGCCCAGTACACACCGGGCACACGCATCGATCGCTGGCTGTTTACCGTGCTGCACTCCGTGTGGATCAACGAACTGCGCGCGCAGCGGGTGCGCATGGGGCAGGGATTCGTCGAGAGTGATGAATTGCTCGCTCCCGACCATCAGCAACACAATGAACAGCGCATGCAATATGCCAAAGTGATGCAACGGGTTGGGCAGTTGCCAGAGGCACAGCGCAACGCGGTATTTTTAGTTTATGTCGAGGGTTTTACCTATCAGGAAGCCGCCGACACGCTGGCCGTACCGATTGGAACCATCATGAGCCGCCTCGCTGCGGCACGCGCTACTTTAGCCAGCGCAGTGACAGCGCGGCCTGCGGTACAGGAGAAACGCTTGTGAATGCACCACGATTTACCTCGCCCTATGCCGACGAAGCTATCGTTGCCTGGCTGGATGGTGAAATGCGCGCGGAGGATGCGCAGGCGTTTGAAACCGAATTAAAGCGCAGTGAAACGTTGTCAGCACGGACGGCTGAGCTGATGAAAAGCAATCAACCTTTTGCGGATGCGTTCGCGCCAATGCTGGATGAGGCGCCGCTGGAGCGTATGGAGTCACGACTGGCGTACCTGCTGGACAACACGCCGTCCGCACCGAAAAAAGAGACTGTTCAGGTTAGCCGTCGTGCGTTGATCGCGGCATCAGTCAGTTTTCTGCTGGTGGGCAGTGCCGTCGGTTTTTGGGCCAGACCCGTCGCGAAAGCTGAACAGGATGAGAGCGCGCGAATACGTGAACTGGAAGCACAATATATGTCGCTCTATAGCCCGGAAACGTTGGCGGATGTCGACAGTTCGCCACAGGTGTTAGCGCGTTCATTACAACGCACGGCGCGCGACCTCGATCTGCGTCTGACGACTGAGCAATTGACGCTTCCTGAAGCGAGCCTGAAAAGTGTGCGTATGTTGCGCTACGACGATTCACTGATCACTCAAATCGCCTGGAATCACAGCAATTACGGTCCGATGGCCCTGTGTATTTCGCGGGAAGATGCGAGTAAACAGAGTGCATTGGCGCAGGAAAAACGGCACGGCATGAATCTGGTGTGGTGGCATCGCAGCGGATATCAGTACGTGTTGATTGGGCGCAATCCTGCTGATCAGTTAAAACGAGCGGCGCAGGTGTTGAGCGTCGCTCTGGTGTAGATATACAAGGCAACCTTTGAACCGCTCCCGATTATGCCCCTACGACACTGCATCAAAATATCGTAGGGGCTTTTTTTATCGGCAGAACGCTTACGAGATCCCCAGCAGCTGTTTCAACTGCGCAATCTCAACGCGCCATTGTGTCTGCAACGTCGGTTTTTGATGTTTAGGCTTTCGCATCATATCTTCATCAAGCCTGCTCTCTAAATCGCACAAGGCCAATAGTAGTTCCTCCTCGTCGTTATGCGATTCGGCCGCCACGGGCTGAACGCTAGCAACACTTTTTTCTGACGGTTGTTCGGCCCCCATAAGTTCAATCACTTGTGCAAAGTCATGCCACTCGCTCAGTTGCTGATCCTGAATCAGCCAGAAACGGTTACAGCTGCTGGCGATCAGATTGCGATCGTGCGACACCAGCAACACCGCGCCCTCGAACTGATTGAGGGCGGCTGCCAACTCCTCTTTACCCAGCATATCCAAATGGTTGGTGGGCTCATCCAGCAGCAATAAGGAATAGCGCGCGAGTGTCAGCCCGACAAACAGCAGACGTGAGCGTTCACCGCCACTCAGCGAGCCCACCAATTGCTGATGACGGAGATAAGGGAACCCCGCACCTATCAGAGCCATCTTTCGCTGGTCGTCACTCAGAGGGGCAAAATGCGCCAGTGCCTCGTTGAGACTCTCCTCATCATGTAATTGCGTGAGGCTTTGGTCGTAATAACCTAGCTTTGCACGCGGATGAAACAGTGTGGTGGTCTCACGCTGGTATTCCAGCCAGAGTTGGCGCAGCAGCGAAGATTTCCCGCTGCCGTTGCGGCCCACAATGGCGATGCGGTCGCCGCTTTTAACCTGCAGGCTGGGTAACGAAAACAACGCAGGCGCGTTCTCCGCTGGGCGAATGTGCATTTCAGTCAGCGCCAGCACCCGATCGGCATCCAGCGCTTCTCCCAGCAGTTGAAGGCGCCATAAGCTGCCTTCGGTCAACGTGGTTTGTGCCTCTTTCAACCAACTGGCGCGCTTCTCCATTTGCTGCGCTTTACGCGACAGACCTTCGTTGTCGTAGGTGCGTCCCCAAATTGCCAGCCGTTTGGCACTTTTTTCGACGCGCTCAATCTCATTCTGTTCTGCCTGATAACGTTGTGCATCGGTTTCATCCTGCTGGGCCAGCGCTTGTCGGGCCGCAGAGCAGGGCAGGCGGAAGAATTGCAGGGTTTGATCGCGCAGGATCCAGCTGCAATTGGTGACCTGATCCAGCAAGGTGCTGTCATGTGAGACCAGCACAAAGCTGCCTTTCCAATTTATCAGGAACTGTTCCAGCCAAAGCAGCGTTGGAAGATCCAGATGGTTGCTGGGTTCATCCAGTAACAGCAGATCAGGCTGGAGAATAAGTGCACGCGCCAGCAGTAACCGCATATGTTGACCGCCACTCAACGTGGCTGCCGTTTGGGTATGCTGTTCAGCATCGAACCCCAGCGAAGAGAGTAGCGCTTCCGCTCGCCAGGCTTCACTGACCTGTTGCTGTTCTGGCAGACGCGCAATCACGCTTGTCAGCAGTGTGGCTTGCTGGAGCTGAGGGGGAAGATGTTGCTCAATTCGTGCCAGCAAACAGTGGTTGGCTAACGTAACGCTGCCCTGACTGCTTGCAAGTTCTCCGCTGAGGATTTTTAGCAGGGTACTTTTTCCCGTGCCGTTATCACCGAGCAGCCCAATGCGATCGCCTTTTTTGAGGCTGAAATTGATGTCATGAAATAGGGTACCGAAGGCGTTATCAAAGCCGACAGCGTGTGCGGATAGTAATGTGCTCATGTGCTTACTCATAAGTTGCAGGCGTGCGAACGCCTGACGTCAAAAACTGCTGACGACAACCCGGTAAGCCGGAGGAAGGGATGAGAATTTCAGTAGACTTCGCTCAGGCGGATTATCGCAGCACGAATGCAGAGATAGCTGAGCGCGGCCAATTACTATAAAAGTGTGAGTAAATAAACAATTCACACGATGGCATAGTAATCCTCCTTATTTATCAGTAGTGAGTAGGGTGGGTTGATGATAGTCACCTGGGCTGGCATTATCCACAGAATATTCGCGATGTTGTGAAGCCACAGGCCATGCCCGGTCAAAAGATATGATTTTCCAACTTGCGTAGTGCAACGGTATCTCCCCCTGAACAGGTTCCTCAAGCTGGTGACAATTATTCTCGATTAGCTGGAAAAATCAGTACGTTAAATTTCAGATTTTATCTAAAGCTCCATTGAATGGTGATAACAAATACCGAGGGAATAATAATCCCCGATTCAATGCCGAAATAGGGTGTGAAATTATATTGAAAGCCATGATAAATATAGGGTGAGAATCCTATTCCGGTGGCCTTTTTAAAGTCGTGATAGGAACCGTGATCGCCACAATCCTTAAAGGCATCGAAAAAAAACTCACCGGTGTAGCCGTAGATACCTTTAAAGGTCCAGCCATCATCCCAGGTTTTCCAGTCTTTTCTCACCCCTAACGCAAGACAGCGATCGTCAAAGCTGTTTTTCATGGTGCCGATCAGGACGCTATAGGTGGAATCTTCGGACAATTTTCTTTCTATCGAAAAGAAGTTATTCTCAAAATTTTCAGTGTATTGCCCATGATTCCCGGTCAGATGATAAACGTAGGAACCCGTGTTGATAGAATATAGGTTAATTTCGCTCGCTGGGCACTGCAGCGAAATGAGTGTTAATACAATCAGTAAGCCCCATAATAATCTGAGATTTGTTCTGGGGGATTCTTCTGTTATTTCATTCATTTTTTCCTCACCACTGGCAATGCGATAATGAAAAAAAAAGCGAACAGCAGCCTGATGGGTTGACTCAACATGTTGATTGATAAGTCAGAATGATCAGAGCTTTGAAATTTCAGATAAAGATATTTTATACTGATAAAAACATAGACGATGACGTATTTTAGCAGGTTTTTTGAAAGGGCAATATTCCGAAGAGAAGCGCATTATAAACATGCCTGGTTATATGATTAATAAATAAGGGATTCGTTTAAATAAATCATTCATGTACAGTTTTCACGGAATGATGTGTTCCTCATCCAATAAGGGGTAACCCGTGATAGGTTGCAAGCCTGCAAGTTATTGGTCATACGCCGATTGAAGATTCTCCACCCCAACGCTGCAGCATAACCAGAATCTCACGCCCGGTTATGCTGAACTACACAGGGATGGAAAGTAGAATGACTTCATTCCTGAGTGCAGCTTTAACCTTGATCCACCCAGATGAGCTTATCCACATCAAACCCCAGCCTTTGCGCGATAGCCAGGTACTGTTTTTTCACTTGATTCGGAAGCTTCGGCTCTCGCGACAAGATCCATAAATAACCCCGATTTGGACCGCTCACTAGCGCGTATTGATAATCATCATCCAATGCGATCACGTTATAGCCGCCATAGAACGGGCCAAAAAAGGAGACTTTAAGCGCTGCGGTATCCGATTTGCCGGTGAAATAGGCCTTGCCCTCACTCTCACTCCACTCTTTTTTCACCGGATCATATCCACGATTCAGCACGTTTATGCCGCCATCGTTGCGTTGAGTATAAGTGGCTGTGACATGATCTTTGCCGCGCTCAAAGCGGTGATCCAGACGGGCGATTTCGTACCATTTGCCCAAATAGCGGTTGGCATCAAAAGGGCTGATGGGCGTGACACCTTTTGGTGGCGTCGGGGATTTACAGGCAACCAGCGTTAACGATAACGCGGCAAGTGCGGCGATGGGCCATATTTTCATTACTGCTCCTTTATCGATCCTGATCCGTATTAAAGGGTATGTCAGCATGATTATAGGCAAGAAATATCGAGGCGGCCCTTAGGCCACCTGATGCAGGGGATTATTTCTTCTCTTTATCTTCGTCAGCCGGAATCAGTGGCTCATCAATCGCAATAGAGGTGCCTGACTTCAGCAACTGAATATCGAGTATCACGTAGGTCATGGTGGTGATAAACAAAGAAATCACGCTGCCAATCACGCCGCTGGTGGTAAAGGTGAAGTAGTTGTACATCACCACCCAGGTCACACAAATAAACAGGGCAAGCGCAACGTTAATGGCTGACTGTGAATAGTTGGTGGTGCGAGCGCCCATCTCATTGATTTGCTTATAGAGGTTGGTGCCAACGTATTTCTCCAGCACAAAAATGCCTTGATCCCAACTGCGCAGGCGTCGCGCGCTGCTGCGGGTAAAGAACAGGAATAACAACGAGACAAACAGACCGGAAAAGGCGATCAGCACGGGGACAGCTTCTAATGCATACACCAGACTTTTGTGGCTGGGTGCTTGTGCGGTGAGATCCAGCGTCAGCGAGGCGCCCAGGACGGCATAGAGGAAAATAAACAACGCTAAAAACACAGCATTGCGTTTCCAGTCGAGTTCCGCTTCGTGATTTTTCTGCTGCCGAGCGATGTCGAGGGCGTGTTGTAAACGCGTGTCGCTGGATTGGGTATCCACTTGTCCTATCTCTTCTCCGAGCAAACGGTGAATAAACGGCTGATCGGCCGAATCAATGGTGATGCGCATAACTATCCTGATGGCGTAACTATCGAGGTGCACAGTGTAACGCAATTTCGGCCGCAGGCAGGAATCTGCGAGACAACACGCAGTTTCAGTGCTGCAGTTGCTCATGATTTGCACATCATTTGTACACTTTACTCTGCGGTCACTGTCGGCCGTGTACAGCACGACGGAGGAATAGCCTATGTCGTACGTAGATGGTTTTGTCGTTGCGGTGCCTGAAGTTAATAAAGAGGATTACCGTGCCATGGCGGCCAAAGCAGCGCCGCTGTTTAAGGAGTTTGGTGCCACCCGCATCGTGGAGTGCTGGGCAGATGATCTACCTGAAGGCAAGCTCACGGATTTTTATCGGTCGGTGAAAGCGGAAGAGGGAGAAACAGTGGTGTTCAGCTGGATTGAATATCCCTCACGTGAAGTGCGTGATGCGGCCAATCAGAAAATGATGTCCGATCCGCGGATGAAAGAGATGGGCGAAAACATGCCGTTTGATGGCAAAAGAATGATTTACGGCGGTTTCTCGATTCTACTCGAAGAGTAATGTGCAGGGCGCGTCGGCGCCCTGCACATTTCTGTCGCGGTCAGGCATGCGAGAGGCTACGGCCACTGCTGACACTGTATGACGGTTCGATAACCATCGTGATCTTGATACGTTTTTCCGTTTTGATCCCAATATGGGTTGAACGCATCAATCTGTACAAATCCCGCCAATACCATTTGCTGGCATGTTTGCTGCCACCTATCACGCTCGGGTAAATACAGCACCAACAGATCTTCTGATGAGGGTGAAGGGATGACCGGATGCGAAGTGCATTGTGTGAATTCCAGATGCCAGGGCACATCTGCTTTTCCCAGCATCACGCCATTGAAGCCTTGGTGGTCTTCAAAGGCGCCAATCACATCCAGTCCCAATCCTGATTGATAAAGTTCACGACTGCGCTCCAGTTGTGAAACCGGTCGCGCTACGCGTAGGGTAAGTGTTGCCACAAGTTTAACTCCATGACGATGAGGTTTAGTCCTGTCACTCATACTGTAGCGGCGACAAAAGAGTGATGGCGCAATGCGTGCGCATTGTGTATTGGCGTTGCTAAATCGTCATGAATTAACGCTATTTTTTCGTAATTCTAAACGGGATGGAGAGCATGATGAGCTATGTCAGTGAGATGAGAACCTTAGTTGGACATCGTATGTTGCTGCTTGCGGGAGCGAACGTCATCATCCTTGACGATAAGCAACGTATTTTACTACAACAGCGATTAGACGGAAGCTGGGGACTACCCGGTGGGTTGATGGAACCGGGTGAAAGCCTCGAACAAACCGCTGTGCGTGAAGTGAAAGAAGAGACGAACATTGATATCGATGAACTTCATTTTTTGAAAGTCTTTTCTGGCAAAGAATTTACTTTTACGCTTAATAATAAAGATGAAATCAATGTCGTCACCGCGCTCTACTGGTCAAAAAAATGGCATGGTAATTTAATAAATGATAAAAGTGAGGGGTTGTCATTGGCATTCTTCACCACTGATGATATGCCCGATAATATGAGCGAAGAGTATCAACTCTACCTTCGTTACTTTGTATCAAAATAAATCGTCATCAGATTGGATTACGTGGCCATGCTCAGTACAACAAACGCCACGTCAACAAGGAGTTAGCATGCTGGATATCATCCATTTCCCCCTGTTCCTCATTTCGGTATTCCTGCTGTGTATCACGCCGGGGCCGGACCTCGCTTATGTGATCGGGCAAAGCGTGGCCAATGGGCGACGCAGCGGCGTGATATCTGCGAGCGGTGTGGCGCTCGGCAGCTGTACTCATGCGTTGGCCAGTGCAATAGGTTTAACGGCGTTAATTACCGCCTCGCCGATGTTATTTACAGCGATTAAATATATCGGGGCTGCTTATCTTATTTATTTAGGTGGCAAGATGGTGTGGGAAACGTTTATTGTCAAACCACAGGGATGTCGCTCACAGACTCAGGTGCCACGCTCCAATACACGTAATCTTTTAGTACGCGGTTTTATTATCTCTATCACTAATCCCAAAGTGTTATTGTTTTTCATTTCGTTCTTCCCACAATTCGTCGTGGTAGAGGGTAACTATCATGCGAGTTCCTTCCTGCTGTTGGGACTAACATACGCGGTGATTGGGTTGATTACTGATGTGACGTTTGCCCTGCTGGCGGGCGGTGCTGCGAGTGCAGTATCGCGCAACATTACGCTGCAAAAGCTGCTGGATCGTATCGTCGGTATGACATTCATTGGCCTGGGAATTCGCCTGGCCCTGACCCGACGTTAAAAATGCAGAAGAGACAGCAAGTCTGATGATTGGCGATAGCGACTTAATCGGGTAACGTGAAGTGTCTTACGTTACCTACAAAATAATGACCGCACGCTAAGTTGCAGGAGAGCTCGTTCATGGCCGTTAATCCCAATATCATCGGCATCGTCAGCGATGAATTCACTAACCCAAATACCGTCACGATGCTGAATGAAATGACGCGCCAGTTAAACGCGCGTGGTTTAGTGACGCTGTTGCTGAATGTCGATTCAGCAGAAAGCTATCAACGTATGTTGCAGAATGCCGCATCTTTGCCGCTGGCGGGGTTGGTATTTCTGACATCCCTGTTTGAGGATGAATTGCATACCGCAGCAAAACTACTGCCTGACGTGGCGACGGTGCATTTAAGCCAGAGCCGTGAAGCAGGTGCTGAGGTCGTGATTGCCGATGGTTTCGATGCGGGTGCCGAGATGGGGTTATTGTTACTGTCTCAAGGACATCAACGCTTTGGCTTTATGCACAGTCAGCAGCAGGCCGATCCCGCGCGTCAAATGGCAGGCCTGGTGTCCAGCCTTGAGGCAGAACATAAAACGCTGAACATTCAGCTGGTGGCCGGGGCTAACGATCGAGAACTGGCTTATCAGACCATGATGGCCTACCTGAAGAAAACCCGTGCAGCGGAGCGCATTAATGCACTGTTCTGCGAAAGCGATGTGCTGGCCTTTGGTGCATTGCAGGCAGTGCGCGATTTTGGCCAGGGCGCACACGTTGCAGTCGTAGGTTTTGATGATGTGGATGAAGCACGCGCTTCCACCTGGCATCTCACCAGTTGGGCACAGCGTCGTGATTTGCTGGTCAACGAAGCACTGAATCGCTTACTGGAAAATCGTGCTGATACCGACAACGCCTGGCAGCAAGGTGAGTTGCAAGTTCGCCACTCCCATCACGGAAAATATGTGCCGGGAGAAATGTCGCAGTGCGGTTGTGCGATTCGACACTAATTTTATTGGGTCGCCAGGCCGGCGACCCGCTGCAATCAATTCTCTAAACGCCCGACCAGGCTTGCAGAACCCAGCGCGTGACCTTTCAATTTTGCGACTAACTCAGTGTGACTGAGTCCTGCGGGTAAACTGCCGTTCGCAAGGTCGGTCGCCACCAGCACAAAGTTGTAGTGGTGATAGCCCGCGCCTGCGGGTGGACAAGGGCCATAATAGTTTTGCGTGCCGGGCGTATTGGTGCCATAGCTAAAATTTCCCCCTTTGCTTAACTCACCCTGTTGGAATTTATTACGCGTAGCATCAATGTTGTACGCCAGCATATGCGTCACCCCCAAGCCTTTGGCGCCAGCCGGATCGGTCAGCAGTAGCACATAACTCTGGGTGCCCACGGGCGGATTGGCCCAGCTCAGCGCGGGCGACAGGTTTTTGCCGCTGCAGGAGAGATTGTTCTTATCGTTGCCACCCAATGCTTTCTTCATCACGCCGTTATCGGCGAAGTCTGCTGACTTAAGCGAAAACGCCGCCGCATGGGCAAACAGTGGCAGGCTGCTAAAGCAGAGTAGGGTCAGTAACTTCTTCATTATTGCTCCTCAACAAGGACGGGTTGTGCGTGCGACAGTTGATCCCACGCGTGAAAATTAGCGCTGGGCTAGCGGCGTTGACTGACGCGAACTGCGCGCCGAATAGAGCACGACGATGGCGGAAAACAGGGCAAATGCGGCAGCACAGAACAACATGCTGGCAAATCCATCGGCGTAGCTGGTAATGATGAGTGGTTGTAACGAGACCTGATGAACGGCGTCATACATTGCCAGTGCATGGCGGAAATCGCCGGCGATAACCTGCGCGCTAAAACCGGGTTGAAGGGGCAACTGCGCGTGTAGCATCGCTGATTGTAATTGCCACTGTGTGCTGGCCGCCAGAATCGCGCCCAGCGTGGCAAATCCTAACAAAATGCCGGAAAAACGGGCTGTTGTGCTGATACCCGATGCCATTCCTGCCTGCTGCGGCGGTACGGTTGCCATAATCGCCTTTTGGGTTTCGCCATTGAGCAGCCCACCGCCACTGCCGAGTAGGGCCATACCCGCCAGGGTCAGCAGCAAATGGTGTTGGTACACGGCAGTCGCAATCACCATGTTGCCAAAGGAGACGGTGACCAGGCCAAGAGCCAGTAAAGTGGCGGCATGCAGGCGTTTGCCGAGCCAGCGCGCCACAACAGGAAACAGCAGCATTGCCAGAGCGAAAGGCAGCATACCCGCTCCGGCCATTAACGGCGTCATTCCCTCAACATTCTGTAATAACAGCGGCAGTAATGAGGTCATAACTTGAGCGGTGGCAGCGTAAGCAAACATCGCTAATACTGCGCCAATAAAGGGGAACGAGCGGAAAAGTTGCAGATTCAACATCGGCCTGCTTTTGCCACTTTCCACACGGATAAACAGGCCAAACCACAACGCGCCGAGACACAATCTGCCCACCACTTCACGGCTCAACCAGCCATGTTGCGGCGCTAATATTAATGCCCAGGTCAAACAGAACATGCCTGCGATAAACAGCGCGATCCCAGGTAAATCGAGTTTACCCGCGTGTTCATGCCTGGATTCCTCAATGTGGCGAGTGACGGCCAGCATCAGCAGGGCACAAATAGGAATATTGACTAAAAATGTCCAGCGCCAGCCAAGCAACGTACTGATCATGCCACCGGCCAACGGTGCCAGCACCATGGTTAATCCCATCACACCGCCCCAAATCGCCCATGCCCGGTTACGTGCCTGACTATCGCGAAAGCTGTGCGCGATAATTGCCAGTGCTGGCGCCAGCAGAAATGCGGAGCCAATACCCTGAACCGTACGGGCAATATTGAGTGCTAAAACGCTGGTCGCCATGCCACAGGCGAGTGAGGCCAGTGCAAACAGTAAAATGCCGCCGAGAAAGAGTCGGCGTCGGCCAAATTTGTCTGCCAGCGACCCTGCCGGCAAAAGGAGTGAGGAAAAGCTCAGCACGTAAGCGCCAATGACCCATTCCATGTCTGCAAAAGAAGCATGCAGACCTTTAGCGATGGTTGGCAACATAACGCCGACGATATTGGTGTCGATTACCGTCAATGCGCACCCGGTTGAGGCGACGAGTAAAACACGATTCAGATGGCGATGGTCGAGCGCGATGGTAGCAGTGGACATCTTTTCTCCCGCGAGCAAGGTAGTGAATGCTTTACAGCTTGAATCCATCACGGAAGTCATTCAATAAACAGTACTGGAGTTATTGTTAGGCAAAAACTAACAACATTTATATTGCTGGCGTTTTCGTTTCAGGTAATGATCGACATTTTCATCACACAAGATAAGTAGGAGGTAAAACGTGGAATTACGCCATCTACGCTATTTTCTGGAACTGGCAAAAACGCTGCATTATGGCGTGGCGGCTGAGAATCTTAATATATCCACGCCGACGCTGTCGGTGCAGATTAATCAATTGGAAGAAGAATTAGGTGCGCCATTATTTTATCGTACTCAACGTAAAGTCGAGTTGACGCAGATTGGAGAAATTTTCCAACAGGAGGCGCGCGAGACTCTACAACATGCCGAGCAGGCCAAATCCCGAGTACGTAGTGCCGCTCGCGGCGAACGCGGTTATATCCGCGTGGGCTATGTGGCATCCGCACTATTATCAGGCATTTTAACCCGGTTATTGACGAGCTTTAGCGCCGGTGCACCTGATATCTCAATCAATGCACGTGAATCAGTCATGGATACACTGGCCACTCAGGTTAGTGAACGTACTATTGATGTTGCCTTTGTGCGCGGTCCTGTGCCGTTGCCTGCCGATGTCGGATACATTGAAGTCGAGCAAGATCACTTCGCATTGGCACTGCCGGATAACCACCCGCTGGTTGCGCAGGAACAACCCATCGAACCTGCGCAACTTAAAGGGGAAACCTTTATTTTGCCCGAACAAGTGTCTGGCACCGTGACCTTTGCACAGCGTGGTGGGTTTATTCTGAGTCGTAGCTGGTCGGCGGGCAGTTTAAATGAAGTGCTGGCCAATGTCGCATTAGGTAATGGTGTTGCGGTAATACCGGCTATTCTGGTGACTCAATTAAAATTAACCGGCATCACTTATCGTGAAATACCCGGAGCCGTTATTCCTTCATCCATTTGGTTCTTATATCGTAAACGTGAACGTACTCCCGCAGTGAATAAGCTGGTGCGCATGATTGAACGAAGCACCTGACTATTTTATTTGCAACGTCGCAACGCGATCTTTCAATGCGCGTTCAATCGCCTTGCGGTGATAGGGTGACATTTTGCGCCACTCCTGTGCCTCTTTACGCGTACGGCCACAGGCACGACACCAGCCATTTTTTCCCTCAAAAATACAGACATCAGTACAAGGCGATTTTACAGACATGGAAATAATTCCTTATTGGGTGAGGCCACTGTAGCCTTGGAACATCATATAGACGCCCACGATGGCAATCAGGGCACTAGAGAAGTAAGGTGCGCGGCGTGCAATATCGGCGAAACCTTTCCATCGACGGGATACATGCCGAACACTTAGCGCCGCACCTACGCCGACGGTCACCAGCGTAAGCGCCAGGCCGATGCTGAAGCAGACCACCAGCGCCGCACCAAGACTAAACTGCTTCACCTGCAGGCAAAGAAGGAGGACCGTGATCGCTGCAGGGCAGGGAATTAATCCCCCCGTCAGGCCGAAGAGAAGAATTTGCAGATTGCTGATTTCACGGCCATCAAAGCGTCGGCGTATGTCTTCCGCGTGCGCGCGCTCGTGTGCATCCTGATATTCCTGAGAACCTTCCGCGAACCGGGCCAATTCGCCATGATGCCCGTGTTCATGATGATGCCCGTGCCCGTGCCCATGATGATGCTCATGATGATGCCCATGCTCATGATGATGCCCATGCTCATGATGATGCTCATGCTCATGACGATACTCATGATGATGTCCATGCTCATGCCCATGCTCATGATGATGCTCATGTTCATGATGATGCTCATGTTCATGATGATGCCCATGCTCATGATGATGATCCTGCTTATGGTCATGATCGTGGTGCTGGCGCCACGCTTGTGCTTCAGACCAGGTACGCCAGAACATCCAGGCAGCTGTTGCAATGATAATGAGGCCTGAAATCAGCTGCAGCCAGGGTTCGGCAGCTTCGGCAGTAAACTGCCGACTGATATACATTCCGCCCATCGCAATCAGCCATACCACCGCAGTGTGGGAAAAAGTGGCTGCCAGACCCAGCATCACCGCCTGGCGAACACTGCCACGGATGGCGACGATAAATGCCGCCATCATCGTCTTAGAGTGACCCGGCTCCAGGCCGTGCAACGCCCCAAGCAAGATGGCGCTGGGGATAAACAGCAACGCGCTAGACGTGCCCTGACTCAGCAGGGCAGCGAAATCATTCATGGTGTGCATCTCGTGTCGTGATAAGTTGAAAGCGGCATTGCAGTGCCGTAAAATCAAAAAATTCAAAGAAAATATACTATACCCCAGTATACATTAAGATCAACAGGAGCCGAGAATGGGCCATACACTCAAGCATCAGAAAAGCCTGTTAACCCGCGTACGTCGTATTAAAGGGCAGGCAGCTTCGCTCGAGACCGCATTGGAATCGGGTGAGGAGTGCCTAAAAGTGTTGCAGCAGGTAGCAGCGGTACGCGGGGCAGTTAATGGTCTAATGGCAGAACTGCTGGAGGGGCATATCAGAGAGCACCTGATGAATGAATCTGCCACCGAAGCGGAGCGCACTCAGGATTTGGAAGAGATTGTCAGCGTTATTCGTTCATATCTGAAGTAGGAGCAAACCATGCTGTGGCTCATCGTAAAATACGCCATCACGGCGGGCATGGTGGTGCTGATTTCTGAAGTGGCGAAACGCAGTGACCGTCTCGGAGGGTTGATTGCGGCGCTGCCATTAGTGACGATATTGGTGCTGATCTGGATGAAGCTGGAAGGTCAGAGCCAGGCAAAGATCGCCAGCCACGCCTGGTATACCTTCTGGTACGTGGTGCCAACCCTGCCGATGTTTGTCGCCTTTCCATTTCTCTATCAGCGCTGGGGATTTTGGCCCACGCTGGTGGCGAGTTGCCTGTTAACTATCGTGCTTTTTGTCCTGTGGGCAACGTTGCTAAAGCGCTTTGGCATACAATTGATGTAGTCTGATATTTTATGCTTGGACCCGTTTTCTTTACCCCTTTTTTATCTCGCGCTTGATGAATGAGGAGGGAGAATCCAGCACACAGGTTTATCAAAGTATTTTACTGGGTGCGGGATTCAGCGGGCGCGCGCGGTACTGAGGTCAGGGCGCGATATTGACCGCGCCCAAACATTCAAATGAGCGCGTCAGCCGTAGCCGCCAGTTGGGCAAACGGACCCGATAGCGTTTGGTTATGATGGGCAATGATCTGGGATGCACTCATCTGCCCGTTGTCTGTCGTGCTATGTGCATCGCTGATTAATACCACGCGAAAGCCTAAGTCTGCCGCTGCCCGGCAAGTCGTATCCACGCAATATTCTGTTTTCATACCACAAATCACCAACTCTTCAATTCCGGCGAGTTGTAGCGAAGCCAGGAGCGTCGTGCCACGGAAACAGTTGGGGTAGCGTTTCACAAACACACCATCCAACTCGGTATCTATCGCCAACTGTGGAATAAGCTGCGTGAGCGGACTGCTCTCGGCAAGCGGTGTTCCCTCAGGCCCGGTATGGCGAGCAGCAAAGATCGGAGCTTTTGCGTCGCGTGCACGGGCAATCAACGTGTTGATATTGTTCAGCAGAGTTTCTGCGGCAAATGGCTGCTGCGGCGCAAAAAACAAGCCGTGCTGCATATCGACAATCAATAGCGCTTTTTTACTTGAGGATGGCATGGTGTGTCTCCTTTCACTGGGTGATGAACGGAGACAATCCCCGTCCATTGGCTGACGGGGTGAGGATTCTGTACGCTTACGTTTTTGCTACAGATACACTCACGCCGCCGACGAATGCGGTGGTGGTTGTCACTGTGGTCAACGTAATGAACCAAGACATCATCGGCTCGCGGCAGATTGGGGAATAAATCTGACGTTAGCACAACATCGTACAAAATCCCTGCGGTTTTTTTTCTGCTGAGAGGAAAAGGCGCTAAAGTAGCAGTCAGTGTGTATCTGCGGAGAAACGACGTTGGTTAAGCCCGTCCACTTGTCACGCGTTCTGCATAGCCCCATGGCGGGTACAGAGGCCATGGCGCTGCAGAGCGAACATACCTTTCCGCGCCATTCCCATGATCACTTCGGGATTGGTGTCATCTCGCAAGGTGCACAGCGCTCATGGAGCCTGCTGGGGCAGATAGAGGCCGGTCCTGAGGATGTGATTATTGTCAATCCGGGAGAAGTGCACGATGGTATGCCGCTGAAGGGCGCGCGTAGCTGGCAGATGGTCTATCTGGAACCTGAACTGTTGTGGCAGGAGTTACGGATGGAGAGGAGTGATGCCGATGCAGTGCTCAAGCCGTTAGTCAGAGACAACTCTCTGAGCCATCGTCTGTTTCAGCTATTTTTCGCCCTACATCAGACCAAGGTTGAACCGGGTTTTCTGGAAGAGACGTTATTACAATGCTTAATGCACCTCTGTCATCACCACCTTCTGACCCTGGCTTTCCCGCCCAACATGACACCCACGATACAAAGGGCAAAGCAATATTTAGATGATGCTCCATCACGTCAGACGAGCCTGAGTGAATTGGCAACGTTGTGTGGGCTAAGTCGATTCCAACTTTTGCGCAGTTTTGCTCGTGAAGTTGGAATGACGCCCCATGCCTATCTCATGCAGTTGCGCGTCCGTAATGCAAGACAATGGCTGGCAAAAGGGAATAGTGTGGCTGATGCCGCTGTTATGAGTGGTTTTGCCGATCAAAGCCACCTCACGCGTGCATTCTCGCGCCAAATGGGTATCACGCCGGCACGCTATCAAAAAGCCATTCTGCTGTAATCCTCTGCAATTTTGTTCAAGACGCTGGCATTTCGTGAATTGATACTCAGGCGATACATTCGACTGAGGGATTAAAAATGCACGCTGGAATAGAGTTTTATGTCACTACTTTGGTGGTGGTGATGTCACCGGGCCCTGGGGCTATGTTAACTATCACCAGCGGTCTGAATCGAGGAATGCGTGTCAGTTTTATTACGGCTTTAGGGGGTACGCTCGGTATTGTGCCGCATCTTCTCGCTGCATTGCTGGGATTAGCCGTTATTTTTTATACCAGTGACTACGCATTCAACATGTTGAAGCTAATCGGCGTTGGCTACTTGCTCTACATGGCGTGGATGGCGCTACGTGAGCGGACGTCACTGACCACGGAGGTGGAGATTAAAAAATCCGCATTGCGTATTATTAACCATGCTCTGTTACTCAATCTCTTTAACCCTAAGTTATCGCTGTTTTTTCTGGCTTTTTTACCGCAATTTATCGCTTCAGAGAGTTCGACGCCGACACAAGATATGTTAGTACTTAGTGCAATTTTTATGTTGCTCACGCTTTTCATCTTTATGTTGTATGGCGCTTTTGCCGCGCTGATGAGGCGTCGGGTGCTCGAAAAACCGCGCGTGTTGTGCTTTATGAACCGAATCTTTGCGTTGAGCTTTGTTTGCCTGGGCATCAAATTGCTCATCAGTTCGCGATAACCCATTTAAAAAGGAGAAATCATGATGGAATTTGATTCTATTGATGCAGTCAGGGAAGAAATTGATCAATTGGATCAACAACTGGTGGCATTAATTGCCCGGCGTGGGGAGTGTGTTAAAGCCGCGGCGGGATTTAAAAAAGACAGCACTGCGGTACGCGCTCCCGATCGTGTGCAACAGGTGATTGATAAGGTGAAAGGTCAGGCCAAAGTGCAGGGTTTACCTGAGGAAATTATTGAGCAGGTTTACCGTGCGATGATTACAGCCTTTATCGATTATGAGCTGCAACAACATAGTGAATTGAAAGCGTAGTGGGGCGCACGAAAAAAATAAGGCTGCGATGGGTTAGAATTGCAGCCTTAAGTTAAGAAAATCTCATTAACAGTACGGGGCCTTGAGGCCCCGATTTTAATGCTGTGTGTCTTTGCCCGTATTATCGCGATTGCGAAAAATGTGTGTGACGTTATTGGTATCTTTGAGTGCCATGCTTTGCTGAGTAGCGGGTTGCATGTTGTTCAGGACTTCTGCCATCGCTAGGCTAAGTGCTTTTTGGCGGCCAGAATCGGGCTCAACGGACGCCATCAAACGAAGCTTGTCGAGCAGGGCGCTGTTCGTCACCGGCCCCTTTTTTTTCAGCAGCTGCAGTACGGCATCGCCCATGACGATATCAGTTAATCGTTCATCTTTACTTCTGTTCATACACGTTCTCTGGTTACCGCAAAGACCTGCGACAGGTAACAAAGTGGATTCAGTCTAACGTGAAATAACCTATGAGGCGGAAGCCACTTTGTCCGATGTCAGGTCGGTGCGCAAGTTCTCAGGATCATCGCTCGGAGGTAAACATCAGGCCAATTAACTGTTGGTAGTGCAACTCTTCTTCCGGGCTGTTGGCCTGTTCCAGTCGGCAAATCAGCTTGGTGCAGATCGTTTTGCGACTCAGTGAACGGCCTGAACGCAGTATTTCTCCAACGATTTTACCCAGGATTTCCTGCTGAGAAGGCAGGGAAGCCTCATTAAAATAACGCGTAATCGCATCCGACGTTGATAGCAGGTTTCTACCCTGACGCATGGTTCCATCCTCCAGGTTAACTAATGAGCACTAGGCCCACTAAAGTTATACAAAGAAAAGCCTGTTGTACAGGAATAAGGTTAACCATCAGGGGAGCTGTTTTTGCAAAAAGTGCTAGTCTATTAATTACAGATGCTTATGTAAAAGCACTCTTTTCAGGGCATTTAAACTTGATGTCTGGGCCAATAAGATAGAGATTGAGTTAACCTATGGTACTTAGTACTATAGATATTGCATGTGTGGACAAGGAGCGTCCTTATCGAATCACAGTCAGGAGACACCATGGCAATTTATGTTTTAAAACCATTCGACAGAAATACCAAAGCTGATGGGATTGACGACGGCAAGCTATGCATTGCAGCGTTAGAAGTTATCGCGGGTCGATATGAAGCTAATTTAGGCGGTGGGGTATATAAGAAACGCATTCCCTTAACCAAAGGTAAAAGTAGTGGTGCCAGAGCTGTCATTGCTTTCAAAATTGATAAGCACCTCTTCTTTGTAAATGGGTATGCTAAGTCAGCAGTCAAAAGCACAATACGAGAAATGACCGAAACTGAACTGCTACTTTATAAGCAAGTTGCCAAAGAGTTATTCAACCTCACCACTGAACAAGCAAGACGAGCGATTAGGGCGGGGAAAATGCGAGAGGTGCAGTGTGATGGTTAATCACCTTAAAGATCTTCAGGAAATCGCACATGATTTCAATGAAATTGGCGTTATCTCAGATGATCTTAAAGAAAAAATTGACTCCAGGGTAAGATTGCGCGAGTTGCGAGCGACACTGCCTGTTCTGCCTATGATGTCGGGCCAGGCTATTAGAGAATTGCGTGAGCGCTTGGGCTTAAGTCAAGCAATGCTGGCGGCTTGCGTTGGAATGTCAGTCGCAACGGTAATCAAATGGGAACGTGAAGAGAAAAAACCTAACGGCGCGGCGCTGCGTTTGCTCAATATTATTGATCGTAAAGGTTTGAGTGTTCTTCAGTAATACTAAAGCCCCTAAATGGACTGCACCCCAAAAGTTGGATACCCAACTGAGTAAGGTGCAGTTTTTTATGGCAAAGCCAAAGTATTCTCTCGAAACCAGACTGGCAGTGGTCAGCCATTACCTCTCTGGTAATGACGGGACACAACGGACCGCAGAACGTTTTGGTGTCGAAAGAACCTCCGTTCGTCGCTGGGTCAGAGCCTGGCAGTTACACGGTATTGATGGCATTACCTGGAAAAATGACCGCCATTCCCCGGCGTTCCGGATTGCTGTTGTCCGGACTGTTCTCGACGAAGAACTTTCGATGCGTGAAGCGGCTGCACGGTTTAATATCTCAAATGAAACTGTCGTCCGGCGTTGGGTTAATGTTTACAAAGACTCAGGCCAGAAAGGACTTCTGAGCATAAAATCCGGCCGGAGCAGAGACATGTCAACCCCCCCAAAAGCATCTCAACTCACCGCTGCGGCGCTGGAAAAGTTATCTCCCGAAGAGTTGCGGGCTGAGCTTCGTTATCTGCGTGCAGAGAATGCCTACCTAAAAAAGCTGAAGGCCTTAGTTCAAAGCGAGAAAAACGGGAAAAAGCCGCAATAATCAGTGAGCTAAGGCGTGAATATGCTCTCAGTGACCTTCTGCGTGCAGCGGGGATGCCCCGGAGTACGTGGTATCACAATATGAATGCGCTGAAACGAGTGGACAGGCATGCCGAGCTGAAAGACAAAATCAGTGAGATATACCACTATCACAAAGGGCGTTATGGTTACCGCAGGATCACACTCTCACTGAGAAAGCAGGGTCTGCTGGTGAACCATAAAACAGTACAGCGGCTGATGGCAGAGTTGTCGCTCCGATCTTTGATAAGGGTAAAGAAATATCGCTCCTGGAAAGGGGAAACTGGCAAGACCGCACCGAATATCCTGAGTCGGGACTTTGGTGCATCAAAAGCCAACGAAAAGTGGGTGACAGATGTTACAGAGTTCTCGCTACAGGGTAAAAAGCTCTACCTGTCGCCGGTTCTCGATCTTTTTAACCGGGAGATCATCTCATACAGCCTGTCGGAGAGGCCAGTGATGGAGATGGTTAATACCATGTTGAGTGATGCGTTCTCTAAACTCAGTCCGGAAGATGCTCCCTTGTTACACTCAGATCAGGGCTGGCAGTATCGAATGACAGGTTATCAGGAAAAATTAAAGGCACAGGGCATGACACAAAGTATGTCGCACAAAGGAAACTGCCTGGACAATGCGGTGATGGAGAACTTCTTCGGTACACTGAAGTCGGAGTGTTTTTACCTGAACCAGTTCAGCAGTCTGAGCGAACTGAGGAAGGCGATAGAGGAATATATCCATTACTACAACAACGAAAGAATAAGCCTGAAATTAAAAGGCCTGAGTCCGGTAGAATACCGAACCCAGGCCCTGAAAGCCGCTTAACATGAACTATCCAACTTTATGGGGTCAGTCCAAAATTGGGGCTTTAAATTCATTGTTAATCATTTGAACCCGCCAATATTCTAATTACTATTACATTCCTGTAAAGGTCACTAATCACCATCTGTTGAATGTGTCAGCGTTTCCCACGCCTCGATCTCTGCATTCAACGCCACAAGTTTATCCTTCACCAGCTTTAATGCATCGCTGCCGAGCAGCAAATGTGCAGGCGGGTTATCGCTCTCAATGATAGCCAGCATCGCGCGCGCTGCTTTCTGTGGGTCACCAAGCTGCTTACCACTTTTCTCCTCTCGTGCCTGTCGAATAGGATCGAAGAGCGCGTCATAATCACTGATGCTGCGCGCGCTTCGCACCATTGAGCGGCCTGCCCAGTCAGTACGGAATGAACCGGGGGCAACGGCCGTTACATGAATATTAAATGCGGCGAGTTCTTTGCTAAGAGTTTCTGAGATTCCTTCCAGCGCAAACTTACTCCCACAGTAATAACTAATGCCCGGCATGGTGATAAATCCGCCCATCGACGTAATGTTAAGAATATGTCCGCGACGCCGTTGGCGCATGAAGGGCAATACGGCTTTGATCATCGCCACGGCACCAAATACATTAACGTCAAATTGTTGGCGCATCTCCTCCAGCGAGGACTCCTCCATAATCCCTTCGTGTCCATAACCCGCGTTATTGACCAAAACATCAATTGGACCCTGATCAGCTTCAATGTCGGCTATAAGGTCATCAATAACAGCGAAATGAGTGACATCGAGTTCAAACGCCAGCGCATTTTGCGGATGGAGTTGTTCAAATGCCAATTTAGCTTCTACATTTCGCACCGTCCCGATCACGCGATAACCTTTGGCTATGGCCTCCAGCGCCAGCGCACGACCGAAACCGCTGCTTACACCAGTAATCAAAAGTGTTTTAGAGGTAGACATCGTTTTTCTCCCTACATGAATGATGCATGCATAATATTCTCTGGAGGTCAGCGCTATAAGGCCGTATCTTCTGCTTTTATTGCCTAATCTTATGAGTGAGGAGGAGTGGTGGTAGATTCAGAGGTACAACAACGTACGGTGGAATTGCTTAAATCGCTCGCGCCGCATGAGGGCTACAACCTGACGGCACTTTCTGATGTACGTATTTTGCGTTCAGATCGCCCATTAGCGCGCACGCCGGTGCTTTACGATCCCGGTATTGTGATTGTTTGCCAGGGCACTAAGCGTGGTTTCTTTGGCGATCAAATCTACCTCTACGATGAGCAACATTATCTGGCGGTTTCTGTGCCGGTTCCCTTTACCATGGAAACCGCGGCGAGCGCAGAACACCCGTTGCTGGCGATCTACATGCATCTTGATTTCAGTGTGGCGACAGCATTGTTGCTGGAACTAGAGCAACAGCAGGTGCCTTTCATGGCGAAAGCAGCGCAGAGCATGATGTCGAGTCCCATGGATCAGCCGCTCCGTGATTCAGTGCTACGTTTCCTGGCGGCCCTGAGTCATCCTTTGGATGCACAGATCCTCGGCCCCGCACTGGTGCGTGAGCTCTATTATCGTGTGTTAACGGGTGCACAAGGTCAGGCACTGCGTGCCGCGCTGACGTTGCAGGGGCAATTCGGCAAGGTGGGTAAAGCGCTGCGCCATATTCATGCCTGCTATGCCCAGACGCTCAATCTGGCGCAGTTGGCGGGTGAAGCAGGCATGAGCGTGCCAACCTTCAGCGCGCATTTTAAAACCATCACCCAGCAGTCACCGATGCAATACGTGAAATCGGTACGCTTACATCAGGCGCGAATGCTGATGGTGCGTCAGGAGATGACTGCGGCCTCGGCGAGCCTTGCGGTGGGTTATGAAAGCGCATCCCAATTTAACCGGGAATTCAAACGTCTGTTCGGGCTGCCACCGGCGGAGGAGATCAAACGCATGCAGCGCAATTTCGCGGTGCCACCTGCACAGCAGGCTTCTGCATTTGTCTCTTCGCATTAGGGCTCACAGAGTGGTTTTAAGCACCATTACCGCATAACAACAAATGTCATCAGTCGCATTGGTAAACACGCAATCCGTGGGATCGCCCAATTCCAGGCAATCACCGACGTTCATTTCAAACAGATTGTCGCCCTCCTGAAAGCGCAAAGTGCCTTCCAGCACCCAGATCAACTGACGACGTGAAAGGTAGGAAATCGCTGGCATTGGCACGTCAGTGTGCGGAGGGAGCTCTACACTCACGACATCCAACGGGATATCGCCAGGTGAAATATGGCGGCGAATGTAGCCGGTTTCTGGGTCTTGCCACACCGGTTGCTGTGCATGACGCAGCAACGTACCTGGTTGCACCTCGGTTAGCGCGATGAGCTGTGACATGCTCATAGCAAACGAGCCGGCGAGGCGAGCGAGAGACGTCGCAGTTGGGCTGCTCTCACCCCGTTCTATTTTATGGATCATCGCCCGTGAAACACCGGACTGTTCTGCCAGGTCGGTTAAAGACCAACCGCGCTTCTCTCGTTCGATTTTAATGTTCTGACCAATGCGCGCATTGATGTCATCTTCTTTACTGGACAATTCATCTAACATAATGGATAACTACAATAGTAAACGAAACATCCACTATAGTGACGAGGCGGAAATCATGCAAATACGAGCAGCAGAAGAGAGCGATGCCGGGGCGATCGCGGACATCTACAACGACGCTGTACTCAACACCACCGCGATTTGGAATGAGAATACCGTGGATATTGCTAACCGCATCCAGTGGATGGCCACACGGCAGGCCGCGGGGTTTCCGGTACTGGTAGCGGTTAATGAACATGGCGTGATCGGTTATGCCTCCTATGGTGACTGGCGTCCCTGGGACGGCTACCGACATACCGTTGAACATTCAGTCTATGTCCATAAAAACGGGCGCGGCCAAGGGGTGGGCGGCATGCTGATGACCGCCTTGATTGAGCGGGCGCGCGAGCAGGGCAAACATATGATGATTGCCGGGATTGAGTCAGAGAACAGCGCTTCAATCGCGTTGCACAAGAAGCTGGGTTTCAGTGATGGCGGCAGATTAAATCAGGTAGGCTGCAAATTTGGCCGATGGCTCGACCTGACCTTTTTGCAGCTTCAGCTTGATGCAAGGCCGCAGCCTTAACTTAGTGTTTCTGCAAAACGTATTCACTGGGTAAGCTGTCGATATCCTGCATGATCCGCGATACATGCTTGCGCATGCGATTACGTGCTACGGCGGCGCCTTTTATCCCATCGAACGTTCAGCCAGTCGCCACGCTTTTGGCGACATCCCCGTCTCGCGTTTAAACGCATGGCTGAAGGCACTTTCTGAAGTGTAACCCAGCGACTGCGCCACCACGGCCACCTGATCGGACTCCTCACGTAAGGCGCGTTCGGCTAATCGAATGCGCCATTGTGTCAGATAGGCAACCGGTGTCACACCCGCAACAGTTCGAAACTGCTGAGCAAAGGTGGTGCGTGACATGGCGCAGGCTTTTGCCAACTCTTCCAGATGCCAATTTCTTGCCGGATCGCCATGCATCAGTTGCAGCGCAGGCGCAAGACGTGCATCGCCAAGGGCTCGCAGCCAACTGGCGGGGAGTGCATCACAGGTTTGCAGATGAGCACGCTAAATCTGAATAAACAGCAGTTGCGCCAACTGTGAGGAGGCCAGTTGCGAACCCGGCTGTGTGGTACGACGCTCTTGTACTAACTGGTCTAATAACCAACGGAACGAGGCCGCTTGCGGAGAGGCGGCAGGGACATGAATCCATGGCGGCAAAATGTGCGTCAATAAACGGCCACTGGTGGGATTCAGCAGGACATGCCCACCGATATGCGCAAAATCATCCCCTTCACCAATGGGTGCATGAGGTTTTCCGGCACCGAAAAACACACTCATGGCATCAACCGGCTCTACGCCGGGCTCGCTGGACAGCACAAAGGCGCGTTTTGCACTCAGTAAACCAACATCGCCGGTTGAGAACAGAATTGGCCTGGTGTCGTCGTCAAACTGAACCCAGCATTGTCCTTTCAGGACGGCGAAAAACTTAATCTTCTCGGGCGCAGGGAAACGTAACGCCCAGCGACCGCCCGCGCTAAAGCCTCCCGTCACCAGGGATTCCGCGTGGACGAATTTCAGGATGTCGGAAAAAGGGTCGTTTTGCATTTCCGTACTATCACGCAACTTACACGCACTATCAAGCATTCAAAATCCGGTCATGGCTGTTTACTCTGCTCAGTATCACAACAGCGAGGCATTTTTCATGACTAAAGAAACCGTTTTGGTGACGGGTGGTACCGGTTTTATCGCGCAACATTGCATTATTTCCCTGCTTAAACAGGGATAAAGAGTGCGCACGACGGTGCGTTCAGCCCAGCGGGAGAACGAAGTGCGACAACATCTGCAGCAAGGAGGTGTAGAGCCAGGCGAAAACCTGACATTTGTCGTGGCAGATTTAATGGCCGATCAGGGTTGGGATGCGGCCACTCAAGGCTGTACTTATGTGTTGCACGGCGCATCACCTACACCATCCGGTGAGCAGGCCACCGAGGCCGATTGGATCAACCCCGCGATTGAGGGAAATTTACGCGTTCTGCGGGCGGCGAGGGATGCAGGCGTTAAACGCGTGGTGTTAACGTCGGCATTTGGTGCAGTCGGAGTCGGTCACGCGGCGGACTACCCGCGCCCATTTAAGGAGACGGACTGGACGAACCTGGACAGCGATTTATGGCCGTATCAACGTTCCAAAACCTTATCGGAACGGGCAGCCTGGGCATTTATTGAGAAGGAGGGGCGGGGTTTAGAGCTGTCAGCTATCAATCCCGTGGCTGTACTCGGACCTGTGCTGGGCGCAGACTACTCACACTCAACCCGGATTATCAAAGAGATGTTAGAAGGGCAGCCGGGTTGTCCTGATATCAACAGCTGTTTTGTGGATGTGCGGGATGTCGCCGATTTACACGTCATCGCTATGAAGCACCCAGCAGCCAGGGGGGAGCGATTCCTTGCCAGTTCGGGCCATAGTTTGCGTCTGGTGGAGGTTGCCCATACCTTGAAAACGTCACTGGGTGACGCCGCCCGCTGCGTATCGACGGTAGAACTCACGGATGAGAGTGTGCGGGCTGCTGCAGATAAGAATCCAGTGATGATTGGGATGGTGAAATTGTTGGGGGTAGATATGAACGTCACAGCAGAGAAAGCGATGTCTGTATTGGGCTGGCAGCCGCGCACACCCCAACAGGCGATTATCGCGACGGCGCAGAGCTTGATTGGGCTGGGTTTAATCTCTCACAGCTAGCGCCTGCGGGCAGCATGTAGCTATGTACTGACAGATACTGCGGCATTTATTCCCACTTAAACCTCAACACGATGCTATATAAATGATAACGATTATCATCAATTGCTTTGTGCTGAGGTCAGGATGCAACCAACAGAACTCACCGCCGACTGCTGTATCGTCGGCGGCGGACCAGCAGGATTAATGCTGGGTTATTTACTGGCGAGATCAGGATTAAGCGTCGTGGTGATTGAAAAACATCCCGACTTCCTGCGCGATTTTCGTGGCGATACCATCCATCCCTCGACGCTGGAGATCATGCGCCATCTCGGGTTGCTGGATGAGCTACTGACCTTACCGCATCAGAGAGCCGAAAAATTACAGGCAGAAGTAGCCGGTCAGGAGATCACGATGGCGGACTTCTCGCGCTTGCCGGTGCAGTGCCGCTTTATTGCCTTTATGCCGCAATGGGATTTCCTCAATTTTCTCGCGAGCAAAGCTGCCGCTTTTCCCGGCTTCATGCTCTTACAATCCACCGCTTTCGATGATTTGATCTATGCAGAGGGTATGGTGTCAGGTGTTAAAACGTTACAGGGTAACGATACGCACATCATTCATACCTCGTTGGTGATTGGCGCGGATGGGCGTAACTCGCAGGTACGTACCAAAGCCGGATTACAAAGTAAAAGCTTTGGCTCATCCCGTGATGTGCTGTGGTTCCGGCTGGGCAAACAGGTAACCGATCCCGAATGGGGTATGGGTCATAAAGGGCCAAAGCAGAATTTCATTGTGATTGATCGCGGTGACTACTGGCAGTGCGGCTACACCATCCAAAAAGGAGAGTTTGACGCGTTAAAGCTCGCCGGTCTGGAGACGCTAAAACAGGCTATCGCTGAAGTGGCACCCTTCAGCGCTGAGCGCATGGCGGAGCTCGACGGTTGGGACCAATTGAAACTGTTGTCGATTCGCATAGACCGGCTGGATCAGTGGATGAAGCCCGGCGTGTTGTGCATTGGTGATGCTGCCCATGCGATGTCGCCGATTGGCGGCGTTGGCGTCAATCTGGCGATTCAGGATGCGGTGGCAGCGGCCAATTGCCTGACTCTTCCACTGAAAAAAGGCCATGTCACACTACGTGACCTGCAGAAAGTGCAACAGCGCCGACAGTTTCCCACCGTTGCCACGCAATTCCTGCAAATTAAAATGAGCAGTAATAAACGTAAGCGCACTACGCCGAGTAAAGTGCCGCAGATGATCAGCCGTTTTCCGTTCTTGCGCCATCTGTTCGGTCGTTTAATTGGTTTAGGTTTTAGAACTGAAAAACCAGAATATACTCAATGAGTAAGTTTGGCTTTCCAATCCTAAAACCCTGCTTCCATTTATCCCGATGCCTCCAGCGGCAACAATAGATTCACAGAGCAGACAACAGTGGTTTGTCTGCTAACCCTCATCAAATTGCAGGTGGGTATAAGCGATTTGCTTGTCATTTGTAACATTTCATTAACTATATGATGGGTTTTTGATAATTTTTTCTAATGGTTTTTTGGCTGAATTAACCTCTTCGTGCCTTTTATTCATTTGGATGCGCGCCAGAACCTCAATGTTTAATCAACAATTTGTTTATTTCAACCTGTTGATGAGATTAGTTTCTGTCCTCGATTAAATCCTTGATTTGAAACGACCAGCACGCTGTTACATCGCAATACCACAGTTTCACTATGGTTAAGGAGCTCTTTTAAGACCATAAGAAACTGAGGAAACAGCAGGTATGAAATTAGAAAACTTATCTCGTAGAACCTTCATGGCATTTGCAGCGGGTGGCACCGTGGCGCTGGCAGCGGGTAAAGTTCATGCCCACGAGGCAACAGTGGCCACTTACCCAGCAAACGATCCCCGCCATCCCCGCGACCCCGGTCCACACGATCCTATCCGTGAGGGGCTCAACCCCGATATTGTCGATCCACCCGCAACAGACAGCGGTACATTACCGAATCTGCGCTTCTCTTTTAGCGATGCGCATGTACGAAAAGGGAGCGGAGGTTGGACGCGGCAGGTGACACAACGCGAATTAGGGATTTCCACTACCATCGCTGGTGTAGATATGCGGCTTGATAATGGCGGCATTCGTGAACTGCACTGGCATAAAGAGGGCGAGTGGGCGTACATGCTCTATGGCAATGCACGTATCACTGCACTGGACACCCAAGGTGGATGGTTTGTGGATGATGTTGGCGTGGGTGACCTGTGGTATTTCCCGCCTGGTGTGCCGCACTCTATCCAGGGGCTCGGTCCCGACGGCTGCGAGTTTTTACTGGCCTTTGATAACGGTAACTTTGATGAGGACAGCACTTTCCTGCTTAGCGACTGGTTTAAACACATTCCGCCTGAAGTGCTCGCCAAAAATTTTGGCGTATCAGCGGACGTTTTCAACACGCTGCCATCACCGGCCGACGAGTATATTTTTGCCGGGAAAGCGCCGGAGGGCGGGGATTCTGCAGCTGTGAAAGGTGGCGTGAAATCTGTGCTGAATTTCTCGCATAAAATGCTGGCGCAAAAACCGATTACCCTGCCGGGTGGCACTGTACGCATTACCGACACCAGTAATTTCCCCATATCAAAAACCGTCGCCGCTGCATTGGTGGAACTTGAGCCCGGCGCTATGCGGGAATTGCATTGGCATCCAAACAACGATGAGTGGCAATACTATCTGGAAGGTGAAGGTCGCATGGGCGTGTTTGCCTCATCGGGGCAGGCTCGGACCTTCGATTTCCGCGCGGGTGATGTTGGTTATGTTCCTTTCGCCATGGGGCATTACATTGAAAATATCGGTGATAAGCCGCTGCGGTTTTTAGAATTATTTAAAAGCGATTACTACGCGGATATTTCATTGAATCAATGGTTGGCCAGTACGCCAGCAGATTTGGTGCGGCAGCATCTGCATCTGGATGACAAATTTATGCAGGCGCTGCAGTTTACTAAGCATCCGGTGGTGAAATAGCATGGAAAGCGCGTCGCGGGAGCGGCGCGCTGTGAGGGTTTAATGCCTTAAACGATAGATATCAGCAAAGTACAGATAACCTTTCCTGGCGCGCATCTCGTTTAGCCGTGTTTTTTCACTCTCGGTCAGAATGGCGCTGCCCAGCAGTTCATCGACAAAAGCGTCCCGGACATGGACTTCCATATACCAGTCACCGGTGTAGCAATTCTTCCAGGCACCTTTATCGATATCCTTCGCTTTGTACGACGGATTGACATGGAAGAAGAAGAAGAAATTACACACCGCAAAAATCAGAATGCAAACCACATATTCGATGGTGCCGAAAGAGTCGGAGTACAACAGCAGCGCCATGGTAAGAACAAACAGTATCCACATCAGGCTGAATAAACCGGGATAATTTTTGATAAAGGAGATATCAAAGTAGGGGCGGTCATTACGCTGCTCTTCTACGTTGATTCTATCCAGCTCGGTTTGTAGTCGCTCATCCAGTTGATTACTCATGCATTCACCTCAGTGGTTTCCTTATCCATACTGCGCCCGCGCGAGTCTAACAGATAACCACCACGATTTTAGCCTAACCTTGATGGTGATTAGGGGAATTATCTGTGGGGAAGAGAATGGAGTATGAAACCGTATTGGCATTCTGGTTTAACGCGCACCATGAAAGCTATTGGTTCAAACAGAATGACGGGTTTGATGAAGCGATACGAGATGGTTTTTATAATAGCTGGGAAGCGGCTCGTCGCGGTGAGCTATCGGCCTGGCGGAAAGACATTCGGGGACGATTGGCAGAAGTCATCGTGCTGGATCAATTCTCCCGCAATCTTCACCGGGACAGTGCTCTCGCCTGGCAGCAGGATGGCATGGCGCTATTGCTCGCGCAGGAAGCGGTGAAAATTCCGGGCTATGCGTCACTGAACCTGGATGAAAAAGGCTTTCTCTTGATGCCCTGGATGCATGCCGAGTCTCGTGTTATCCATCAACAAGCCGAAGTGTTGTTCGATGCGCTGAAAGGATCGTCTTACTATCAGAGTGAGTTAGAGCATCGGCAGATTATTGAAGTGTTTGGTCGCTATCCACATCGGAATCAGCGCCTAAATCGCCCATCAACGCCGGCAGAGCAAGCGTTTCTTAATGAGAGGAAACGCTCATTTTATTGACTCACCATCTGCCTCTGCTATTGGGATGGGGCATACATGGACAAAAAAAAGCCCGCTAAGCGGGCGGGGTAATTAAACCAAGGAAAAATTCTCGTAGGCAACGCATTGCTGTGTGTTGCGTCACTATATTAGCAACGATAAGTGACCAGTACATAAAATGATCGATGATTAAATTTTGCTGATTTGATAAAGGTTATATTTGTGACGAGCGTGTTATTTTGATGTTTACAACTGCACGCAAAATAGGCGTTGAAGCGCCTTTTTCCCGGCTGGTGTGACATTTATCTCTCGATAGCCTGCCGTGCGGCTTAGCCATTGTTTATCAATTAGCAGACTAAGAAGCGCGGCTCCCGCTGCGCCACCGAGATGCATGCGGCGTTCACTCCAGTCGAGGCAGGCACAACAAGGTTTACGTTTACTACGAAGATTTCGCTGCATGCCGATGCTCTCTAACTGCTGCCGGCCTAAGGGGGTAAGAGCACTACCGTCGGCAACAACCCATTCGTTTTATTGCATAAAACTGTATATCTCAACCGCCAGTTCACCTGCCAAATGATCATAACAGGTGCGGGCATGGCGCAGATGGCTGGGTGTAGCGGAAACCAGTGCTCGCTGTGGCTGCATCGATACCCCCATAAGGGTTTCAAGCAGGTGCGCAATATCGCTGCCCGCCAAACGGAAATAGCGATGGCGGCCCTGAGATAAACACGTGACAAGGCGGGCATCCAGTAGTTTGCCCAGATGTCCGCTGGTGGTGGAAGCGGCGATATCGGCGACGCCGCTTAATTCTGTGGCTGTCCAGGCACGGCCATCCATCAGCGCGCACAAAATGCTGACACGCGAAGGGTCGGCCAGAGCGGCAGCCACAGCAGACATCGCCTGCTGCAAGCCTTGTTCCGCCGTCTCATTGGTGATTTTGGGGCTGCTACGGCTTGCCATGCGGTGGTTACCTCTGCTGCACGTTCAGGATTATCGGTAATCAGGATCAACTGGTTGTTGTGGTCACTGTATTGAAGCTGAATGTTAACGCCATTTCGTGCTAGCACGTCAGCAATTTCGCCAAGCTGTCCTGGTCGATCCTGTTTCAGCTTGCGGATCAGCGGCTGTTGTACTGAAACCACCTGAAAACCGGCCGCCATGAGCACTTGTCTGGCTTGCTCCCCTTGCACAACTAAAAAATGCGCGTGACTTTGTTCACCCACCGTGAACACGCCGCCTCCTTCAAGTCCTACACCATGCTTGCCAAGGGTCAAACCTAATGCGGCTAACTCGCCTGGGACATTATTGAGCATCACGTGAATATCAAACATGTTGGCTTGCCTCGTGCGCATATTCCCGCAGTACAGCAGCGATACGGATGTGGTAGAAAGAAAACAAGCAGTTTCGACCTTCCTGTTGAGCTTTTAGGTGCGAGATATTTCTCTTCCATGCCAGCACGGCCTCTTCGTTTTCCCAGTAAGAGAGGGACAGGATCTTTCCAGGATCGTTGAGGCTTGAAAATCGCTCTACTGAAATAAATCCAGGCAAACGGGTAAGTTGAGATTTCAGTTGTGCGGCGAGTTCAAGATAGCGGGCTTGGTGCTCAGGTTGGGTGCGTGCTTCAAACAGGACAGCAATCATGGTTCAGCTCCATCAGTCAGTGATGGCAGCAGTGTAGCGAGTGGAGATGAAGATGCTTCGGCGAACAACGAAGTATGGCGCAGCGCGAGTTCGCTGCGCCAGCCCACTCATCCCACCCAGCTTGACTGACGGATGACGCGACAAAAGTTCATTGGTGAAAAACCAGGCTGCTTATCGGCAATGACATCGGCTTTGACATTGCCGAAGGTGGTATCAGGCTTGTTTTTAATCCCATCGTAGAAAGCCTGAATAATCTCCTCCTTAAATTGGGCTGGGCGTGGATGCTGTTCTACCACGGCTTCACGCTCCGCATCGCTGAAGTGATCATAGTTGATGCCCAATACATCCATTTCCACGCCAGCGGTGACTAACGCAATTTCCGGGGCCATAAATTGCGGAATGCCCGGGGTGGTATGCAGCGCAATCGCGGTCCAGACTTTATCGATATCGGCCTGCTCTACACCATACTGTTGCAAGAAATCGCGCGCCGCATTGGCGCCATCCACCTCAAAGCGTTTGTCGCAGCTGCAGTGTTCGTGCGTCAGGCCAACATCATGGAACATACAGCCGACATAAAGCAGCTCAGCATCCACCTTAAGATCTAAGCGGCGTCCTGCGAGTGCGCCCCAGTAATAGACGCGGCTGGAGTGGTGAAACAGCAAATCGGATTCGGTATCACGGACGAACGTCGTCGCGTCACGGGTCATTGCAGTATCGGGAATAGTGATGCCGTTAATGGAAAATTTCATGGGAGGTTCTCCGCTCGGTTAAGTTGCAACCAGCTTAATGCCGAGGCAGAATGTCTTAAATAAGCTTTTTGCGACCTTTTAAGACATTAAGACTTTTACAGACGGGAATAGCGCATGAATCACCATCTTGCGATTTTAGCGGTGCCGGGGGCGCAATTGCTCGATGTCTCTGGACCGTTGGATGTGTTTGCCGAAGCTAACCGACTGCTCAATCGTGCCGTTTACCAGCTGCAAGTCATGTCACTGGAAGGGGAACATATTTGTTGTTCCTCGGGCGTGCGCCTGATGGCGGATATCACACTGCACGATATCCAGCAAACTGACACGTTTCTGATCGCGGGGGCACCTGAGGCGCGGGATATGCAGCTAACTGCGCAGCAAACCGCTCGTCTGATTGAGCTATGCCATCACAGCCAGCGCTTTGGCTCGATTTGTACCGGTGCGCTGCTGCTGGCACAAACCGGGTTGCTGAGTGGTAAAAAAGTGACGACCCATTGGGCCTGCGCTGACGCACTGATGGAACAGGTACCGGATGCGCAGGTGGAGGCCGATGCGCTTTATATCGCAGATGGACGATTGCGTACCGCCGCTGGCGTCACGTCGGGGCTCGATCTTGCCCTGAGGTTGGTGGAAGAAGATTTGGGGCGCGAATTGGCTCAGGATATCGCTGCCAATTTGGTGATGTTCTTTCAACGGCCAGTGAATCAAGGGCATTTTGTTCGCAAACAACCACTTTCGCTGGGTGGGCGCAGTGCGTTTCAGGAGATGCAGAGATGGGCTTTGGCCAATCTGGCACAGGTGAGTTCACTCGATGATCTTGCCGCACATATGCAAATTAGCACACGGCATTTAGCGAGGCTTTTCCGTCAGCATATGGATGTACAGGCGGGCAATTGGCTGGAGAATGCGCGAATTGAGCAAGCGCGTAAGTTGCTGGAAGCAGGATCAATGCCGCTGAAAGCCATTCCGGCCGCCTGTGGTTACCGCAGTAACGATGTTCTACGACGGGCTTTTGTTAAGGTGACGGGCATGACGCCATCGATGTATCGTAAGATGTTTATGCGCTAGCGGCGCGGCTCTTAGCGCATGCATGAGACGTCAATACTGGCAATATATTGCGTCGCTACGTTTCATGAGTAGAAGAGGCGTTGAGCACCTTAGCGGCGTGATTTATCACGCGTATTCAAAGCCAGGGTGGCACTGGAAGATGCGCAATAAATGTGGCCGCTACGGTTGGTGTGTATTATTTATTCCGGCCAGTTATCCAGAATGCGCTGACGTACTTCTTCCGGATAGCCTTGCGCGAACGAAGCATGCAAATGGCGCTTAGTCTGTAAGGTGTCAAACACGACTTTGGCGCCTTTACCGGCAACGTACTCGGCCTCGTCATAGCACTGCGGCAGGCGAATGACACGTTGATCATCAAATACGGCACGACGACCGACTGGATGCACGCGCGTTGACAATGCCCAAACCACTTCACGCAGGTTGGTGGGATCAAAGTCATCATCCACGACATATACTTTCGGGATAAATACCATCGCATCGGTTTTGAACAGCACTTCACCAATGCGTTGGGCCAACTCTTCACTGCTGACACCCGGCAGCAGTTCGCGCCAGTTTTCTGGCATCACCACCAGCAACCAGTGCACGGTGGAATCTTCCGGAATCCAGGTGGTTTTGATCGGCAATTCCGCTTCACGCAGATAAGTCAGTGCATCCGCCGCTAAGCCCATTGCCCACAAGGTGTGCGATTCATCGGTGGGGCGGCCGGTGATCGACATCGGCCAGATCGGATCGTCGCGATGGGTAATGGTTTCCACGTGGAAAGTGGGCTGAGCCGAAGAGCCTTCGCCCAGATAGCCGCCGTACTCGCCGTAGGGGCCTTCCTGACAATCGCGCTCAATCGAGACATGGCCTTCAATTACAATTTCGGCTGTTGCGGGCACATCAAGATCGAGGCTAATGGCTTTCACTACCGGCACCGGCTCTCCCGCAAGTGTACCAATGTAATCGGCTTCATCCGCGTGGGCTGGGATCGGAATCCCGGACACACATGAGATCGCCGGCGCCGGACCTTGCACCAGGGCATAAGGCATCGGCTCACCGCGTGCTACCCACTGTGTCCAGATCTGACCAATATGCTGACTTGGTACAATCAGACCAACCATGCGCTTGCCATCCACCTTCATCACGCGGGCAATAGACCAGTTGACCCATTTTCCATCCGGGGTTTTCACAATCAGCGTGCCCCAGGTGTTGGCGTAACGACCACCGTCTTTGTCATGAGCGAACGGGATAGGGAAGCGGTCAAGATTCGCCGCATCGCCACGTAAAATATTCTGCTGGCATTCTGCCTGAGCAGACTCAACGCGCACAGGCGGAATACCGGGTTTAAAGCGGGCAGCGGACAGAGCTTCGATAATCTCCGGGCCGCTGGACTCAGGGGCTAAGCCCAGTGACATCGCGACGCGTGCGTAGGGCATATCGCTGCGCGACGATAATGCCCCAGGCGCACCAAACAGACGAAAGCCCGGCGCGACACCGGCGACCTTGTGAAACAGCGGCGCAGGTGACTGGATTTCATAGCTGCGGCGCGTGATGGCGCTGGGTTCGAAATCACCATCCACTTCACGCTGCACGTGCATGATGTCGCCCATTTCATCGAGGGCAGTGATAAAGCTGCGTAAATCGCCGTAATATTTCATCAGGCTCTCCTTAAGCCAGGGTAGAACGTGGACCCGTCCAGCGGTGGGTAATGTCATTATCCAGGCCGAACTGATCAAGAATGCGAGAAACGGTGTGGTTAATGATGTCGTCAACGGACTGCGGGTTGTTGTAGAAAGCAGGCATTGGCGGCAGCATCAACGCGCCCGCGCGGGTGAGCGCCAGCATGTTTTCCAGATGAATGGCGTTGAGCGGCGCTTCGCGAGGCACCAGCACCAGCTTGCGTTGCTCCTTGAGCGTCACGTCAGCAGCGCGCGTAATCAGTCCATCGCCATAACCGCTGCGGATACCCGCCAGGGTTTTCATGCTGCACGGCACCACGATCATGCCATCCACGCGAAATGATCCGCTGGAGATGGCCGCAGCCTGATCGTGTTCGCTGTAAGTCCTGGTCGCGAGGGCAGCGACCTCCTGTACACTGTAAGGTGTTTCCCTTTGGATGGTGGCGCGCGCCCATTTGGAGATGACTAAATGGGTTTCGACTTCAAGTTCACGCAACGCAGACAGCACGCGGACGCCGATTGCTGCACCCGTTGCGCCAGTCATCCCGATAACTAGCTTCATATGTATCCCGAATTATTATATAGTTTAAGCTCAAACTGTTTGTGTTCGAACTATAAGTTTGACGATTTAAGGAGTCAAGTGCACCGATGTCACAAAATCCTGACTTAATTCTTGCCGCCCCCTTGTGGCCGCACGGCGATTGTTCGTTAATGCACCTTGTAAGGCGTGCCGGACAACACTCGACTTTTTGCTGGTCTCAATGTGTGGATACCGGCCTGTCAGCCGTGCAATACGCGATTCTGGTGGTACTGGCTGAGGAGTCAGCCTGTGATCAGCAAACGCTGGGTCAGCGTGCCGGGTTTGATAAAGCCACCGGCACCTATGTTATTGATCGCATGAATAAAAGCGGTTTGCTGAATGTAGTGACAGATGTGAACAACCGTCGTCGTAAACTGGTGTCGATGACCGCAGAAGGGGAAGTGATGCTGAATCGTATGATTGAGCAGGCAAAAAGCGCGGAGAAGATGATCACCACCGGCCTCAACAGCCAGGATATCGCCGATCTGAAGCGCTTATTAAGCAAACTGGGTGGATTGCAGGAACCTGAATAACATGCCGCAAACAGCTTTCGCCGAGCAACCTGGCGAACCGAAACCGGATCTCACCATCGGCTTTTTGCTGATGAAAAGTTTTACCCTGGCCTCCGTCGCAGGGCTGGTAGAGTCACTGCGTTTTGCGGCAGACGAATCGTTTACCAGTCGCCAGATCTTTTGTCGCTGGGAATGGATGACTTGTGATAACCAGCCGATCACAGCCAGCTGCGGACTACCGGTTTCGCCTACGGCTGACCTCGATTTCAGCAAGAACTGGGATTACTTTGTGCTGGCGGGAGGCTTACTGGAAGAAACACGCCAGTCGCCACCGTGGCTGTTACAGGCACTTCGCGACTTACATGCGCGTAATATTCCCATCATCACGCTGTGTAGCGGCGCCTTTGTCGCTGGCAACGCAGGCCTGCTGGATGGGCGGCATTGCGCCATTCATTTCACCACGCGTGATGAATTTCGCCTGCGATTTCCGAAAGCGATCCCGGTCATCGACAAGACCTACATCAAGGATGGTGGCATTATTTCCTGCCCCGGCGGCACGGCGATCGATCTCGCTGCCGATCTGATCCGCCAGCATTGTGGGCTAGTGCGTTCACAGAAGGTCTTAAAGTATTTGCTGGTGGAAGAGCCCGCTGCACCGGTCAAAAAGACACAGCAAAAGAACACGCTTAACGAGCCGGATGTGTATGAAAACGAGCTGGTGAATAAGGTCATCGAATTTATGAAACATCACCTCGATTCGCCGGTTCCGCTGGCCGATGTAGCCGAATTCGCAGGCGTCTCTTTCCGCCAGCTCAATTTGATTTTCACCAAATGCACCGGTTACTCGGCGGCTGTCTACTGGCGACGTATGCGGCTGGAGCTGGCGCGCAAGTTGATGGCGGACTCCAGCAACAGCATCAATGCGATTGCCACTGCGACAGGATTTGCCGATGCTTCACATTTGATTGCCTGGTTCCGTAAGCAGTATGGCGAAACGCCCAGCTCCTTTCGTAAACGGCGGCGTGTGGTGGAGAGATTGGTTAAGGAGTAGGGGCCGAAATGGCCCCTTTTTACTTAGTGCGAATGCTTAGAGAGTTTGCCAGAAACGGATGGCGCTGGTCTTTCTTCCTCCAGTGAGGCCGCATCATCCAGATTGCGCGATGCGGTTTCCGGTGCCAGGAACCACGACACGATCAGACCGATAAATGTAATGCCTGCAGCAATGTACATCGTGGAACCAATGCCGATGGTTTGCAGTGAAATCGGCACCAGATATGTTCCCACCGCCGCGCCAATGCGCGACATTGAGGTGCCAATGCCGACGGCTCCGGCGCGAATTTCAGTCGGGAAGATCTCATTTGGATAGACCAGCTGCAGCACCTGCGCGCCGCCGATAAACAGGGCGTAAGCACCAAACATCAGCAGGATGATCATTGAAGGGCCATCACGCAAGGCACCGAGTAACAGCAGTGCCAGACCTGACCACAAGAAACTGTGCAACAGCAACTTACGGCGTCCCAGTGAGTTCACCAGGCGCGTGCCGATCATGCAGCCCACCACGAACAGCAAGGTAATGGCGATGGAACCGTAAGATGCCCAATCACCACTGAGATGTAGCGCCTGCAAAACTTTGGGTGCAAAGGCATATACGGCGAACACCGGAATAACCGAGCAGGTCCAGAAAATGGTCACAAACGCCATGCGTTTGCCATAACCGGAATGCAGCAAGCTACCGAATGACAGGTGATTGTTTTCAGGTTGTGGGGGCAGGTTCTTTAGACTAAAGCGGTCGCCATAGACGCGGCGGATAACGGCTTCTGCTTCCTGATGTCGTCCTTTGCTAATCAGCCAGCGCGGTGATTCAGGTGTGCCCATTCTGACAATGAAGAGCAGCGCGCCGATGACTGCGGTGCTCGCCAACGTATAACGCCATGCTTCTACACCGCCAAAATTCAGCAAAGCTTCACCCACCAGATACGCGGTGGCCGCCCCGGCAAACCACAGAATGGTGAGCGTGGCGAGGCAGGGGCCGCGCGACTTCTTCGGCATAAACTCAACCAGAAAAGCGGTAGCAACCGGGTATTCAATGCCCACGGCGACGCCCGTCATAAAGCGTAAGGCAAAGAGCGTTTCTCCGCTTTGTACCCAGAACTGCGCCAGCGAACAGACAATAAAGAGGGTGGGGCCGACGAAGTAGATCATGCGGCGACCCAGGCGATCGGTCAGTACGCCACCCATGAAGCCACCAAAGAAAATCCCGATCAGGGCGGAAGCCGCAATCAGACCTTCCCATAATGGGCTGAGACCCAAGGCCGGCGACACTTTCGTCATGGCTATACCAATAATACTGAGCACATAGCCATCGACGAAAGAGCCGCCGCCTGAGCGCACCGTTAATAAGCGGTGGAAACGGCTGATAGGAACATCTTCAACAGACATGTTATTGGACATGTTTTACTCCTGTTTCTTTTCGGCGTGAGGGAACTTCACTACGCCAATGCGACTGAATTAAGCACAATCTGCGATGGGTGCTTAACATCATCAGGACGCCAGATAAATTTAAACCTGTAGCGGTGATTAAAATGTTATTCAGAACAGAAATTAAAAAAGAAGTGCATCGATAACGCTAACGGGATTGTTTCATATATCATTTCCTCCGGTGCAGGATAGTCGGATAAATACAACTGAGAGCTTTATCATTTTGATGTGGCTTTTTTGCGGGAGGCGACCATGCCTCCCGAAGCGTTATTCAGAAATCTTACTGCTGACACTTTTGGTAACCACGGTACGTGTTGACCACCAGCAGACTAACGACCCAAGACTGACCATCGCCGTGCCTTGCCAAAACGACAGGGTAAGGTGCGAACTGAGAATAAAGGCCGCTAAAATCGATGAAATGATCGGGATAAAGTAAGAGGCGGCGGCTAATACCGTCACATTGCCATGCAAAATGCCGACGTTCCACGCCGCGTAACCGAATCCCATTGCCATCGCCGCCAGCGCCAGTGAAATCCACGTATTAAAAGAGGGTGCAAATTCGGGTTGCGGCGAAATGAGGTATTTAACCCATAATGTTAATGCTGTTAAAACAAAGAACAGCGTAATACCGTTATTACCGTTGGCAATTCTTTTGGTGACCACGCAATAAATGGCCCAAATGATGGCGCCGGTAAATGCCAGGCCATAGCTCAGCGGGTTTTCCATTATATTGTTCGTCATTTCACTGAGCGAAAATCCTTGATCGCCACCCAGTACGCGACATATTCCTGCCACGGCTAAAATCACACCAGGAATAATCAGCGGGCTGACTTTTTGCCGGTTAACAATCACCGCCAGCACAATCGTCATACTTGGCCATAGATAATTCACCATGCCCACTTCAATCGCTTGCCGTCCGCTATGGGTAAACCCGAGTGAGAGCGACAGGCAAAGTTCGTAGCAGACAAACAGCACGCTGCCGATAATCACATAGCGGCGGGGAAATTTTTTCAGGTTGGGAAATCCCACGCTGAACAGCAGCAATATGGCACTACAGCTGTAGATCAATGCCGCCCCAGCGATCGGACCGAAGCCTTCGCTAACACTTTTGATCAATCCAACAATCGCGCTCCATAACAGGATGGCAATCAAACCTATGAGCGTCGCTTTCTTTTGGGGCATCACCCGCTACCTCTTCTACACAATGTTCACCTGAAATGCCGGTGCAAGCTTACCTGTTAAATTCAGGTTAAAACCAGCATAAAACTATGCCGCCTGACGCACAGTGTAAATACTTCAAAGGGGACGATAGTTATGGAATGTGATCGTTATCTGAATTCATTTAGAAAATTATTACGTCACTAAAAATAATTTAAATTGTTGATTAATAATGAATATAAATTAATTCCTGGTAGGAATGTTCCATCTAACAGTATTTCCTTTGTATTTTTCACGTATACAAAAAACTTATCCCGATTGACCTCTCTCCATGCGATATGCAAATTGTTAACAAACGCAACCATACGGCGTTGCATTTGGTCCTGAATTCACCTGGAGATTTCGTGATGACATTTGAAGGTATCTACACCCCGGCAATTACCCCTTACGCAGCAGATGGCAGCATTGATTTCGCGGCGTTCGCCAACGTCCTCGAATCGCTGATCGAAGCGCGCGTGCACGGCATTATCATCGGTGGATCAACCGGTGAGTATTATGCACAAAGCGCGGAAGAGCGTCTGTCTTTGGTTGAACATGCACGTAAAGTGATTGGCAACCGTCTGCCACTGATTGTGGGTACTGGCGCGATTCGCACTGAAGACGCGGTGGCTTTTGCAACCCACGCTCGTGAGCATAAAGCCGATGCCATTCTGGTGACGTCACCGCCGTATGCGCTGCCAACCGAACTGGAAAACGCCCACCATGCGCTGACCGTTGACAAGGCCGCTCAGCTGCCGATCATGCTGTACAACTATCCGGGCCGTATGGGCATCTCCATGGGAGAAACTTACTTCCGCGAAGTGAGCCGTTCGAAAAATGTGGTGGCGATTAAAGAGAGTTCAGGCGACTTCAACAATCTGCATCTGCTGGCCTGTCAATTCCCGAACATCGCGCTTTCTTGTGGTTGGGATGATCAGGCGCTGGAATTCTTCGCCTGGGGCGCGCGTAGCTGGGTGTGTGCGGGCTCTAACTTCATTCCACGTGAGCACGTCGCGTTATACAACGCCTGCGTCGTGGAAAAAGATTTCGATAAAGGACGTAAGATCATGGCTGCGATGATGCCACTGATGAACTTCCTTGATGGTGGCAAGTTTGTGCAGTCGATTAAATACGGTTCTGAACTGGCAGGCCTGAAAGCAGGCCCGGTGCGCGCACCGCTGCAGGCACTGGAAGAAGAAGAGAAAGCGCAGTTGCAGGCCGTGATCGACGGTGTGAAACGCAATGTGGCAGCCGTTGCAGTGCTTTAAGGAGTGCGCATGAAACAGGTACAAACGCTGAGCGATGTGGTGAACGTGGCGCGAGAACTGCGGTTCCCGGATCAGGCGTTCATTAACGGACGTTTTACTGCGGCGGTCTCCGGCAAAACACTGGAGACCACCAATCCTGCGACGGGTGAGATTCTGACGCACATCGCTGCTTGTGAAAGCGCGGATGTGAACCTGGCGGTACAGGGCGCACGTAGCGCGTTTGAGTCAGGCAGCTGGAGCCAGCTTTATCCCGGCGAGCGCAAAGCCGTATTACTCAAGCTGGCTGACTTGCTGGAGAACGAAGTCACGCAACTGGCGGTAATGGAAAGTCTCGACAGCGGCAAACCGGTTAGCGAATGCCTGGCAGTGGACGTGCCAGAGACGATTCACGTGATTCGCTGGCATGCGGAAGCCATCGACAAGCTGTACGACCAGACCGCGCCGACCGGCAACGGGGCGATGGCGATGATCGTTCGTGAGCCGATGGGTGTGGTGGGCTGCGTGCTGCCATGGAATTTCCCGCTGCTGATGCTGGCGTGGAAAATCGGCCCAGCGCTGGCTGCTGGCTGCTCGGTGATTGTGAAGCCGGCGGAGCAAACTTCGCTAACGGCATTGCGCGTGGCTGAACTGGCGCATGAAGCGGGTATTCCAGCCGGCGTGCTCAACATCGTCACCGGTACCGGGAAAGAGGTGGGGGAACCCATCGGCCTGCATCCTGATATTGATATGGTGAGCTTCACCGGTTCAACGGCGACTGGACGCCGTTTCCTGCACTATTCCGCGGAATCGAATCTGAAGAAGATTGTGCTGGAATGCGGCGGGAAAAACCCGGCGCTGGTGTTCGATGATGCCGAAGATCTGGCCAGCGTTGCCGCCAATGTGTTAAACGGCGCATTCTGGAATATGGGTGAAAACTGTTCTGCAACTTCCCGACTGCTGGTGCAGGAAGGGGTTAAGGATAAACTGCTCGCTCAGATCGCGGAGCAGATCGGTGAATGGCGCATGGGCAATCCGCTGGATCCAGAGAATCGTCTGGGCACCATGATCACCACCGATCATTTCTGCAAAGTCAGTGACTATCTGAAAACCGCGCGCAAAGAAGGATTACGCATCATTCAGGGCGGATTCACCGATCGCGGTATTTACGTGCAGCCGACCATTGTGGATGGCGTGACGCCGAAAAGCGCACTGTTCCGCGAGGAGATCTTCGGGCCGGTGCTGTGTGTCACCACCTTTAAAACGGAAGCCGAAGCCATTGCACTGGCAAATGACACTGATTACGGTCTGGCGGCATCGGTTTACACTGGCAAACTAAGCCGTGCTATTCGCGTATCACGTGCAGTGCGTGCGGGAACGGTGACGGTTAACTGTTTCGGTGAAGGTGATGCAACCACGCCATTTGGTGGTTATAAACAGTCTGGTTTTGGTGGACGTGATAAATCTGTATACGCACTTGATCAGTACACCGAGCTGAAAACCATCTGGATTGATGTGCCTGCTGAGTAAGCTTAATGCCCGCCACGGATGGCGGGTATGCCCTGGAAATAGGATAATTCTCTGCAGATGACGACTCGTTTTTTTCTTCTGTAACTCCTTGTAATATCATCATTCCCTTTTCTGTGATCCACCGCAGAATGCAAAAAATATCCCATAATTATTTTTGCTGTATACACACTTTTTCTGTAGGTTAAGCAGGAATCGCATGCGGAATGTCATCACAGGAGGTCACTTTGAGATCGGGAAAAGCAGCGTTATACGAAGATTTAAAACGCCTAATTTTGACCATGGAACTGGACCCAGACGAGTTGCTGGATGAAGCCAGCCTGACGGGACAATACGGTTTATCTCGCACGCCTGTGCGTGAAGTTTTCCAGCGACTGGCAGGAGAGGGCTACTTAGAAATCGTCGAAAAACGCGGCGTGCGCGTCATCCCGATGAGCCATTCCACATTGCGCAATTTCTTCCTCGTCGCACCGATGATCTACGCCGCTACCGGTCGCCTGGCGGTACAGAATTTTAAACCTTCCCAGCTGAAATCGCTGAAAGAGACGCAAAAGCGCTTCCGTAAAGCGGTGCAGACGCGTGATGCCGAAGCGCTGGCACTGGAGAACAATCGTTTCCATGAGATCATGGGCGAGATGGCTGCCAATCCCTATTTACAGCCTAGCCTGGGGCGCTTACTTATAGACCATTGCCGCATCGGCCACACCTTCTTCCGCCCGCAAAATGAAGACATGGAACGGCGCCTGCAGTTAGCTGCCGAACATCATGATGCCTTTATCAGCGCGATTGAAGCGCGTGATGAGCAGAAGGTGGTGGATCTGGTGTTCGAACATTGGGAACTGTCACGCGAAAATATGGAAATCTTTATCGCGCCGCAGGGGTTAAAAGCGGACGATCTGGTGCAGTCACAGGAAGGGGATAAGCTGTAGTTTCAGGGTTGTCGATTTTGATACGATAAGGCGGCCTTATGGCCGCCTTGAAATGCGCAGAGTATTTTTAAACAACAGGGCTTACTCGTTGCCCCATTCATTCAAAAAATTGGCAATCTCATCGATTCGCACCGCTTGAATACCCGCTTCACGGGCCATCTCTTGCTGCGACTCTTCGCTAATCTCTTCGTTATTGCTAAGACGAGTCAGTAACAGCTGGAAGTAGTGCGCCAGTGCATCGAGTTCTGCTTCGCTCACATCGTGTTCAGATTCCGACGCGTATTCTTCGGCAATGTCATAATACTTCAGTGGAATATTGTTATTCATTATCAGCTCCCCTTTAAACTTTGAGCATTTTCACTGCGGCATCAATGTCGATCTCATCTTCAGTAAAGATCAGCGTCGTCCCCTGGAAAGTGGTCACCGCCAGTTTTTTTACTGAGCGCATTTCATCAGGTTTAACGTCAGTCTTAGGTTTGATGTTGTTCATCAGAAGGCCCACCGACAGTACGGTGTTTTCTTTATCAATGCGGGTATCAACCGGCTCTTCTTCACTGTAAACCACGAAGGATTTAATCGATGTGAGCTTCAGACGCTCACCGGCGATAAAGATGTATTTGCTTTCCGGTATTACTTTCACCGAAAAGGCCGATAAACCTTTGTTATTGGTGGTCGGTTCGAACGTCACTGCCGCGTCTTTTTTAATCAGATCAGGGTTGGCGACCTTAATCACATGGAAATAACGGTTGTCTCCGTTTTCATCTTTGATAAATCCAAAACCTTTGTCTTCAAACCAGGTTGTGATCGTTCCGTTCATCGCCATTACCGCCTACTTAATCGTTAATCTAATCAGTTTTTTGCAGCGCGCAGTGTAAAGCACATTGCCTGCGCAGACTACGCCTTTGCTGTAAGTCTGGACGATAAATTTCTGCTGTGCGAGCGCGAGCCTGTGAGAAGAGGGCAAAATTCGTCAGCCCGCTGAAAATTGGTTATCATCCGCTCCCACTTCCCAGCCTGGCAGTCCGATGTCCACCATTAACGATACCTTTATAGCTCCGCCGTGTTCTGAAGAGATCTCGATTCTCTATCAGGATGAGCATCTGGTATTGATCGATAAACCCACGGGGCTGCTCAGCCTTTCAGGTAAAAATCCGCAAAATCTGGATTCCGTGCATCACCGGTTGGTGAAGTTATTCCCCGGCTGCACCTTAGTGCATCGCCTCGATTTCGGGACATCCGGATTAATGGTGGTGGCGCGCAACAAAGCGATCAACGCCTTGTTGTGCCAGCAGTTTAGCCAGCGCAGCGTGACTAAAATTTACACGGCGCTATTGTGCGGACATCTCAACCATAATGAAGGGTTGATTGACGCCGCGATAGCAAAAGACCCGGCGCTGTTTCCGTTGATGTCGATTTGTGCCGAGACGGGGAAACCTGCGCGTTCGTGCTATCAGGTAATAGAACGCTTAACTCGTGAAGGGGATAATGGCGTGTTATTGCCGGTTACGCGGGTGCAGCTATTGCCAGAGACGGGCCGCACCCATCAATTGCGTATCCATTGCCAGCAATTGGGCCATCCGATTCTTGGCTGTGATCTGTATGGAGGATTGCTGCAGCCGGGTACGGAAAAAACACCCCGGCTGATGCTGCACGCCAGTGAATTGCATTTTGTCCATCCCATTAGCGGGGAGAACATCACTGCGCGTCATGCCAGCCCGTTTTGACACGGGCGGCATTCATTACCACATCAAATCATCCGGCACTTTGAAGTCCGCGTACGGATCGTCTTCATCCTGCTCTTCCTGACTCAATGCACTGTTCAACACAATGCTATCTGCGTCACGCTGGGCAATTTTATCAGCCACGCTGGCGGGAATAATCGCGTATTTGCTTTCGCCACTGCTATCCGCAGCCAGGCGCGCAATCGCCAGACGGCCATTGATCAACTGTGTTTGCGTGGTCTTATCCACACTGATCTTTTTAATTAAGTTGCTATCGGTGAAGTTGAAATCAATCGTCCCTTTGGCAACGGTGATCGCGTTCATTTCGATCAGTTGCTTAACCTGTGCTTTGTACTCTTTGGACAAAGTGGCTTGCTTCTGCTGCTCACTTAGCTGCTTATCACGCTCAATTTGCGCTTTTTTATTCTCTTCCACCGCTTCGCGAGCTTCACGTGCCTGCACACGAGACTTCTTGGCAGTGCGCTGCACTTTGGCCATTTTCTTGGTGGAAACTAATCCAGCTTTGAGCATCTGCTCTTGTAAAGTGAGTTTTGTCATCTTCGTCTCTAAAATCCGTTAAAACCTGGCCGGATTATACCTGTAATACGAAGGCTGATCACGGCGAGGTTCGAGATCCTGATAAATCGTCGTATCAGCGCAGGAGTAATGCCAGCAAGGCAATCAGAGCGGGAAGGGCCTGCACATAGAGAATTTTTCGACTGGCGGTCATCGCGCCGAAGATTCCGGCAATCAACACACAGATGAGGAAAAACAGAGTGACAGACACACCGTTTTCTCCCAGCCATAACCCCCAGAGTAAACCCGCCGCCAGAAAACCGTTATAAAGGCCCTGATTGGCCGCCAGCACTCGGGTTTCGCGCGCAAAGTCGACGCTGAGTTTGAAGGCTTTCCGGCCGGTTTTCGTCTCCCACAGAAACATCTCCAGCACCAGAATGTAGATATGAATCACGGCGACGAGAGCAACAAGGATATTGGCTAACACGGAATTCCTTAATTGAGTGTTCTTTAGATGTATAGAAAGTTTAAGCCAGATTAGCGCCGGTTATTTTTTGCGGAAAAAAAGGCTAGTGATGGCGGTTAAAACCCCAATGAACGGCATCGTTATAGCCCCCGCCCGAAAATTGTGCTGGTCTATGCGTTTTTCTTTACGGATGTCATCAAAGCGAGAAAGTGCTGCCTTTTCATCGGCCGCGCTGACTTCTTCAAACTGTTTTTCGAATCCCTGACGGGTTAACAGAGTTGCCCTCACATTATCTGACTTTTGCAGCGCCGCGATCTGGTTTCTTTTTTTATAAAAACAGTATTCAGGCATTCGATATTCCTTATCAAAAGAGGTAACAGCAACTTATCAGCAGTCGCGAATGTGTACCAAGCTTCTAAAGCGTTTTTTTCATGAATATGCGACTTGAGCCTTCCGGTAGACAGGCAATGCGGCCAAACTCCTCCCAGCCGTGTTTTTTATAAAACTCAGGAGCCTGAAAACTAATGGTATAGAGAAAAGCGGAAATACAGCCTCGATTTCTGCCTTCTTCTTCAGCATGTGTAAGAAGTTTTTCTCCTAAACTTTTCGATCTCAGTTCTGAGGGCAAATACACCAGATCGATGAACAGCATCCCAAGATAGGTGCGACCAAGTATTCCACCCAGGACTTTTTGTGAGTCATTGCACCTGATAACCACAGACAGAGGGGAATGGTCATTGTAACCTGCTATCTCCATATTAAAGGCCGACAGACCAGCATCTATGGGTTGTAAATGTTCGGGCTCAATAACGGCAGATACTTCAACAGATAAATTGTCCATAAATCACCTGGTAGGTCAGTTTAAATGCCTTTTAATTTCATGATTAGGTCCGGGCTAGAATAACGAACATCGCCAGGACATTGCATTAGCGTTTTCGTCATAAATCACAGCTATTCACAATGCAGTTATCTTACCAAACCCTTTTACCCCAGGACCAGAACAACGCTTGCCATGATGATACCTGATGCGGCCCCAACCCTCTTTCCCAGGCCCGCAGCGGATTACAGTACACCAGCGGCAATTGTAGTCATGCTTGTTCGAGGTTCGCCAGGATTCACTGATTCAACACAGCGGAAACAGCGCACTCTTCTTGCTGAGGGTTTTGCGCTATATTGGCAGCACTAACACCCGAATATCTCTGCTAAACAGGTAACATTGGCAATGGCTCTGATCCCGAAAAACTATGCACGGCTGGAAAGCGGCTACCGTGAGAAAGCATTAAAAATCTATCCTTGGGTTTGTGGACGCTGCTCACGTGAATTTGTTTACTCCAACCTGCGTGAACTCACCGTGCATCATATCGATCACGATCATACTAACAACCCGGAAGATGGCAGTAACTGGGAGTTGTTGTGTCTCTTTTGTCACGACCATGAGCACTCTAAGTACACCGAAGCTGACATGTACGGCACCCGAGTGGTGGCCGGGGAAGATGCGCAGAACGATGTAGAAGCAGCAACCTATAATCCCTTTGCTGATTTAAAATCGATGTTAAATAAGAAGAAATAATCGGCACTGATCATTGATGCTGCCAGCATGCCGAACAGAGGCTGGCAGCCTTTACCGTTTGATTTACTGGCGTAACTTCTCTAAAAGTTGCTCAGCCCCTTTATCAATTCCTGTCTCTGCTGCACTAAGTGAACCAAAAGTCGCACCCACGTTCATCGCATTTGGATATTGTTCCGCAACGTACGCCAGTAAGAGTTCGTTTGATGCCGCATCTTTCACCTCCACGGCGAAATTCACGTAGCCACTCATCAAGCCACGTCCTCCACGTACCGACTGAACGATATTGTATGGGCCGCCGGCTAAATCAAACTTTGTGAGTGTACCAATCACTTGCGGCGTGGTATCGGCGCCGGTCAGCGTCAGTTTCAATTTGAGCGCAGGAGCCGCCCCGGCAGGGGGATTGGTGATGAATTTCTCCGCTAGCACGTCTTCAAACTTCTTACGCATATATTCAGCGAGTTGACGACGATCATCCACAGACAAGTCATTGAATTGCGCATCATTGCCGCTGTAAATGTCGACCGGTTCAATGCTGATACTGCGATATTTGCTCCAGTCTACGGGAGCGGCATAACGAAAGGGAATGCGATCGCTATCGTCAGACGTATTCGGCGACATGCGTGATGCTGACGCGATACCAGCATATTTCACCGGGCTGGTGGAGGAACAACCGACAGCGGTAAAAGCGGCCGCTAATACAAGGCTATGACACAACGGGCTGAACAAACGACTCATCTTGATACTCTCCGATAGAAGACATAAATGAACTGTACGGTTTAGTTAATATCAGTTAGCATAAATCTGTCAAGAAGAGGTTTCAGGGTGTGACATCGTGATGCGGGGGCAGAGAGGTGAATGAAAGACGTACGTTAGTGTCGAGTGAAAGGTTTACCGGAGACCTGGTGGAATGATGGCCGGATTTGCGGCAATTGTATTTTTGCTCATCCGCGCCATCCGCAATCTCGTGGAGTTAATTTATCTATGGCAATCAGGCATAAAACTAAGCCGTTTTTATGCGGTCAGGGTTTGGGGGGCGCGCCGCAAACCCTTATTGATGCTGCTGATTATCGACACCATTGTGGTGGTGGCGCTTATTTTCATTCTGTCAGCCAGAATTCAGATGTGGTGAGCGGCACCTCTGAGGAACAACGAAACGGCGTTTTGCACCATAGTCGTCACCTCACTTTTGGTATAATTCGGCAACGTTCGCTGAAGGAATAGTTCATCGACTTCAGCTTTTACTAAAGCTGAAAATTGTTTGGCGCGTAATGCCGGGCTGCCGCCGATCAATTCCCCGCTGGCGATGTGATGCTCCATTACCGCCGTCAGGGCGTTCATACTCTCACGTACCCCGGACTCATGAAAAAGCGCGCCGATATCGGAATGGCCCGCTTCACCGACCACCATTCTGTACAACTGCAGAGCCTTCCAGTCTGATGTCAGCGCGCCCAGCATACCTTCACCAAAACGCTGCAACTTCTCACTTAACAACAGGGGTTGAGTCTCCGGGTGGTTAAGTTCATCAGCCGCACGCATCAGAAAATTTGTACTAAAACATCTGACAACGGCTTCAAACAGGCTCTCTTTAGAAGCGAAGTAATTATAGAGTGTCGCCTTCGAGCAACCGGCCTGCTTTGCTACGCCATCCATTGAGGCTCGCTCATATCCTTGTTCCAGGAACACGGCTGAAGCGGCGTTGATAATGTCAGTTCTCTTTTGTTCGGTTAGCGTGCGCATCACTCTCTCCTTTGTCGGCGATAAATATTAACAAAACCGGCTGGTTCATTAAAGGAGAGAGGATGGTGGATTCGACGTCTGGAAAATGTCGAGTGAAACCTTAATTGCCACGAAGGGATGTACGCTGCACGAGCAACACGCTGATTAAAACGATGACCAGTCCGACAAAAGCCGTACCGCTCATCACCTGAGATAGCACTAACCAGCCGAGCAGCACGGCGGTGATCGGGCTGAGTAATCCAAGCGATGCCACCGCAACGCTGGGCAGGCGGCCAATTCCCCTGAACCACAACCCGTATGCCACAAATGCACCGGCCAGGGAGAGATAGGCATAAGCGGCCCACTGCGGCAGCGTCAGTGTGGGCAGTGGGGCGTCAATCAGCCAGGCTGCGGGTAGCAACAATATTCCACCCAGTATCAGCTGCCAGCCGGTGAGGGCCATCACCGGCAAATCCATTTTCCAGCGGCGAGTCAGCCATACGCCTGTGGCCATACAGGTCGCGCCCAACAACGCTGCCACAATGCCGACGGGTTCGAACACTGTTTGCGGAGAGAGTAATAGCAAGGCCATACCGACAACCCCGGCCAGCGCGGCCCATAAAGTGATTCTTGCTGGCGCCCGATGTTCAACTCCCCATGCCAGTAACATCACCAGCAGCGGTTGTATCGCGCCCAATACGGCAGCAAGCCCGCCGGGCAGTCGATAGGCAGCGACAAACAACAGTGCCTGGAAAACACCGATATTCAGCGCACTAAGAATAATGAGCCGTCCAATATCGCGGCTGGCGGGCAGGCGACGAGTGAACAGCAACAACAATACCCCTGCCGGAAGTACCCGAATCAGCGCCGCCGTAAAAGGACGGTCGGGTGGCAGAAATTGCGTGGTGACGATGTAGGTCGATCCCCAGATAGCCGGGGCCAGGGCAGTCAATATCACGTCACGCCAGTACGAAAGAGAGAAAGAGGATTGCATCATTTTGCCTTTATCTTCAATTCAAGATAAAATAAGTGTGTCCACCAATTACCTTGAAGTCAAGATAAATGAATGATCCATCTGAAACCCGATCTGATGCCGTCGATCTCATCCTTCAGCAGTGGCAGCGCGAGCGGCCAGATTTAGACTGCAGCCCGATGGGGCCGATTGGACGTCTCAAGCGTTGCACGGCGCTGATTGAACAGCGACTTGAAGAGGCCTTTGCCGAGTTTGAATTGAGCATGTGGGAGTTTGATATGCTGGCAACACTGCGCCGTGCCGGAGCACCTTACAGTTTAAGTCCTACCGAGTTGTTTTCGACGCTAATGGTCACCTCGGGCACCATGACGCATCGCTTAAAACGCCTTGAATCCAGAGGGCTGATTACCCGACAGGTAAATGCAGAGGATGCGCGAAGCATGCTGGTGCAATTAAGTCAGGACGGACTGGCGTTAATCGACCGTGCGGTAGAAAAACACGTGGATAACGAAAGAAAGATTCTGTCTGGGCTCTCTCCTGAAGTGCTGATGGCACTGGATAGCCACCTGTCGGGTTTATTGCGATCGCTTGAAGGATCCCATCAGCGCTAATTGCCCCATTCTCACGCGTCAGCGTTGTGACGGTGTATTGGAGATTCCCCTTTCAGTCCACCGAAATTTAATTCAGGTCCGGTGCTGTGGCGTAAGTTGAGCACGCCGGATCCCTCTAACACATTCTTGCTAATCCCCGCGCCTGACCCCCCGATTTTTTGCGATCCATAACACAATCGTATCGTGATCATATTGACAACATTTCATGAGATTCAGTAAAACTTTATACATCAGGTATACATGATAAATACCCGTGAAATGCATTAAATACTTACGCTTTACACCGCTAAAAAACCCTACGTTGTACGGGCAATCCGCCAGTACAAACAATGAAAACGTGTATTGGAGTAACGGAATTGCAAAAGATCACCTCACTGCCTGCCGATGATTCGATGCCGGGTTGGTTTCATACCAGTGCCGCTCGTACGCCACGCCCGGCGCATATTGGTCAGAAAAAAGTACGCTTCGCGATTGTGGGGGCAGGCTTAACAGGTCTGGCAGCTGCGCGACAATTAGCGCTGAATTTCCCCAATGATGAAGTGGTGCTGATTGAAGCGCAGGAAGTGGGATATGGATCGGCAGGACGTAACGCCGGTTTTGCCATCGATGTACCGCATGATATCGGCGCGAAGGATTATATTGGCGACGTCACCATTGCGAATAAAGTCCTCAAGCTGAATACATTAGGGCAAAGCTATCTGCGTCAGATTGTGCAGGAACACGGCATCGAATGTCAGATGACCGAATCCGGTAAATATCAGGCATCAGTCGGTGAGCAGGGCACGGCGATTCTCGAAGCCTATCGTAGCGGATTGGCAAAGATCGGGCGCGAATCCGAAATGATCTCGGGTAAAGATCTGCCGGATCACATTGGCACTTCTTATTACAAGCAGGCGCTGTTTATTCCCGGCACCATCTTATTGCAGCCTTCAGCATTGGTAAAAGGTCTGGCGGATAATCTGCCCGCGAACGTCACGCTGTACGAGTACACACCCATCACGTCGATTGACTACGGTGACAAAGTGACATTGGTGCATGACAAAGGGAGCATCACCGCTGATACGTTGATCCTGGCTAATAACGGTTTTGCGTCGCACTTTGGTTTCCTGCAGCGCCGTTTGCTACCGACTTTCCTTTACGGCAGCCTGTCACGTCAGTTGACTGAAGAAGAACAAGCGCGTTTAGGAGGCAAAGCGGTGTGGGGGGTGATTCCGGCGCATCCGTTTGGCAGCACCATTCGTCGCACAGTGGATAATCGTATTCTGGTGCGCAACAGTTTTAGTTTCCATCCGGATGGACGACCACGCGAGAAATACCTTAAGCAGTATCTGGAAAACCATCGCAAATCGTTTGAACGCCGTTTCCCAATGCTGCCGCAGGTGGATTTTGAATACACCTGGAGCGGAGCGATCTGCCTGTCAGAAAACCACGAAGGCTTCTTTGGCAAACTGGCACCGAATGTTTATGGTGCGCTGTGCTGTAACGGATTGGGCATAACGCGCGGCACGGCAACCGGCAAATTGATTGCCGATATGATCGCAGGTGAGGAAAACGAACTGATCGATTTCCTCACCCAATCACCGGGTCCAAACCTCACGCCAGCTGAGCCTTTCCTCTCGATTGGCGTGAACTCGGTGTTAAAGTGGGGCCAATACCGCGCGGGCATGGAAGTTTAAGAAGGATATCGCCGCCATCACTAATGGCGGCTTTTACCCTTGGCTGCCTACCACTTCATCTCGCCAGTATTCACTTTCGCACTCAGTTCCAGTGAACTTTCATCCGGCAGCTTCGGATAGGCTTTTTTCATCGCCTCAATCACGTCTGCTGACCCCTTGTGCTGCTGGAGTGCTTTTTCAAAAGTCTGCAGATAGTTAAGGGTAAATGTCACCGCGCCATCGCCCGCCGGACGTGAGCCAATGTAGTGTCCTGGAATCACGACTTTAGGCTTAAGCTGCTGAATTTCTTTGAGCACGCTGCGCCACTGCTCACGGCTGGCTGGCGTTTGCGTATCTGCGGTCCAGACGTGGATGCCCGCTGCCACGGCGGTGCCACCCAGCACGGCCTTATTAGCTGGGATCCACAGATAAGCGGATTTATCCCCCGCATGGCGCAGTTCAATACGTTCACCATCCACGCTAAACGAAGTCTGATGGGTGATCTGCGGTACATAAAGTTGGGTAGGCGCACCACCCGGCATTTTCGGGCCCCAGTACGCTAACTTGTCGGCTTTGGTAGCTTCGATATGCTCAACCACCGTCGGTGCTGCGACAATTTTCACCTGAGGGAAGGCTTTGACGATGGGCTCGAGGCCAAAATAGAAATCAGGATCGCCTGAGGTAATCAGGATTTGCGTGAGTTTTTTGCCGCTGGCTTTGATCATCTCCACCAGTTTCTCGCCGTCTTTCGGGCTGAACTGTGCATCGACCAGCAGCGCTTCGTGTGGCCCGGTAATCAGCGTTGACGATACCGGAAACACACCTTGTTCCTGTGGATTGTAAACTGCCAATTGCAATGGGGCAGCAAACGCCGGGCCGGCTGCCAGTGCGAGCACCAATGTCAGTGACTTCATCTTCATCTCATTTTCCTTTCAGTGCCAACATGGCTGGTAAGTACATCATTGTAAGGATTTTGCTGTCTGCTAGAATTCCCGCAAATAGAGATGATCAGTTTCATAAAACGATCAGATGGAGAGCAGATGGACAGAGTCACAGCCGCTTCAGTATTAAATCGCATTTGCGAATTAGGCAGCCTGAGCGCCGCAGCGCGGGCGCTGGATATCTCCCGGCCGATGGTCAGCCGTTATCTGGATGAAATGGAGAAATGGGCAGGTGCACGTTTACTGCACCGTTCATCCCGTCGTCTGACCATCACCCCGGCCGGCGAAAAAGTGCTGGAGAAAACCCGCACGCTGGCTCGTCTGGCTGATGAGATCGCCGGACAGGGCGAACCGGGAGAACCGCAGGGCATATTACGTGTCGCCTGTGCGCACTCCACCGCGACCCATATTCTGGGGCCGATGATCCCGGCATTTCTGGCACGCTATCCATTGTTGCGAATTGAATTAGAAATCAACAATCAGCCGGTTAGCCTGGTAGGTGAGCGTATCGATGTAGCGGTAAGGATCACTGACAATCCGGAACCGGGCGCGATTGCCCGTCGTCTTGGCGAATGCGTTTCGGTGGTGTGTGCAGCCCCCGATTATCTGCGCAAACATGGCATTCCTGAAACGCCGCAGGATTTAAGCCAGCATAACTGCCTGCACTACAGCCGCTTTGCCGGGCAGAGTTGGCAGTTTAACGATGCCAATGGCGATGCGCTGACCACAGCCGTAAGCGGCAATTTCAGCGCTGGCATCTCATCGGTGTTATGCGATGCCGCCATCGCCGGATGTGGTTTGGCCATGGTGCCAGAAATGGAGGCGCGCGCCGGGATAGCAAACGGTCAGTTGCAATGTGTACTGCCGGACTTTACGCCAAAAACTCTCGGCATTTATGGTTTGTATATGTCGCGCGAACGCCAACCCGCCGCACTGCGGCTGTTTCTTGATGCGGTGCAGCAACAGCTGGCTTCATAATTACATTACGCATAACGTCATACAGTTGTGCTATGTCTTGAGAATCTGACACGCAAGGAGAACTCAAGATGCGCATTCCCGACTACCCTTCGCAACATAACGAACAGTGGGCACAAGTCGATAATTACTTTGCAAACGCATTGGCAGCCGAGGATGTGGCGCTGAAAGCTGCATTAGCGCATAACGCTGCTCAGGGCTTACCGGTGCACGATGTTTCGGCATTACAGGGCAAATGGCTGGCATTGATGGTGACGATAACGGGTGCAAAGCGCGTACTGGAAATTGGCACATTAGGTGGATACAGCACAATCTGGATGGCTCGGGCGCTGCCGGAAAACGGCCAAATTATCACGCTCGAATTCAATCCCCATCACGCTGAAGTGGCCCGTCACAACCTGGCATTGGCACGTGTACACGATCGTGCAGAAGTGATCGTTGGCGCTGCATTGGATAGCTTGCCGATGCTGACTGCGCCGTTTGACCTGATCTTCATTGATGCCGATAAAGTCAATAATCCTCACTATCTTCACTGGGCATTGAAACTTGCTCGTGTTGGGACGGTGATCATTGCAGACAACGTGGTACGTGGAGGGGCGGTAGTCGTTGCTGACAGTGAGGATCGGAATGTCAGCGGCCTGCGTGAGTTCGTCGATATGATCAACCAGGATAATCGATTGGAAGCCACGGCACTGCAGACGGTTGGCGAAAAAGGCTGGGATGGACTGATCATGGCGGTGGTGAAAAGTTTGTAAGCGTTTGAATGCTCATCACGTCTTTCAACCAATACCATCGAACGTAAATGGTCGGCACTGCCCACTGGGCTCGCACCCAGCAGGATGCGAACCATGAAGCTCTGACAAATTGCGAACAGTATCGTGAGAAGGGAGAGGCGGCGTGCACAGTTTACGCCGCTGGAAATCAACGCTCAGCGGCGAACTAACGCGCTAAGTGACAGGCGTGACCTGCATAAAGTGCATGATTGCCACCAATGTGATAATCGACAGCACCGTGGAGATGAGGATCGCGCCAGAAGTGATTTGCGCATCGCGCCGATAATACTCAGCCAGCATAAAGGGCCCGGTACCGGTGGGCAGCGCCGCCAGCAGAATCGCCATGTTGGTGAGATCCTGTGGCAGGTGAAACAGCCAGACGGCTAAAATCCAGGTCAGCAGCGGCTGCATCACCAACTTGGCCACCACGACCAGGCCAACCGTGGTGAAACTCATTTTCGCCGCAGTGGGCAATTCGCTGGCTTTGGCTTTTTGCCGACTGGCAAGAAACACCCCCAAACACACCAGCGCGCAAGGGCTGGCCGCACCGCCGAGCAGTTTCAGGAAGGTTTCAACGCTACCTGGCATGGTTAAACCTGCGCTGGAACAGGCTGCGCCCAACAGCGGTGAGATAATCAGCGGGTTCTTTAAAATGGCGCGCAGTACTTTAATCGCCAGTCGATGAAATTCACGTTCACTCTGCAAACCAATTTCGATCATCGCGATGGCAATCGCGAACAGGATACACGCCACCACAATGGTCGCCGTGGTGGTGGGGATCAGGCTGCTTTTACCAAAAATCAGTAACAACAACGGGAAACCCAGATAACCGGTGTTGGGATAGGCGGCGGCAACGCCATCGACGCTGGCATCGGCAGTGGATTTGCCTTTGAATTTTTGACAGGCAAACACAATAACAAATGAGGCGGCACAGGATAGGGCAAATGCCCAGAAGAATCCCGGTTGATAAATGGTGTGCCACGGCGTGTGTGCCATGATGTCAAACAGCAGGGCGGGCAGCGCCAGCCATACCACAAATTTATTCAGTTCCGTCGCCGAGGTCGGCCCCAACACGCCCAGCATGCGGCAAGCGTAACCCGCCACAATTAAGCCGAAAACCGGCAAAAGAATCAGAAACGTCGCTATCATAGAGTCCTCCCAGTAAGCTGGAGGACTCTAGTGACTTTATTGATGCAGATCCAATAGCAAATTTGGCCGCGTTTGATACGGAAAATGAATCATGCTCGATGTTAAACCACTGCGTTATTTTATCGCGCTGGCAGAAGTGAAAAATTTCCACCGCGCCGCTGAGCGCCTGCATCTGTCACAGCCTTCCTTGAGTCGTCATATTGCGGCATTGGAGAAAGCAGTGGGAACACAGTTGGTGGAGCGCAATACGCGCCAGCTAATGCTGACGCCCGCCGGTGAGAGCTTTTACCAGGACGCGCGCAAGATACTTGAATCGCTCCAGCAAGCACAGCAGCTGGCGCGTGACACCGCCGCGGGCAAATCGGGTTCATTGCGCGTGGGGTTCACCATGTATTCTGCACACAGCGTGATCCCGGAGTATGTGCGATTGATTCGCCATCACTTCCCCAATATTGCTCTGGAGTTGGAAGAGGCGGTCACCGAAGATTTGCCGGATAAAGTGCTGGCCGGTGAAGTCGATTTAGCGGTGCTTGTGGAGGGGAGTGCGCGCGTGGGCATGCAAACCTTAACCGTGTTAACCGAGCCTTTGTGTGTGGCGATGTCGCGCACGCACCCCAAAGCGAAAAGTCGTAAATTACAGATCGAAGACCTGCGCGACGATCCTTTTGTGATGACCTCCGCCAGCGCCGGGAGCCGGTTAACCGCGGTAATTATGGATTATTGTCGTGCGCATGGGTTTGAACCGATGGTCAGTCTGCAGGTTCGTCTGCAACACACCATGCTCAGCCTGGTGAATGATGCCAGCTATGTGGCGCTGGTGCCTTCTTCGGTTCAACAACTCAAAATGGACGGCATTGTCTTCAAACCGCTGGCGGATGCGCCGCAGGTCAATCTTGCCGTTGCCTGGAGCAGCGATAACCGCAATCCCTGCCTCAACAGTTTTATAAAACTGCTGATTCAACGACACGCAGCAGTGTGAAACCTACGCCAGCCGCATAATCATCTGCGGTGCGATAACTACATTGAATTAAATCAGACAGTTAAGATGGATAAGCAGCGCGAGTCAGTGGCGGTTTCAGCCTGAAATCGCCACAAATTCAGCATTGTGTTGTTCAAAAAATAAGCCAATATTTACTTTATCGTTAAGCCAATTTTAATCTTCGCCACGTAGAGTGCCCTCACAGTCACAACCATCAGTAAACGAAGTCAGAATTGCCGAGGCGTAACAGAACTCCTGTTAGTTGCCCGCGTCTATAGACCGTGCTGAGCTGTGTTATCCGCTGGAGAGTACCTTTGCTGCGACTATTATTTCTGTTGATGGGTGGACCGGCGCTAAGAGCGGGTTGGCCTTATCTGACCGGGCTGGGCCTGCTGTGTGCTGGTGCGAGTGCCGGGATCCTGATGGATCTGTTGCAACATGGAAGTTTATCGTTCCCCTTGCATGTGTTAGGGGTATTCCTTGCGGTCGAAGGGCTGGCGGAAGCGATGAGTGCAATCTATTCGCCTGCCGGCATTGCCTGGCCACCTTTGATGAAATCTGCAGGGCTGATGCTGTTTGGCCTATTGGTATTCATTGCACCGCATGATAGCAGCCTCTGCTTCTCACTGGTTTTTGCCTTGATTTTTCTACTGGATGGCGGGTTCCGTGTCATTTCATGCAGTCTGATGCGCTGTCGGCGATGGACGCGGAAATTCAGCCTCGGATGCGCGGAAATCCTGTTCAGCCTCCTGATTGCCATCCATTGGCCGCTGGCTCCGCATGTGATCGTGCCGCTGTGTTTTGCACTTTTGCTGGCGGGATGGGGCATCAATCTCTTGTTTATGGGAGCGCAAATTCATGCGCTGCCAGAGAACACCAGTGTCACCGCACTGCCTCTCTTTACCCGCAAAGGGCTGCGTGCGCCGCATGGATTGAATTATGAACATCCGCCGCTGCAGGCCGGGCATGCCAGTGTGCCGCTCAATGTCTACATCTGGACGCCGCTGGGTTCGGGCGATGTCGCCGGACGTCGTCCATGGTTTGACCGTTGGGTAGCGGCGATTGACCATCGCGGTGAAGTGTCAACCGGGCATACATCTCTAGAGATGGGTGAAGAACTCTATATCAGTCTTTACCCGGTTGATGACGTCTCGCGCAGCTTGCGCGGTTTCCTGCAAACGCTGTGTGCAAAAGAGGAGTTCGACGTTGAGGGTTGTTTGCTGCCATCACTGGAAAGTGAAATCAAAAGATGGTGCCGCCCCGATAAACGTCTGGTTCTCACTCATTACAATCAGGCAGCCCTGCGCAATTACTGGCGCGCGAATGCAACCGATACCCGCTATAACCTCACATCACGTAACTGTTCGACCAGCGTAATGCAGGCGCTGGACGTTGCCACTGAAGGCTTGTTAGGTGAAAAGGGTTTAAAAGGTCTTTGGGTTCTCCTCAATCCCGATTTTTGGTTGTTGAGTCTGGTACGCAGCCGGGCTGAAGGTATGACCTGGACGCCAGGACTGGTGATGGATTACTGCATTTTGCTGCGCCGTGTGCTGGAAACTCAACAGCGAACCAGCCGCTATCGCAAAATCATTCATCGTTTAAGAGTCGAACTGCTCGGCGCACGGATGGTCGTGCGCAGTTTGTTACGTTGACCGTTTTTGAACAGCATTCAGGCAAAACCATACTGTTGCAGAATGGCTCTGGCCGCTGTTGTACTGAGAAAGGCGGCAAGGGGATTAGCAGAGTGGGTGAAAGTCGCCCATCCATATTCCGCCTGAATGTTGAACGGTTCCGGGATGCTCAATACCTGCAAATGCGGATGATTGATTACACGTGGAGCATAGCTGGCGTAGCCAATGAAGAGATCTGCGTGCTGTTGGTCGATTAACCATTGTGCTGCCAGTTCGCCCGTGGGGACAGCCAGGCTATCGATGCCACCCACCAGCTGATGCGCGCGCTGTTTCAACCTTTCACCGCAGCCTGGATAAACCTGTCCGATATTGTCAAACAGCTGCCAGGTGTAATCGCCGGAAGGGTCGCTTAACGGCGTCGATGTTGCCAGCCGCAGGTCGTCACGTTGTAAAAGTGAAAGCCAGGTATCGTCCTCAGTGACAACGTCACGTCTGGCGGTCAAGCATAAGCTGTTAGCGGCAAATTTGCCGGTGTGCATTGCCAGACCGCGCTGTAACAGCGTGGCCGGGTGCTTAAGATTGGCGGAGGCAAACAGATCGCAGCGTGCACCTTGTTCAATCCTCTGCCGAAGTAAGCCTGCAGGGCCAAAGTGGGTGTCGGTCGTCAGGCCAGACTGATGATGAAAGGCTGTCATCAGATCCGGCCAGACACCGCGCAGACTACCGGCTGCCAGAATGTGCAGCGTTGTCATGATAGGCGGTCCGATAAAAATGCTGATACCAGCGATCAGCCTGCTGTTGCATATCAATATCGCGGAATTTTTCCGGATAGAGTTTCTTCGCCATCCAGAGCTCACCTAAGCCGATAGCTTCTGGCATTGGATATCCCCAGGCTTTGGCATATTCCGGCATCAGCCAGACCCGATGATGCTTCACCGCGTCAATCGTGCGCCAGCGTGGATCTTGTTGGATCTCATCCACCACTTGAGGATAGCGATCCTGGACAAAAATCACCTGAGGATTCCACGCCACAACTTGCTCCATGCTGACTTGCTTGAAACCCTGAACGGTCGATGCCGCAACGTTGTAGGCGCCCGCGTGCAACATCATCAAACCGGTGTATTTGCCAGAACCATAAGTGGTGAGGTCCGGATTGGCCATGTAAGCACGAACACGCTGTTGCTCAGTTAAACCTTGCAGACGATCGCTCACCAGTTTACGTCCGGCAAACGCCGCGGCAATCAGCTCTTTGGCCTGTTGCTGCTTATTCACCACCTCACCAATCAAGGTAATCCCTTCTTTGATGCCGAGATCGTAAGCTTGATTCTCATTCTGCATGCTGGGGTTAATCTTGCCTTGTTCCCCTGCATCGTCATGGCGTAAGGAAATAGCCAATACCGGAATGCCCAGCGCCGAAATCTGGTCAATCATCTCTTTTGGCGCGTAGTTAGTGACAAAAACCACCTGCGGATGCAGCGCCACCAATTTTTCTAAATCCACATGGGTCAGATCGCCCAGCATGGCTTTCTGTGTCAGTTCAGGCACCAGCTGCGCGTAGCCATCACCCAACTGTTGCTTCCAGTTCGCGAGGATGCCGACGATCTTATCGGTCGCGTTGAGTTGCACCAGCAGGTTCAGCGTTTGGTGCTGTAGCACCACCACGCGATCGACCTGATCGGGGATCGTCACCTGACGACCAATTTGGTCGGTCACCACACGGCTGGCGAAGGTGTTCAAAGAGGTGAAGGTGAGTAAGCCCGCCAGAATCAGGCGGTTAAGCGTTGTGTTCATGAGTTATCCCTGCAGCGTAATGCAATGGATTATATAGCGCTAATTGGCAGGCGCCTATGACTCTTTCAGTGATACGCAGTCGTCGGACGACATGGCACAGCGTCATCTGCTACTATATCGGCCGAATTGCAGCGCGATCCGCTGCACATATTCACCTGTCAATTTTAAAAACAAACGTCATCGGGCGAATCAACCTGCATGGCGCTGGAGTAATGGTTGTTATGTTGCACGATGTAGGAATTATTAATGTCTGGACGTTTCTGGCGGGTGCGCTGGTAATTATTCTGCTGCCCGGTCCAAACAGTTTGTACGTGTTGCGTACCGGGATGGGCCGTGGCGCAAAAGCGGCTTCTAAAGCGATTGCAGGGGTGATGATGGGCGATCTGATCCTGATCTTCCTTGCCTGGGCCGGTGTCGCGACGCTGATTCGCACCAGTCCGCACATTTTTATGGTGGTGAAGTATCTGGGCGCGATGTTCCTGCTCTACTTAGGCGTAAAAATCATTCTGGGTGCATTGCGCAAGCGCGAAGGTAACCAGCCCGCTGAAGCCGTTAAAATAGAAAATTATTTCCTGCGCGCACTGCTCTTGGGCGTGACCAACCCGAAAGCCATTCTGTTCTACGTCTCCTTTTTCATCCAGTTTATTGATCCAGCAGTCACTCACACTGCGCCTGCCTTTGCAGTGCTGGGCTCGATGATTCAACTGATTAGCCTGAGCTATTATCTGATTTTGCTGATGGCGGGCAACGTGATGGTTCGCTTTCTGAAAAACCGCACTCGTCTGGTAAAAGTGGGGAATATGCTCACCGGCATGTTGTTCTTTGGTTTTGCTGTGCGCTTAGTGAGTGCACAAAGTTAATTTTATCCCCAGCGCTAATATCCAGGAAACAGCAGGAAAACCTGCTGTTTCCGTTTTCGGGTAGCATTTAGACAGCCATGATGTCTCAACCCAACCAGCCAATCAGTGCCGCAGCACACAGGCAATAGCCACCGAACAGATGCCAGCGATCATGTTCCAGCCAGCGGGAGAGCCAGCGCAGCGCCAGAAGACCAGCGACAAAACTCAGTAGCATGCCCACCAGGCTGGGCAGCAACACGCCGCTGCTCACCGCAACCGTGCAAGCAGAACCTGAACTGAATGCGCGCAGACCCTCTTTAACGATCACCGCCGGTGTCAGCACCACGGCTAACGCAAAGCTAAATTCTTCCGCGCGTTTACGGGCCACACCCAGGGAAAGACCGGTAGAAATCGTGGCGCCTGAACGAGAAAAACCGCGAAATGGCAGGCATAAACCCTGAACGAAACCAATACCTGCAGCGCTTAAGGGCGAAAGTTCTCCGCGATCTTTTTCTTTCAGGCGTGATGAGAGGATAATTAATAAGCCTGCTGCAGCGAGACCACTGGCGATTATTTTACTGTTACTGAATAAGGATTCTATTTCAAACGTGTCGGCGTTCGCGGCGAAGAAATATTTAATCAGCTTCATCAGCGCCAAACCCACTACGCCGGTCACTGCGGTGGCGAGAATAATTAAAAATACATTCTTCTTAAATGCACGGCCCGAACTGAAATAGGTCTCCCGCCAGTTATTCCAGAAGTAAACAATCACCGCGAACATCGTGCCGGTATGTAGCATCACCAGCAACAGTGTCATATCGGGGGCCGCAGGGTCCAGCCCCAGGAGTTTCTCCGTCATAATGACGTGTGCAGAGCTGGAAACCGGCAGCAATTCCGCCAGCCCCTGAATTACGGCCAGAATGGATACGTCGAAATAATTCACCCGTTCGCCCTCAGATAAAAGAATGGAAAATGAGACTTTGTTTAACCTCGCTCACCCTGACACATTTCTCATTTTATCTGTGATAAGTATTATCCTATTCGTGATGTCGTTTATGAAATGTTTACTGAATTAAAAATCGAATAATACGCAGGTTACAACTGCATGACGTGGCGCTGTATTTTCCCGATGATGTTTATCCAGCCAGTGACATTTAGCATCGCTGAAAGCAGCCTGCATCGGTGATGACCAAAATGGCGCATCGCTGCGCTATTTTTGTGCTTCCTGTTAAACCGAATGCATTAAAACGAAACATAAGTATTCGATCTTGTATCCAAGTCCGTATCCCATCAGGCGTTATCTCCTCGCCGCTGATTGTTAGCACCTTCTGGCACGCAAACTGCATTAATCCCGGTAAGTGACCAAATCGGGAGATGAATCATGTTTGAGGCTTTACTGGATGAGGATGCTACTGCATTGGCAGCGCTGATCCGCAATGGCGAGGTGTCTGCCCGCGAATTGACGCAAGCCGCGTTGGATCGTATGGAAAAACGCGAACCACTGATTCGGGCTTTTTGTACGGCATCACCCGAATTGGCGTTACAGCAGGCATCAGTGGTGGATGCGAAGCGTGCACGCGGTGAAGCGCTGGGGGCTTTTGCGGGTGTGCCATTGGCGGTAAAGGATCTCATTTGCACGGCGGGTGTGAAAACCACCTCCGGTTCGGCAGCCTATGCCGATTTCATTCCTGAAGATGACGACATCACCGTCGAGCGCCTGCTGGCTGCTGATGCTGTGCTGCTGGGGAAAACCACTGCGCCCGAGTTTGGTTATAGCGGCGTTGGGCACAATCCGCTGTTTCCTTCACCGCGCAATCCCTGGGATTTGAGCAAAACGCCCGGCGGTTCCAGTGCCGGATCCGGCGCGGCGCTCGCCGCTCGCCTTTGCCCGATGGCATTGGGCAGTGACGGCGGCGGATCGGTACGTATTCCAGCGGCGCACTGCGGCGTTTATGGATTCAAGGCCTCGATGGGGCGGGTGCCGTTATGGCCCGGCTGCCGCGATGAACGCCTTCCCGGCGTCTCTAGCTGGGAATCACTGGAGCATATTGGCCCCATGACACGCACGGTGCGAGACAGCGCACTGATGATGTCAGTGATGGCAGGCCCGGATATGCGCGATCGTCACTCCATTCCCTGCAGCGACGTTAACTGGATTTCCTCTCTGGAAAAACCCTTAAACGGGCTGCGCATTGCGTTTAGTGCCGATTTTGGCTATGTCGCCGTCGATAAAGAGGTGCGTGACGTTGTCACTAAGGCCGCTCGACATTTCGCCAGTGAACTGGGGGCGGAATTAGAAGAGGTTGATCCAGAGATTGCCGATGAAGGCGCCACCTTTGCCGCGCTGGTGGCCTTTGAAAGCGATCTCACAGGCATGCGTCAGATGCAAAGCGAACTGGGCTCACGCATGTCACCTCATCTGAGCGCCATGCTGCAACGCGAATGGCGCGCTGAACACTTTACCGACGCCAATACCGCACGCAAGAAGATCTGCAATCAGCTGTGGCGATTTATGCAGCGTTACGACTTGCTGTTGACGCCAACGCTGGCAGTGCCGCCGTTCCCGCTCAACATGCAGGGACCGGAAATCATCGATGGGCGCATGGTGCGCAGCGATCATTGGTTGTCGTTCTGTTATCCCTTCAATTTCACTGGCCAACCGGCGGCCTCAATCCCTGCGGGCTTCACCGCCAGTGGCTTGCCGATTGGTCTGCAAATCGTGGGTCGTCATCTGGACGATGGCCTGGTGCTGGCGGCAAGTGCCGCTTTCGAGCGCATCCTACCGTGGAATCACCTTTATCCTGACTTAATCGGAGTTGCCCATGAGTAACAAATCCTCCCCTGCGCTGGAGCAGGAATTTGAACACGAGCCGGTTCCTTTAAGTCACCGTCACTCGACGCGGTCGGTATCAGCTGTCTGGTTCGGTTTCCCGATGATCCTTACCAACGCGTTGTTTGGTGGCATTATTACCTGGCATTTGGGTTTCTGGCCCGCGCTGATTGCCATCCTGCTCGGCAATCTGGTGCTGTTCGCTTATGTTGGCGCATTGAGTTGGTTTGCAGGTAACACCGGGATGAACTTCGCCCTGCAGGCAAAGCGTACCTTTGGCACTAAAGGCTATATCCTCGTTTCCGGTTTTCTCTCGACTGTCGTGATTGGCTGGTATGCGTTTCAAACGGGTTTAACCGGTACAGTCATTAACCAAACCTTTGGCTGGAACGCACTCGCGGTGACCGCTATCGCCATGGTGCTGTATACCGGCGTCACCTTCCTCGGCGTACGTGCGTTGTCGATCCTGGGCATGATTGCCGCACCGTTGTTTGTGGTGCTCGGTTTGGTCGCACTGTGGTTGATTGGGCAGGATCACGATTTCAGCACCATCACTCAGTTCAAAGGCAGTTCTGGTGCAGTCGGCGCCATGAGCATGGGAATGGCGGTGACCATGGTGGTGGCAGGATTCGCCGATTCGGGCACCATGACCGCGGATTTTACCCGCTGGTCGAAAGACGGTAAATCAGCAGTTATCGCCGCGTTTTCCGCCTTTCCTATGGCGAACGTCATCTCATATCTGTTCGGTGTGGTGATTGTAGCGGTGGGCGCGGCGGTTGATCCGGTCAATAATGGCGGTAATTTCCTGCCAATGCTGATGAACCATGGCACGTTACTCTCCATTATCGCTTTCCTGTTTGTTTTCATTAACCTCGGCTCGGTTTGTACCCATTGTTTGTACAACGGTGCCGTTGGCTTTAGCCATCTGTTCAGCAGCAAGATGCGAGTCTGGACGTTGATCCTCGGCGCCATCGGCGGGGCACTGGCGCTGGCGGGCGTCTGGTCTTACTTCCTCGAGTGGCTGAGTTTGCTCGGCATCGTGGTACCGCCGTTTGGTGCGGTCATGATTGTTGACCTGATCTTCATGGCAAAAATCAGCGAGCAGCGCAAAACCCGTCGTCTGCGCGGTAGCGCTTTTGCCGCCTGGGCGATTGGCAGCTTGTGTGCGGTGATTGCCCACATTGAATTTCCGCAGTTTGGTGAAGCGGTGATTGGCCTGGTGACGGCTGCTGCCAGTTACACTTTGATTGTCAAACTGAAACGTGAAAACGCAGCGAGCCTGATGGAGCAGAAAAATGCCTGAGTTCACCATTGATTCAACACCTTATCCCTGGCCCTTTGATGGGCGGTGTACGCCTGCGGATACCGCACTGATCATTATCGATATGCAGACCGATTTTTGTGGCAAGGGCGGCTACGTCGATAGCATGGGGTATGACATCGCACTGACCCGCGCTCCGATAGCGCCTTTGCAGCGCGTGCTGGCACGCATGCGGGAGTTAGGCTTCCCGATCATCCATACGCGTGAAGGCCATCGTCCTGACCTGAGTGATTTGCCGGCCAATAAACGCTGGCGCTCAAAACGGATGCAGGCGGAAATTGGTGCGCCGGGTCCCTGTGGTCGCATTCTGGTGCGCGGTGAGCCGGGCTGGGAAATTATCCCGGAGCTGGCGCCACTGGCGGGTGAAACCATCATTGATAAGCCAGGCAAAGGCTCTTTTTATGCCACCGATCTTGAACTGATCCTGCGCAGTCGGGGGATGCGTAATCTTATCATCTCGGGTATTACCACCGATGTCTGTGTGCATACCACGCTGCGCGAAGCCAACGATCGCGGCTTCGAATGTCTGGTACTGTCCGATTGCTGCGCCGCGACCGAGCTAAAACACCACGAAGCGGCACTAAGCATGATTCACATGCAGGGCGGTATTTTTGGTGCGGTGGCCAGTTCGGAGACGTTGCTGGCGGGCCTGGCTCAACCTTGCGCCACGTTAAGCGTTTAACCATTGCAGATAATGTCCCGGCCACTCAGTCGTTTGTGTGCCGGGCTTACCTAATCCAAAACCATGCCCCCCGCTGGGATAGCGATGCATCTCAACCGGCACATGCTGTTTCTTACACGCGGCAGCCATGATCAAAGTATTGTGCGGATCGGAAACAGGATCGTCTTCGGCCTGAACCAGGAAAAACGGCGGTGATTGCGGATTAACGTAGGATTGAACCGACCAGGCGGTATCCGCACTGAGTGATGCGTCTTTCCCGACCAACACTTTATGCGTGGAGGTGTGTTCATAAGGTGGCTCAAGCGTAATGATGGGATAGATCAGCGCGGCACGGTCGGCCGTTGCGGGGAGATTGTCCATTGCATCACTGGCCTGATAAGCGTGAAAGTCCGCGCGGTTCGCCGCCATTCCCAGCAGGTGTCCGCCAGCCGAAAAGCCCAATACGCTGACATTGTTCTCACGGTGGCGCACGATACGCAGTGCGCGCTGTGCATCCTGAAGTGACACTAACGCGCCATCTTTCCAGCCTTCCTGCGGCAGGCGATAACTCAGCACATACGCTGTGTAGCCTTGAGCCGCCAGCCACGCGGCAGCGGGCCAGGCTTCTTTGCCCATTTCGATACGCGTATAGCCGCCGCCAGCCGCAATCAGTACAGCGCGTCCCTTCGGCTGAACAGGCTTGAAGACGGTGAGCGTCGGCATGGCAATATTCCGCTGCGCGCCTTTGGCACTAAACGTCATCGCCCCTAAAGGTCCACCGCCACCAGGCGGTTGTTTTGGCCACAAGGGCAATACCTGTGCGGGTTTTGCCGCGGAAGCGGCCAGGCTAAAGCCGCTGCGCGCAGCAAAGGGGGAGAGCAGTAAACCGGTAAGAAAGTGGCGACGGAGCATGGCCGATCCAGACTGAATGCAAAAAGGTATTGAATCAGAAGAATCGGCAGAGAGTATGAAGAAGATGTTGTTAAGTATGACCAATCAACTCATTTTCCTCACGCTATGTGATGCAACGTCTCACCTACAGCGTCAAACAAGCGATCCAACTCGGCAGGCTGTGTATTGAACATCGGTCCAAACTGCAGTGTATCGGCACCAAAGCGCACATAAAAACCGGCTTTCCACAGTGCCATGCCCGCATCAAACGGCCGAATAGTGGCATCGCCGCCGCGAGGCGCAAGCTGGATGGCACCCACCAGACCGCAGTTGCGGATATCGATGACGTTCGGGCAATCACGCAGCGCATGCAGTGCATGGGCAAAATGCGGTGCCAGCTCGGCGGATTGCGCAATCAGCGCGTCATGTTCCAGTAACTCCAGCGTCGCCAGGCCCGCCGCACAGGCCACCGGATGGGCAGAGTAGGTGTAGCCGTGAGCAAATTCCACCGCGTGTTCTGGCAGTTTTTGCGCCATAAAGGTGTTGTAGATTTCGCTGCTGGCGACCACGCCACCCAGCGGCACCGCGCCATTGGTGATCTGCTTGGCGAAATTGAGGATATCGGGCGTGATGCCAAAATACTCAGCGCCGCTCCAGCGGCCCATGCGGCCAAAACCGGTAATGACCTCATCGAAGATCAGTAAAATATCGTGCTGGGTGCAGATTTCACGCAAGCGTTGCAGATAGCCTACCGGTGGGATAATCGCCCCCGCAGAGCCGGAAAGAGGCTCAACAATCAGGGCGGCGATGTTAGAAGCATCATGCAGCTCAATCAGTTTCAGCATCTCATTAGCCAACGCCACACCGCCGGTTTCGGCCTGGCCAGCAGTGAAGGGCAGATCGGTTTGCAGCGTGTGTGGAATATGGTCAACGTCCATAAACTGACCGAACATCTTGCGGTTGCCGCCAATGCCGCCCAGGCTGGTTCCGGCGATATTCACGCCGTGGTAACCGCGAGCACGTCCGATAAATTTGGTTTTCGCAGGCTGGCCTTTGATGCGCCAGTAAGCACGCGCCATCTTCACCGCCGTGTCTGCTGATTCCGAACCCGATCCGGTGAAGAACACATGGTTTAGATCACCCGGCATATGCTGGGCAATCTTGTCTGCCAGCTGAAATGACAGCGGATGGCCGTACTGGAAGCCGGGGGAATAATCGAGCGTACCCAGTTGTTTCGCCACCGCCTGCTGGATTTCACTGCGGCAGTGGCCCGCGCCACAGGTCCATAAACCGGAAAGGCTATCAAAAATCTGCCGTCCTTTATCATCAGTCAGCCAGCGGCCTTGAGCGCCGACAATGATACGGGGATCGCGCTGGAAATTCCGGTTGGCAGTAAACGGCATCCAGTGCGCTTGCAGATTGAGATCGGTAGTGTTGACAGCATCAGACATGATGTTTCTCCAGACAGGTGTATGAAGAGTTTGCATTTAACGGTTAGTTAAGTTAAATCCCTATTAATTCATCTTCAGTTATTGATTTACTCACCTATATGAAAAGCAAATCGCTCGCGCAGGTCACCGACTTTGATCTCAAATTATTGCGCCTGTTTAAAACTGTGAATGAGAGCGGCAGCTTCTCTGCAGCAGAAAGTTTGTTGGGCATGACGCGATCGGCCATTAGCCTGCACATGAGCGATCTTGAAAAGCGACTTGGCATGCGATTGTGTCAACGCGGACGGGCGGGTTTTGCCTTGACCGAAGAAGGGCGTGAGATCCTGCGACACAGCGAAAGTATGATGGCGGCTATCGAGCAGTTTCGCCTGCAGGTTAATCAGATGCACAAGCAGCTGCGCGGCGATTTGAATATCGGGATTATCAATAATCTGGTCACGCAACCACGCATGAAAATTACCCATGCGCTGGAGAAACTGCATGAGATAGGTCCCGATATTCGGCTGAATATCAGCATGATGACGGCCGCAGAGATTGAAAGAGGGCTGATGGATGGTCGCTTGCACGTCGGTGCGCTGCCAGTCACTTCGCCGATTTCCGGCCTGGATTACATGCCGTTATATGATGAGCGTTCGCAGCTTTACTGTAGCAACACCCATGCGTTGTTTTCCCTCGAGCCAGATGAAGCGCAACTGAAGGGATGTGATGCCATCGCACCCGCTTTTCGCATGACGGCAGAAGCGATTGCCATGCACCAGAAACTCAATTGCAATGCCACGGCAACCGACCGCGAAGGCATTGCCTTTTTGATTCTCACCGGCCGCTTTATCGGTTTCTTGCCTGACCACTATGCCGCACAGTGGGTGGAGAAAAAGATGATGCACGCCATCGCACCGGAACGTTTCCACTTCACCAGTAAGATCGCCGTGGTGACACGCAAAGGGCGCAGCCATAATGCCATTCTTGAACGATTTTTACAGGCGATTGAGTGGGAATGAGTTTTACAACAAGGCGTAAAACGAACACGTTACTAGTTACAACATACTTTAAAGCTGCATCAATACGCTAAATGCCGGCTATTGTGCGTCATCAGTCTACAGGAAAGAAGGGAGCGTCAGTCACTGCAGAATATGACGAACCTCCCTGCTTTAAGTTGTAAAAGGGGGTGCATGATGCCGCAAGACGTGATCAACTGGGCTCAGATGACATTAAGCTTGAGTTACAGCGGCTGATTATGGCTTATCTGCAAAGCTAGCCAAAGAAGAGCAGGGTGACGAGAGCCACCCTGATATATACGGTTAGGCGCGCTTCGGCTCACCACGTACCGGCAGATTGCCAGCGACGAAGTAATCCGCTTCGCTACGCGGCAACGGTTGACGACCACGAATGTTATCCGCAATCTTTTCACCGATCATGATGGTGGTGGCATTCAGGTTGCCAGTGATGATCAGCGGCATAATTGACGCATCTACCACGCGCAACGCCTGCAATCCATGCACACGACCTTCGCCATCAACGACCGCCATGCTATCGCTGCCCATTTTGCAGGTGCCGCAGGGGTGATAGGCGGTTTCCGCATGGTTACGCACAAACTCATCCAGCTGTTCATCGGTCTGGCAATCGAGGCCCGGACTGATTTCTTTGCCGCGATACTTATCCAGCGCGGGCTGATTGATGATCTGGCGCGTAATACGAATCGCATCACGAAATTCCTGCCAGTCTTGTTCATGCGCCATGTAGTTGAACAAAATGGCCGGATCACGACGCGGATCGCGCGATTTAATCTGCACATGCCCACGGCTCGGTGAACGCATTGAACCTACGTGACACTGGAAACCGTGCGCTTCAACGGCGTTAGAGCCGTTGTAGTTAATCGCTACGGGCAGGAAGTGATACTGAATGTTCGGCCAGGTGAACTCTTCGCGGCTGCGGATAAAGCCACCGCCTTCAAAGTGGTTGCTGGCACCGATGCCGGTCCCGTTGAACAGCCACTCTGCACCGATCTTCGGCTGGTTCCACCATTTCAACGACGGATAAAGGGAAACCGGCTCTTTGCACTCGTACTGCAGGTACATTTCGAGGTGATCCTGCAGGTTTTCGCCGACGCCCGGCAGATCATGTACCACCGGAATGTCGAATTTGTTCAGCAGCGCAGCAGCGCCCACGCCAGAACGTTGCAGAATCTGCGGCGAGGCGATGGCACCGGCGCACAGCAACACTTCACGTCGCGCATGCACCTGATGTGGCGTGTTGCCCGATCCCTGCAAATATTCCACGCCCACCGCGCGCTTGCCTTCAAACAGGATGCGATCGGTGGTGGCATGGGTGACGATCTTCAGGTTTGGACGCACTTTGGCGGTATCGAGATAGCCACGCGCGGTGCTGGATCGACGACCTTTCGGCGTGACGAAGCGATCCATCGGTCCGAAGCCTTCCTGCTGATAGCCGTTCAAATCTTCCGTGCGCGGATAGCCTGCTTCAACACCGGCTTCGATCATCGCAGCAAACAGCGGATTGTTATCGGGTTTACAGGTGGTGATGCTTACCGGGCCTTCGCCGCCGTGATAATCATTGGCGCCGATATCGCGGGTTTCTGACTTGCGATAGTAGGGCAGGCAGTTCAGGTAGCTCCAGCTTTCCAGCCCAGGCTGCTGCGCCCAGTTATCGAGATCCATCGCGTTGCCGCGGATATAACACATACCATTGATCAGCGATGATCCGCCCAGACCTTTACCGCGTCCGCACTCCATGCGGCGGTTATTCATATGCGGTTCTGGCTCGGTTTCATACGCCCAGTTATAGCGTTTGCCCTGCAACGGATAAGCCAGCGCAGCTGGCATCTGCGTGCGGAAATCGAAGCGGTAGTCAGGGCCACCCGCTTCTAAAAGCAGCACATTCACGCTGCTGTCTTCGGTCAGTCTTGTTGCCAAAACGTTCCCTGCGGATCCGGCTCCGATAATGATGTAATCAAATTCCATTAGTCGCTCCTCAGGTTAAAGCTCAATTAAAATACGGACTGAAAACGGGATAACTCGACCTGCACCGACTTCACCTGGGTGTAGTTTTGCAAGGTCATCAGGCCATTTTCACGGCCAATACCGGAGTGCTTGTAGCCTCCCACCGGCATTTCGGCGGCAGATTCACCCCAGGTATTGATCCAGCAGATACCCGCTTCGATCTGATGGATCACGCGGTGTGCGCGGTTCAGGTCTTGCGTCACCACGCCCGCAGCCAGACCGAAATCGGTGGCATTGGCGCGACGTACCACTTCTTCTTCGCTTTCGTAAGTCAGAATCGACATCACCGGCCCGAAGATTTCTTCACGCACGATGGTCATCTCATCACGGCAGTCGGTGAATACGGTAGGTTCAACCCAGGCACCGTTATCAAACCCGGCACCGCTCAGGCGTTTGCCGCCGCACAGCAGACGCGCACCTTCGTTGATACCGGATTCGATATAGCGCATCACGTTGTCACGATGCGGGAAGCTCACCAGCGGACCGAAATTGGTGTCGGGATCGTTGAGATCACCCGCTTTAATGCGTGCAACACGCTCAGCGATTTTCGCTTCAAACGTGGCCTGGAGTTTAGCCGGGATAAACACGCGCGTACCGTTGGTGCAGACCTGGCCCGAGCTGTAGAAATTGGCCATCATGGCGATGTCAGCGGCCAGATCGAGATCGGCGTCATCAAAAATGATCAGCGGTGACTTGCCACCCAATTCCATAGTGACTTCTTTCAGCGTGGAACCTGCGGCATTCGCCATCACTTTTTTGCCGCTGGCCACGCCGCCGGTAAAGGAGACTTTATCGATGCCCGGATGGTCAGTCAGCAGTTGACCAGTGACCGCGCCACGACCGTTCAGCACATTGAATACGCCGGCAGGCACGCCCGCTTCGGTGTAAATTTCTGCCAGCTTCAGTGCTGTCAGTGGAGTGACTTCACTCGGTTTAAAGATCATCGCGTTACCTGCTGCCAGCGCAGGGGCAGATTTCCACAAAGCGATCTGAATCGGGTAGTTCCACGCACCAATACCAGCGACCACGCCGAGCGGTTCACGACGGGTATAAACAAACGCCGTGTCGCGCAGTGGGATCTGCTGGCCTTCCAGCGTCGGGATCAGACCGGCGTAATATTCCAGCACGTCAGCACCGGTCACGATGTCAACATATTGGGTTTCGCTCAGCGGCTTACCGGTGTCGAGGGTTTCCAGCGCGGCCAACTCGTCGTTGCGCTCACGCAGAATATCGACGGCACGGCGCAGAATGCGTGAGCGCTCCATGGCGGTCATCGCGGCCCAGACTTTCTGGCCTTTTTGCGCGGCAGCGACAGCACGATCAACATCGGCCTGTTCCGCCTCATGTACTTCGGCCAGTACTTCGCCATTGGCCGGGTTGATGGTCTTGAATGTATTACCTGCGCTCGCCGCAATGAACTGACCATCGATATACAGCTGCTGTTCGGTGAATCGGGACATGATTTCTCCTTCCTCAGTGATTCAGTGCGCCAGCAAGTTGCTGACGGATAAATTGGGTGGTGAGCGTTTTCGCGACATCGATATTGAAGGGCAGACCGCTTAGCGCAGCTCGCAGCCAAAGGCCATCGATTAGCGATGCCAATCCGTGAGCCGCCAGTCGCGCCTGTTCACGCGGCAATTCACGGTGAAACTCGGCGGCGAGGGTTGAAAACAGGCGTCGGCTACTGACCCGTTCCAGACGACCCAACTGCGGCTGATGCATGCTGCTGGCCCAGAAATCCAGCCAGGCTTTCATCGCCGCGCTGTGCACCTGTGTGTCATCGAAGTTACCTTCGACAATCGCCAGCAAGCGTGCTTCGGTCTTCGCGCCCGCCAACGGTTTCAGGCGGGCAGCCACGGCATCACGTAACTGACGAGTGATATCGCGCATGGTGGCTTCCAGCAAACCGTTCTTGTCCTTGAAGTAGTGGCTGATGATGCCGGTCGAAACCCCCGCACGGCGGGCAATCTGCGCAATAGTTGCGTCATTAATTCCTACCTCGTTAATCGTATCGAGGGTTGCATCAATCAGCTGCCGACGACGAATCGGCTGCATTCCCACCTTTGGCATGACTCCAGCTCCACCACAATGTCAGAGGACTATTTAAACTTTTTTTGATTGCACGTTCAATATAAAAAAGAATTTTGTTAGGATACTGTGCTTCGATTGTTACAAAAGCACAGCGGTGAACCGGGCTATGCGGCTCATCGTCAGAAGAAAGCACTACAGGGAGGGACAACAGGGGTACTGATAACAACAAGGCCTGGCAGACAGGTCACGCTAATCCATTGAGTCATTACAGGAAATTAACCAGAGGTCATCGATGATTAATCCACCTGCCAGTGAAAAAGACAGAATCAATCCTGTGGTCTTCTACACCTCAGCCGGACTGATTCTGACATTTTCACTTGTCACTATTTTTTACAGCGAGCTGGCTGCCAGCTTGATTCAGACTGCGGTTAACTGGGTTACCGCTACGTTTGGCTGGTACTACATGCTGGCCGCGACGCTGTATATCGTTTTCGTTATCTACATGGCCTGTTCACGTTACGGCGCCATCAAGCTCGGGCCAGAGCAATCCAAACCAGAATTCAGCTTATTAAGCTGGTCAGCGATGCTGTTTGCGGCCGGTATCGGTATCGATCTGATGTTCTTCTCAGTGGCCGAACCGGTCACGCAGTACATGCAACCGCCTGAAGGCGCCGGACAAACCATGGAAGCCGCCCGACAAGCCATGGTGTGGACGTTGTTCCACTACGGCGTAACTGGCTGGTCAATGTACGCGCTGATGGGGATTGCGCTGGGGTACTTTAGCTACCGCTACAATTTGCCGCTCACCATCCGTTCTGCGCTGTATCCAATCTTTGGCAAACGTATTAACGGGCCGATTGGCCATACCGTGGATATTGCAGCGGTGGTGGGGACCATCTTCGGCATCGCCACCACCTTAGGGATCGGCGTGGTTCAGCTCAATTATGGCCTGAATGTGTTGTTCGATATTCCGGAAGGCTTTACCGCGCAGGCGGCGTTGATTGTGCTGTCGGTGATTATCGCCACCATTTCCGTGACCTCCGGCGTGGATAAAGGCATCCGTATTTTGTCGGAACTCAACGTTGCGCTGGCATTGGGGCTGATTCTGTTTGTGCTGTTCATGGGCAAAACCGACTTCCTGCTGAATGCGCTGGTGCTCAATGTCGGTGATTACATCAACCGCTTTATGGGCATGACGCTGAACACCTTTGCGTTTGATCAGCCAAGAGAGTGGATGAACAGCTGGACGTTGTTCTTCTGGGCATGGTGGGTCGCCTGGTCCCCGTTTGTTGGCTTGTTCCTGGCGCGTATTTCACGTGGTCGCACTATCCGTGAGTTCGTGCTCGGTACGCTGATTATCCCGTTCACCTTCACGCTGTTGTGGCTGTCGGTCTTTGGTAACGCCGCGCTGTATGAAATTATCCACGGTGATGCCGGCTTTGCTCAGGAAGTGATGGCGCATGCAGAACGTGGCTTCTACAGCCTGCTGGCGCAGTATCCTGCGTTTAAGTTCAGCGCTTCGGTCGCGACCATTACCGGCATGCTGTTCTACGTCACCTCAGCGGATTCCGGTTCACTGGTGTTGGGTAACTTCACTTCGAAGCTGAAAGACATCAACAGTGATGCACCGAACTGGCTGCGTATCTTCTGGTCAGTGGCGATTGGTGTTCTGACCATGGGTATGTTGATGACCAACGGTATCTCTGCGCTGCAGAATGCCACGGTGATCATGGGACTGCCGTTCAGCTTTGTGATCTTCTTTGTGATGGCTGGTTTGTATAAGTCACTCAAAGTGGAAGACCATCGCCGCGCCAGCGCCAGTCGTGAAACGGCACCGTACATTCCGGCCAGCAACGATCGCCTGAGCTGGAAGAAACGTCTGTCGCGTCTGATGAACTATCCAGGCACACGCTACACCCAGCAAATGATGGAGAACGTCTTGTTCCCGGCGATGCAGGATGTGGCGAAAGAACTGGAGTTGCGCGGCGGTCGGGTTTCACTGGACCGCGTGGAGCCGGAAGAGGGCCATCCGTTAGGTTATCTGGATTTGCGCGTGCTGCTGGGTGAAGAGCAGGACTTCGTGTATCAGATCTGGCCGCAGCAGTACTCGGTTCCAGGTTTTACCTATCGGGCGCGCAGCGGTAAATCGACCTATTACCGTCTGGAGACGTTCCTGCTGGAAGGCAGCCAGGGCAACGATTTGATGGACTACAACAAGGAGCAGGTGATCATCGATATTCTCGATCAGTACGAACGTCACCTGAACTTTATCCATCTGCATCGCGAAGCACCGGGCAGCAATATCACTTTCCCAAGCGTGTAAGCCCACGGACAGCGGCAGCCCTGCCGCTGTCCGTGCACTTTCCCTGGAGCAAGCTACACTTTCAGCCTGCTCTAAGGGAGACTGAAATGAAATTGGGTTTTGCGTGTAAGTACTTCGATGCACAGGCTAAGCAGCCGTTTCCGTTTAAAATCACCACGCGTACGCGTTTCCTGAGTCTTGATCGCGAAGAACAAGCGCGTTTACTGGCGCAGTTGGCAACCAACAACCTCGATAACCAATTCCTCACGCTGCAGCAACTGGCAAAACTGCCGGAGGCGATGCGCATGATGCGGATTGGCAGCGATCTGTTACCGCTGTATACCGTGCCTGAAGCCACCGCCATCTACAGCGAATTAATGCCCGACTTACAACAGCTGTTTGCCAGGTGTGGCGAAATCGCCCGCGCCAACAACATCCGCCTCTCATTCCATCCCGGACAATACTCGGTACTCGCTTCGGATAATGAAGGCGTGGTGGATAGGGCGATTGAGGATGTGGAGTACCATGCGCTGTGTGCCGTGTTAATGGGGTACGGTCGCCAGTTCCAGGATTTCAAAATCAATATCCATATGAACGGCAAAAAAGGCATCGAGGGGTTTCGCGCGGCGTTTCAGCGCCTCTCTCCTGAAGCACGCAATATGCTGACGGTTGAAAATGATGAAATCTCTTGTTCGCTGGATGATGTATTACAGGCGCGCGATCTCTGTCCGGTGGTGCTGGATATTCACCATCACTGGGTAAAAGAGAATCAATTTATTCAAGCGGATGATGCGCGTATTGCGTTAATTATCGAATCGTGGCGCGATGTGCGTCCGGTATTACACTATTCGATTGCTCAGGAAGGTTTAATCCCAGAACATGGCTTCCCGGATCAGCGCGATTTAACGGTGGCAAAAACCAAACTGCGTGCACATTCTGACTACTACTTTAATCAGGATTTAAACGACTGGGCGTTATCATTTACTGACTTCGACATTATGTGCGAAGTGAAAATGAAAAATCTGGCGGTCGAGCGCTTATACCGTTATGCGCTCGACCAGGGTGAGATTAAGGCGAGGTAATTACAATCGCCACACGGCGATTCTGCGCGCGGCCTTGTGCACTGTTATTGCTGGCAATCGGGGCGGTCATGCCCATGCCGCGGGTGATGATGTTGGCGCGCGGGACATCAGCGCCCAACGCCCATTGTGTTGCCACGGCATCGGCACGTTTCAGTGACAACTGCTGGTTATAATCCGCCTTGCCGTAATTATCCGTATGACCGTCAATGCGGACATGCTGAATGCCCGTCGCTGAGAGATTTTTCGCCATATTGGCGATGTTGGCTTTACTGGTCGCGGTGAGTTCAGACTCATTTACCCCAAACAGGATTTTGTCCGATAAACCTAATCCCCAGCCTTCCATGTTTTCAGTAAAGCCCGCGCTTTGCATCGCTGCAATCTGTGCGGCGGTGAAACGACCTTTTGACTGACAGCCCGCGCAAACCAGAATACACAGCAGCAGAAAGAGTTTGATTTTCATACCCGTACCTTACTTATCCCTTTGTTTTTGTACATATGCATATCCGCACGTTCCAGAATTGATTGCACCGTATCGCCATGCTGCGACCAGGCGTAACCAATAGTGACCGAGGTGGTGATCGGTGTGCCTTCCGCGATCATAATCTTCTGTGCAATGGCTTCCCTGATCTCCTCTGTCAGCTGCAGCAGCTGTTTCTCAGTCGCGCGGCTGGTTATTAACATCGCAAACTCATCACCGCCGAGGCGCGCGACCATATCCTGTTTGTAGGCCAGTGCAAGCAGGCGGGAACCGATGGCTTTCAGCACCTCATCGCCCGCCGCATGTCCCCAGTTATCATTGATGCTCTTGAATCGATCGCCATCCAGGAACAGCAACACAAAGCGCTCATGAGCGAATTGGCCATCAAGCAATCGGGTTAACTGCGTGACAAAGGCGGCGCGGTTGGCCAGTCCGGTGAGCGGATCTTCCAACGCTTTCGCCGCTAACGACCGGTTATCACGCAGTAACGAAGCCTGTAATGATTGCATCTCTGCGAGCAACGAGTTGAGATCGTCCGAAAACAGCTGAAACTCTTTGGTCGGGCTTTCGGGAATACGCAGCGAAAAATCACCCGAGCTGATGACGTAATGAATCGAGCTGGTGATATTGCGCAGTGTCTGCAAAATGCCCCGATGCAAGAATGCGCTCAGCATAAAGGCGACGATCAGCACACACAGCATACCGCTGGATAAAATCATCACTGAGTAACGGATAAAATCCGTCGCCCCTTTGACCGTACCCGCCAGCGTCAACGTCCCGACGACATTTTCCGCATGATTAATATTGACGCTCAGCGGGCGCGCGTAGATCCATTCGCGTAAGAAGTTCTCATACCAGCCATCCTGCTGCTGTTGATCTTGCCAGTTAACCAATACGGTTTGATCGTCCGTTACCAGTTTCGCCGTAGCAAACATGCCTTCGTTGCCCAACATGGCAATTTTTTTGTGGGCGTCATAACTGTCTTCAAAGACGGTGGCAGCGGTCAGGCTGTTGCTCAGCGTTGCGGCAATCAGCTCCAGGTTGCGCTTCTCATAACGCTTGATGAAAAGTAACGAAGTGGAGGTCAGCAGCAACCAGCACAGCAACAAGATAACGGCGGAGTTGATGATGCTGATCTTGCGCAGCCTGATGCGGATAGATGATTTTTCATTTTTAATTTTTTCAAATTTCATCTTATTGGCTTCCTTTGCGCGACAGCAATAACACATCCGGACTCACGCGAACGCCACTGCGAGCCAGTGAATCAAGGTTTACTGCAAACATCGGATGATCGGCATTAAAAATAAGACAGAAAGCGGCTCCAATGGCGCAATCGGTATTATTTTCAGCCAGAGAGAGAACGGCGTGGCCTTTCTCCAGGCTGAGCAATTCGGTCTGTTGCTGCGGCGACTGATCACCGAAATAGAGGGCATCACAGCGATTGCTGGCTAACTCGGTTTCACTGTTGAGATAGACCACGCTAAAGGGCAGCGATGTCGCTGTGGCACTGGCAGGAAAATTGATGTGGCGCGCAGAATTGAACACACACAACTGTGGGGCGTCGTGCAACGCTGGCCAGCGGGTGAAGCTAATGATGCCGCTGACAATACGGTTGGCTTTGTCATCTTTCGTCGCGGGGTTTTGCGCCGCAGCGGCAGGCAGGGATAGCGGCAATATCAACAGTGCCAGCGAACCGATGCAGATCAGTGCGGCTTTAAGCTGAGCCAAAAGCAGAAATAAAACTTCACGAGGGTGAAGACGAGGTTCAAAACGTAACATGACGCTATTCCGCTGGGTTCAACCCGCAAATAGTACCATCGGCATTTATAAAAGAGTACAGGTGTTCAATAGCGGAAAACGCGGACTATTTACTCTGGCAGGATAATCAGATCCAATCATTAATAGAGAAATTGATGCAGTATTTATATAAACATGCCGGGCGAACTGACATCGCCCGGCAGTGAATCGCAAAGATTATTCACTTAAATCGCGGCCATTGCTGGCAATCACTTTTTTATACCACCAGAAAGATTTTTTGCGGGTGCGCGCCAGTGAGCCATTGCCTTGATCATCACGATCGACGTAAACAAAGCCGTAGCGTTTACTCATCTCGCCCGTTGAGGCTGCGACCAGATCAATGCATCCCCAGGTGGTGTAACCTATCACCGGGATGCCATCGGCTATCGCTTCGCCCATTGCCTGAATGTGCTGCTTCAGGTAGCTGATACGGTAATCGTCATGAATCTCGCCGTTGGCATCGATTTCATCGCGCGCCCCCAGGCCGTTTTCCACCAAAAATAGCGGCTTTTGATAGCGGTCATACATCATGTTCATGGTGATGCGCAGGCCTAAGGGATCGATGCCCCAGCCCCATGCGCTCCGGGGAATGTGGGGGTTGGTCAGCGATTTCACCACGTTCGCCGCACTGCTGTTTTTCTCGTTCATATCGGCTGAGGCACAGCGCGACGCGTAGTAGCTGAAGGAGACAAAATCCACGGTATGACGCAGAAGTTCTGCATCACCGTCCTGCCACTCAATCTCAATGCCTTTCTCGCGGAACACGCGTGCTGCGTAGGAAGGATAAGCACCGCGCGCCTGCACATCGATAAAGAACAGGTTCTCGCGATCTTTTTCCAGCGCCGCCCAGACATCTTCAGGGTTACATGACCACGGATAGAAATTGCCGCCCGCCAGCATGCAGCCGACCTGATTTTCGGGGTCAATCTCGTGTGCAATTTTCGTCACCAGCGCACTGGCGACCAGTTCATGATGCGCCGCCTGGTATTTAACCTGATCTCGATTATCCTCTGGTCCGAAGACCAGGCCAGCGCCAGAGAACGGGCTGTGCAGCAGAATGTTGATCTCGTTAAACGTCAGCCAGTATTTCACCAGCCCGTTGAAAGCGTCAAAGCAGGTGCGGGCATAGCGGGCGAAGAATTCAATCATCTTGCGGTTGCGCCATGAACCGTACTCGGTAACCAAATGCATCGGTACGTCAAAATGGCATAACGTCACCAGCGGCGTGATGCCATATTTTTGGCACTCTTCGAACAGGCTGCGATAGAAAGCGATACCTTCAGGATTTGGCGTTAACTCATCACCTTTCGGGTAGATGCGGCTCCAGGCGATGGACGTGCGAAACACCGTGAAGCCCATTTCCGCCATCAACGCGATGTCATCTTTATAGCGACGATAAAAATCGATGGCATCATGGCTCGGATAGTATTCATCATCACGCAAGGTGAAGCGCGGTTCCAGCCCGAGTTTGACCGGCATTCGGTGTTCGCCATGCGGGATCATATCCACCGTGGTTAAGCCTTTACCGCCCGCCAGATAGCTCCCCTCCGACTGATTAGCGGCTAACGCGCCGCCCCATAAAAATCCCTCTGGAAATGTCACTTCAGACATAAAAAACCTCAGTTAATCAATTCACATTGACGGCTTTAGCAGGATCCACAACCGGTTTAGGCTGCGCTGTTTCACTCACCGGAATATCTTCAAAGCCAAGAATCAGGGTCAGAACAAATGAAAGCACCACCGACAACACCATCACGCCACCCACCCACACAATGCTCATCGGGTTGGCCGGATCAAAAAACTGTACGCTGGTAAACAAGCCGGGTGAGGCCATGGAGTGGCTGGCGAGCCCGCCGATGCCGGCTACCGCGCCACAGATAAATCCGCTGATCAGGCTGGCGATCAGTGGTCGTTTGAGTCGCACCGCAACACCATAGAGAGCGGGTTCCGAGATCCCAGCCACAATCGCTGAAGCTGCTGCTGCAAACGCGGTCTGACGCAATTCCGGATTCTTGGTTTTGAAGGCTACGGCCAGCGATGAGCCGCCGAGTGACAGATTGGCGCCGATTTCAGAGGGCATCACCATGCCTTCTTTGCCCGTTTCCGCGATGGTCTGAATGATGGTCGGGGTGAAGACGCGGTGCATGCCCGTCATCACCAGCAGCGGCCACAGCGCGCCCATGATCGCCACGGACAGCCATCCCAGATAGCCATGAATGGTATAAACCAGCGCTGAAATACCGCTACCAATCCAGATGCCTAGCGGACCAATCAGCACAATGGCAATCGGTGCGGCGATCAACACAATCAACATCGGTTTAAGGAAGTTTTTGGTGACCGCAGGGGTAAAGCGATCCACCCAGTATTCGATGTGCGACAGGATCCACGTCATCACCAGCGCCGGGATGACGGTGTAGGTGTATTTCACCGCCGTCACCGGGATATAGGCGAACTCCACGGCCTGGCCTTGTGCCGCTTTGGCCATCAAATCAATAAAGTTGGGATGCACCAGTACGCCAGCAATCGCAATCGCCAACGACATATTGGTTTTGAATTTCAGTGCCGCCGAGGCCGCCACCATTACCGGCAGGAAGAAAAAGGCGCCGTCACCGATCACATTCAGGATCACCAGCGTAGACGAACCTTTCTCCAGTACGCCGCTCATCTCCAGCACCATTGCCAGCAGCTTCACCATCGATCCCCCGATGATCGCCGGGATCAGCGGCGACATGGTGCCCACCAGCGCATCAAGAATGCCCGCGCCAATGCTGCGTAGGGTGATTTTGCGTTTCACTGGGGCGCTATTATCGCTATTCGGTGTACCGAGTTTAAGCACTTCCTGATACGCGAGATTGACGTTATTGCCAATGATCACCTGGCATTGCGTATCGGTATGCACCACGCCCATCACGCCTGGAATCGCTTTTAGCGTGGCGTTATCGATCAGGGCAGTGTCGCGAAGCACGAAACGCAGGCGCGTCATGCAGTGCGTGACGGCTTCAATATTGGTTAAGCCGCCGAGCGAAGCCACGATGGCGCGTGAAACGTCAGCATAATTTTTAGCCATGGATTGTAGGTCTCTGATTTTTTTGAGTAGGGGTACGTTTGCCCGCATATCTATTGCGAGTCATGAGAAACCGGTTTCACAAAATCATGAATATGAAATCATTACCAGGCAAGGAGTTTAAAATTTTATGTTTAAAAGTGTGATAGTGATCGATAACGAGATGAGGAGCGGGCAAACATTACGGTGAAAAAATTCTCCGCATTATTCGTGACTTAGGTACACTTCAGCGATACGAGCGTAAATCAGAGTGAAATATGGCAACCATAGTTGAGGTGGCGAAGGTCGCAGGCGTATCGAAAGCCACGGTGTCACGTGTGCTGTCCGGCAACGGTTATGTCAGCGAAGAGAAGCGGGAATTGGTATTTAAAGCCATCGCGGCAACCGGCTTTCGCCCCAATTTACTGGCGCGAAATCTGGCAACCAAGTCGAGCCAGACTATTGGCCTGGTGATCACCAACACCCTCTATTCCGGCAGCTATTTTACTGAGCTCATGCAGCATTCCGCCCGACTGATGGAGCAGCAGGGGCGACAACTGCTATTGGTGGATGGCAAACACAGCGCGGAAGAGGAGCGTGCTGCGATTCAATTTTTGCTCGATTTGCGCTGTGACGGCATCATTATCTATCCGCGCTTTCTCACCATTGAAGAAATGGACGCTATCATCGATCAGCACTCGCATCCGATTCTGGTGATCAACCGTCGTCTGCGGCAACACGACAGCTACTGTATTTACGCCGATCAACAACGCACCAGCGCCGACGCCGTTGAAGCGTTAATCAAACTGGGGCATCGTGACATTGCCTTTATTACCGGGTCGCTCGATTCGCCCACCGGCCGTGAGCGCCTGGCGGGCTACCAATCGGCGCTGGCAAAACACCAGATTCCGGTTCAGCAAGCGTTGATTATTGAAGGGAAGTGGCAGGCGCAAAACGGCGTAGCGGCGGTAGAAACCTTGTTAAACCAGGGCAGTCCGTTTAGCGCACTGGTGGCCAGTAATGATGATATGGCGGTAGGAGCGTTAAAAGCGTTGGCATCGCACAACATTGCGGTTCCGGCTCAGGTCTCCGTGCTGGGATTTGATGATATTCCGCTGGCCCCCTTCACCGTTCCATCGCTCTCTAGCGTGAAAATGCCGGTGACGGAGATGATTCAGGAAACGCTCGCAAGGCTGATTTCGATGCTCGACGGGGGCGAAATGCGCAATCGCCAGCGCTTCTCGGGTGAAGTGATGATGCGAGAATCCGTCGGCCCAGGACCTTTCGCCTGATAAAAAACAGTGACGGATCAGTAATATAACGCTTATAAACAATAGGTTGACGAATCTTATCGATATATAATCGAAAATATAGCGCTAGCTTAACGCGCTCACCCCCTTTCGTCAGTCATCCTGGAAATGTCATGTTTATCAAGCGTATCACCCTGGTGAAAACAGGTTTCACCAGTGCCATGTTGTTGTCCGCCGTTCCGCTGTATGCCACATCCGAGCAACCGACCATTGCAGTGACTGCCTCGCCGAATCAACCTCCTGCAGAAACCGATAAAAAAGCCACGCTGGGCAATCTCGGCAAACAGGAAGTGCGCAACACGCCGTGGTCGGTGCAAACCCTGTCACCTGAGTTGATGAAGCGCCAGCAGTTGAAAAGCGTCAGCGATTTGTATCGTTACATGCCATCGGTACAGGGGGATGGGGCACGCCCGCAAACGCGGGGTATGCAGGGCAGTGTGGTGCAGAACAGCATGATCGATGGGCTGAATGTGGTATCGACCACCGACTACGCCGCTGAACAGTTTGATCACATTGAGGTGCTGAATGGTCTCGCCGGATCCTTGTATGGTCCGGCCAATCCGGCAGGTCTGTTCAATTTCGTGAGCAAACGCGCCAGTGACACGCCTGTGCACTCCATTACTGTGGGCGCGGGTACCGGATTAAGCCATCAGCTGGCCGGTGATTTTAGTGGGCCGCTGGATAGCAACGACCGTCTGCGTTATCGCCTTAATTTCCTCGATGATGAAGGCGATGGCTATGTGAAAGGCAGCAAAGTTCGCCGTCAGCTGTTCAGCCTGGCGCTCGATGCGAATCTGACCGATCAAACGGTGCTGGAAACCAACTTCAGCTATTACCATTTCTACGACAAAGGCCTGCCGGGCAAATTTGCGCTTGGCAAGGGGTTGTCATTCCCCTCTGCGCCCGATCCGAAAACGGCGCACCTGGGACAATCTTATGCGGGTGATGATAATCACACGCTGACTGCTGGCCTGCATCTCAAACATGACTTCGACGGAAACTGGCAGGGTGAAATCGGCGTTTTACGTCAGATTGCCGATCGCGAATCCACGGCGGTAACCAACACCTTCACCGACAGCCACGGCGACTACACCACCACCACTTCATCTGCCACCGCCAGCTGCTTTACGATTAATAGCTACATGGCGAATGTGAATGGGGAAGTGGATACCGGCTGGATTCATCATCAAATTTCAACCGGGCTGCGCGGTTTTGTCTGGAAGAATTACAACCCCCGCAACGGGGCTTCCTCGACCCTGGGCAGTGCTTCGCTGGATAATCCCCAGGCTTTCGCTGAACCGGACTACCCTGATTTTACCGACCGCTATCATTCCGCCACTGCCAGCCAGCATGCATTTCTGCTCAGCGATAATCTGCAGTTTTCCCCGCAATGGAGCCTGTTACTGGCGGGCAGTGAGAGCCTGCTGAGTTCGTCCAACTACAGCAAAACGGGCAGTCGCAGCAGTGATTCTGCTAATAGTGGATTCAGCGGTTCCGCCAGCCTGGTGTACAAGCCGATTGATCCCCTGACGCTTTATGTCACTTACGCTGATAGTCTGCAACAAGGGGACACCGCACCGGCCACGGCCAACAATGCCGGTGCGATATTGGCGCCGTATCGTAGCCGTCAGGTGGAAGTGGGCAGCAAGCTGGCGGTTAATAAACTGCTGCTGACCGCCGCGCTGTTCCAGATAAAACGCCCGTTTGCCTACACCAACGCCAGCGGCGATTACGCTATCGATGGCGAACAGCGTAACAGTGGGCTGGAATTGATGGCGGATGGTCACCTCACCGATCGTCTGCATCTGTTTGGCGGCATGACCTGGTTAGATCCGCGTCTGCTGGACACCGCCAGCACACAAACCGATGACAAGCAGATTGTTGGCTTGCCGCGTTATACCGCCAGCCTGTTTGCCGCTTACGATTTACCGATGTTCAGCGGTACCGATATTCACGGCGGCATTCACTATGTTGGTCGTCGCACTACCGACAATCAAAATGACGGTTGGGTGGGCAGCTATACCACGCTGGATGCCGGTGCAGCCTATAAGACCCGGCTGTTTGATACCGCCACCACCTTCCGACTTGATGTCACGAACCTGACCAACCGCCATTACTGGACCAATATCGTGCCCGGTGGTCTGAACGGTTACAGCGGTGCAGGCTATGCCAGTGCTTCTCTCGGCGCGCCGCGTATGGTGCAGGTCTCCATGCAACTTAACTTCTAAGGGAGTGAATGATGAGCAAAATGTGGCGTCGGTTATTACCGATGTTGATGGTGAGTACACTGGCTTCAGCCCAAACGGTGATCGATGACACTGGCCATCATGTCGAAATCAGCCAACCGGCGATGCATATTGCTGACGCCTGGTTTGCGCATCACTCGTTGTTGATGACGTTGGGCGCGGGGGATCGCATCGTGGCGACGGTGAATCATCCCGCCGATCGTCCGTGGATGTTTAAGGTTCAGCCATCCCTCAATCAGGCACTGCAGGCGAAGGGGAAAACCTTTGCCAGTGAAGCACTGGTGGTGCGCCATGTTGACGCTATCTTTGTGCCAGCGAATGATCCTGATGCGGAATCGTATCGACTTGCGGGTATTCCGGTACTGGCAATGAACTTCGATGATTTTGCTTCGATGAAGCGTTCACTGATCACGACGGCGCAAGTGCTGGGTACGCCCGAGGCGGCGAAGCGAGCAGAAGCTTATAACCGCTACCTTGAATTTTATGACTACTCGCTGACGGCGAATGACGCGCAGCGAATTTTACAGGCGTTGCCACCGGAATAAATCGTGCTTTTTTAAATATGTCATTTTAAATTCATTAGCTCCACTGTTGGAGAATCATGAACAAACCCGTTTAAGCTTTACTTATAAAGGGTTTGTTCAATATCCAGTCAAAGGTTTTTTAAGAAGGTGAATGGTCTTAAGTGCCGGGTAATAAAAGGATTAGGATTTGCTCCATACTGGATTGGTAAGTCCAGTGGAAATTAATGCTTGATGCCTTCAAGCATTAAAAAACGTGCATTAAGAAAAGTTTTAATCAGAATAAGTCTTATTGTGAGTAAATAATTGTCAGTGCTAAGTTGAATTTACACATCCGGACATCTTTCCTGAGAGAATTATGCACGCACGCATCAAGCATCTTGACGGAATGCGCGGTCTTGCCATCTTAATGGTGATTGGTTACCACGCGTATGCACGTTGGCCAGAACTCTTGCCCTATGTAAACCTCACACAACATATTCCAGTTTTTTCTTTCGGCTGGCTTGGTGTTGAGTTGTTTTTCATGATCTCCGGCTTTGTCATATTTATGACGCTGGATAAGTCTGATAGCTACATCAGTTTCCTGAAAAAACGCTGGCTGCGACTGTTTCCGGCAATGCTGATTGCCAGTTTGTTACTCTATGCTGTGGGTGGGTTTTTCCCGGAATGGTCGGCTATGACACCCTATGTCAGGAATTTGCTACCTGGGCTGATCTTCACTAATCCTGAAACGTTGACACAAATAACCGGTATTGAATTTAAATCGATGGCGGGCTCATTTTGGTCGCTGTACGTTGAAGCGGTATTCTATCTGATTATTGGTGCCATCTATTTTACCCTGGGACGGAAATATTGCTTGCCGGGCTTGCTGGTGCCGATGTTAATGCTGTCCGCCTCCTCGGTATTAAAATCTTTAGGTCATCCCATTTTCATTGATATTATTGCTAAGTTTGGTTTTATTCACTACGCGTGGTTTATGATCGGCTGCCTGGTGTATGAAAGAATGCATGGCCGTGACAAAGGCTTTCATTATGCGGTTGTGGTTGTCGCGATGCTCATTAACTTCAGCTACTACGTTAAAAATGCGGGTGCCCTAACGGTCATTCCCTTACTGCTGGTCATGCTTTTCTTTATTGCCAGTTTTTATTCAAAACAACTGGAACGTTTGTTATCCGTTCGATTTTTCACTGCGATAGGTTTTGCCAGTTACGCCTACTATCTGATACATGAAAACCTCATGATTGCCATACTGATAAAAATGAATGTGCAGATCAAAAGTGAAACAGTCATGCTGCTCATGCCGATTGTGGTCGCCGCAGGGCTCTATTATTTGGCCTGGTTTATCACCAAATATCTCGAACCAGCGTTGAGAAATATGTTGAAGGGAAAACGGACACCGGCACCAGAAGTGGGGTGATGAAAGGGGTGCGGTGTTAATCCCGCACCCGATGTTTCAGGTTACAAACCAAACCCATAGCGCAGCGCGGTATACGCCACCATGCCAGCCAGCACGGTGGCAAACAAACCGCGCGTGACGATGCCGGTGATCGCCGCAATCAGCGCTGCCAGTAACGATAAACTCAAACCTGAAGCGGTCAACGCCGGCTTTTCGATCAACTCGGCCGTGACAATGGCCGCCATAATGCCCGCCGGGATAAAGCTCAGCCACTGTTGCGCCAGCGGGGCGAGTCGGAATCGGGAAAGCAGCAGAATCGGGCCAACGCGCATCACCGCTGTGATCAGCGCGGCAACCACAATGGTCATCAGGACATTACGCTCCATGTTATTTCCCCTCCTTGTATTTCATGCGTAACAGCAGCGTGGCCAGACTGGCGGCCATCGAGGCGGCGATGATCACCACTACGCTGAGATCCAGATGTCCCGCAGAAAAATAGGTCACCAGCACCGCAACCACAATCGCCAGCGTCTCCAGCCATTTGCGGCGGCTGGCAAACCACGTCATTAGAATCAGCCCGATAAACATCGATACCAGACTAAAACTCAATCCGGCCATCAGCGATTCAGGGACGGCAGATGCGGCATAAGCGCCAATCACACAGGCAATAATCCAGTTCAGCCAGGCGGGCAGGTTAAGACCAAACATCCAGGCAAAGGCGATTTTGCCGTGCTGGCTGCCGTGCTGTACCGCGACGCCGAAGGTCTCATCGGTGAGCAGCAGGCCGCTGACGACTTTCTGCCAGCCACTTTGACCACGGAAGAACACGCTAATCGCTGAACTCATCAGCAAATAGCGCAGATTAACCAGCATCACGCTAAGCACCACCGAGGTCATTTCCGCGCCTGCTGCCCATAGCGAATAAAATAAGAACTGCGCCGAACCGGTGTAGAGCAGCGTCGCCAGCAGCGCGGTTTGCAATACGGAGAAACCGGCCAGCGTGCCAATGGCACCCGCAGCAAAACCGATGCTCAGGTAACCGGGCACGGTAGGTAAACAGGCGATAAAACCCGCGCGAAAACTCAGTGGATCGCTGTGTTTCGGCAGGGTGTGACTATTCAACGACATGACAATTTTCCAAAACCTTCTCAACAGATGCACCAATTTTAAGCCACGATGCGCAAGGCTATAGTAAAATCCTGCTCCCGGAGTACATCAGCGAAGGATTTGTGATGCAGGAAAAACGTGATGACATCAAATTGTGGCGTGACCGTGGTATGCACGGCGGCATGGAAATCCTGCGCGCACGCTGCTACGAGCACAGTTATCCGCCACACTTCCACGACGAGTTCGTGATCGCGGCGTTTGCCCGAGGGGCACAACGTACCCGTATTTGCCGTCAACAGGGGATTGCCGCCGCTGGCACGGTGATGGTGATTCTGCCGGGAGAAGTGCACACCGGTGAAGCGGTCCAGCGTGAGGAAGGCTGGGATTACTGCGCGTTTTATCCTTCCGCCGCACTGATTAATGAAATCGCGGAGTCACAAATCGGCGGCAAAGGTGAACTCAATTTTGGTGCGGAAGGGATGCGGTATGATCCGTTGCTGGCGCAGCAGATGTTGCAGGCTTCCGCCGTGATGCAAGAAAGTCCGGACGCAGTGGAAAAAGAGTGTGCGCTGTTTCAGGTGCTGAGCGCGTTAATCCGTCAACACGGCGAACGCACGTTAAAAGGCGGTGAGCGTCATGCTTTACGCGCCGATATTCGGCAGGCGATCGATTTTCTGCATAGCGATTACCATCAGCCGCTGGCGGTCAGTGAAATCGCCGCCGTCGCCGGGTTAAGCGAATACCATTTTATGCGCACCTTCCAGAAGCTGACCGGCTTATCGGTACATCAATACCTCACGCAGATTCGCCTGATGCGGGCAAAACGACTGCTGTCGCAGGGCTTCGATGCCGCGCACACCGCCAGTGAAGTGGGCTTTTTCGACCAAAGCCACTTCATCAAGAAATTCCGCGCCCATTTTGGCATTACACCGGGTGCATTTGCGGCGGCATCGCAATGATGGAGCGAGGATCTTGCCATGACTTCCCGTAACAAACCCAATGAACAGGCGACGCCGCTGTCGGTCGGTTTCGTCCTGCTGAACCGCTTTACGCTGCTGCCGTTTGCGGCTTTTGTGGATTGCCTGCGTCTCGCCGCCGATGAAGGCGATCGCAGCCGTCAGCTGCGCTGTAGCTGGACGTTCATGTCCAGCTCTGGCAGTGAAGCGACTTCAAGCTGTGGCGCGGTGATCTCGCCCTGTGAAGCCCTCAAGAACCCGGAACATTTTGACTACATCGTGGTGATTGGCGGGGTGCAGGATGAGAAGGACAAAACCGATCATCGCGCGCTGGATTATATTCGCCTTGCCGCGCAGTTTGGCACGCCATTGGTGGGTTTATGTACCGGTGTCTTTGCATTGATTCAGGCTGGCGTCATGAAGGGAAAAGAGTGTTGTGTCAGCTGGTATCACCATGGGGATTTACAGCGGCGTTTTCCCGATATCACCCCGGTAGCCGATCGCATCTTTGTCGATGAAGGCAAGCTGATTACCTGTGCCGGTGGCGTGGCGGCGGCGGATGTTGCCGCGCATCTGATTGAACGCCATCTGGGGCGCGCATGGGCGATAAAAAGTCTGCATATCATGCTGATTGATGAAGCGCGCACCACGCATCATCCGCAGCCGCAACCGGTGATCTTCGAAAAAATAAAAGATCGCATGGTGCGCAGTGCCGTTGATGTGATCTCCCAACATATGGGCGAGGTGATTTCGGTTGAGCAACTCGCGCAACGCCTCAATACCTCGCGACGCAATATTGAGCGTAAATTCAAAGATGAGCTGGGTGTCAGTCCGCAACGCTTCGCACGTGACTTACGACTGCGTTATGGTCTCTGGCTACTGCTGTACAGCGCGAAAACAGTGACAGAAATTGGCGAGCGCTGTGGCTTCTCCGATACCGCGCATTTTTCCCGCCATTTCCGCGATGCCTTTGGTTATCCTCCCAGCCTGGCACGCAAGCAGGCCGCATTGCGCGATCAGCAGCATGTCGATCCATTCTTTATTCATATTGATAGTGCAATTGAAGGGCGTTGATTTCAGTGCTCTCGTTATTTCATTGTTGCTGCACAAAATGATTACCCACTGATTTACTTAATTTTTTCCTCCCACCCGATTTAAGCCTTTCCAATCAGACATCACATTTTCTTATCCAATCGTGATGCACCTCAAACAATACAAATCACCTTCAAAAATTAAACCATTGATAAATAAGGGTTGTCGCGATTTTGTCATATTAAATGTCGCAAACGTTCAAGCTTGCACCCGGCGATATTCAGTAGTGTGAAAACGTACTGAATTTGGCCACTAATCCTGATGATGAGGGTGTAGCAATGAATGCAAATGATTTGAACAGTGCCGATCCACAACTGTTTGCCGCCGTAGTGGGTGAGCTGGTGCGACAGGAAACACACATCGAATTAATCGCCTCGGAAAATTATGCCAGCTCCCAGGTCATGTCGTTGCAGGGCAGCCAGCTCACCAACAAATATGCTGAAGGCTATCCGGGGAAACGCTACTACGGCGGCTGCGAACATGTCGACACCATCGAACGTTTAGCCATTGAACGCGCCTGCCTGCTGTTTGGTGCGGATTACGCCAACGTGCAGCCCCATTCCGGTGCTCAGGCGAACGCCGCGGTGTTTATGGCGTTGATCAAACCCGGCGACACCATTCTCGGCATGAGCCTGGCGCACGGCGGTCACTTAACCCATGGCGCCGCACCGAATGTCTCCGGTAAGCACTACAACGCCGTGCAATACGGTTTGAATGCCGAAACCGGTGAGATTGATTATCAGGAAGTGGAGCGCCTGGCAAAGGAGCACCAGCCGAAACTGATTGTGGCCGGTTTCTCCGCTTATTCGCGCATCGTTGACTGGCAACGCTTCCGCGAAATCGCCGATAGCGTAGGCGCCTGGCTGATGGTGGATATGGCGCACGTGGCGGGTCTGGTCGCTGCTCGCTGTTATCCCAACCCGTTACCGCATGCACATGTGGTGACCACCACCACGCACAAAACCCTGCGCGGCCCGCGCGGTGGTCTGATTCTTTCAGCGAACGGTGATGAAGCGCTGTACAAAAAACTCAACTCTGCGGTGTTCCCTGGCCAGCAGGGCGGCCCGTTGATGCACGTGATTGCTGCCAAAGCGATGGCCTTCCGTGAAGCGATGGAGCAGGACTTCATTCACTACCAGGCCAAGGTGATCGATAACGCCAAAACCATGGCGAAAGTGTTCATCAAACGCGGTTACGACGTGGTGTCAGGTGGTACCGATAACCATCTGTTCCTGGTCTCGCTGATTGGTCAGGAGATCACCGGCAAAGAAGCCGATGCTGCCCTGGGCCGCGCGCATATCACCGTGAATAAAAATTCCGTGCCCAACGATCCACAAAGCCCGTTTGTGACCTCCGGTTTACGCATCGGCACGGCTGCGGTGACCACGCGCGGCTTTGGCGAGAAGGAGTGCGAGACCCTGGCGGGCTGGATTTGCGACATCCTTGATGTGCTGGCGCTGAAACAGAACAGCGACAACATCGAAGCCTGGGTGCGTTTCAACGTATCAGAGCTGTGTGCCAGACATCCGGTGTATGGCGAGCATTCACCACAGGCTATCGCCAAAAAAGCCATTGCCTGACCATTTTTCCCGGCTCAGGCCGGGAGTTTTAGGAGACGAGTATGCAACGTTTTTCTGGTTTCGGGCTGATTAGCCACGGACTGAGTTATCACGAAAACTGGCAGCGCATGTGGCGCAACCCCACGCCGAAAAAGTCCTACGACGTGATCATCATCGGCGGGGGCGGACATGGCTTAGGGACGGCTTATTACCTGGCGAAAGAGTTTGGTATCCGCAATGTGGCGGTGATCGAGAAAGGTTGGCTGGGCGGCGGTAACACCGCGCGTAATACCACCATCGTGCGCTCGAACTATCTGTGGGATGAAGCCGCCGCGCTGTTCGAACACTCCGTGAAATTGTGGGAAGGGCTGACTCAGGAGCTGAACTACAACGTGATGTTCTCGCAACGTGGCGTGTTGAATCTGGGGCACACCCTGCAGGACATGCGTGATATCCAGCGACGTGTCAACGCCAACCGCCTGAATGGCATTGACGGTGAAGTCCTGGATACTCGCGGCGTACAGGATCTTGAACCGCTGCTGGATTGCTCTGCTCGCGCACGTTTCCCAATCATGGGCGCTTCCTGGCAACCGCGCGGCGGTGTGGCGCGTCATGATGCGGTGGCGTGGGGCTTTGCTCGCGGCGCAGATGCGCATGGCGTGGATATCCTGCAACAGACCGAAGTCACCGGCCTGATGATCCGTGACGGCCAGATTTACGGCGTGCACACCAATCGCGGTGATATCGAAGCGAAGACGGTGGGCTGCGTGGTGGCGGGTAACTCGGGCGTGCTGGCCAATATGGCCGGTATCAAACTGCCTCTGGAATCACATCCTTTGCAGGCGCTGGTCTCCGAACCGCTCAAACCGGTGGTCAACACGGTGGTGATGTCGAACCACGTACACGGTTACATCAGCCAGTCCGATAAAGGCGATCTGGTGATTGGTGCGGGCATTGATGGTTACACCGGTTACGGCCAGCGCGGCAGCTATCCGATTATCGAACACACCCTGCAGGCGATTGTTGAGATGTTCCCGGCCTTCTCGCGCGTGCGCATGAACCGCCAATGGGGCGGCATTGTGGATACCACGCCAGATGCCAGTCCGATCATCTCGAAAACCAAGGTGAACGGCCTCTATTTCAACTGTGGCTGGGGCACCGGCGGCTTTAAAGCGACACCGGGATCGGCGCACGTGTTTGCCGCTAGTCTGGCTAAACGTGAGATGCACCCTCTGGCAGCACCGTTCTCTATTGACCGTTTCCACACCGGCGCTCTGGTGGATGAGCACGGCGCTGCAGCCGTTGCGCACTGATTATTGTTCGGGAGAAAGACAACATGTTTCATATTTATTGTCCGTGGTGCCAGGAGCATCGCGAAGAAGAAGAGTTTCATGCCAAAGGCCCGGCACATCTGGCGCGCCCTAAGGATCCGGAAGCTTGCAGTGACGAAGAGTGGGGCGACTATTTGTTCTTCCGTGATAATCCACGCGGCGTGCATCACGAACTCTGGGTGCACGCGGTGGGTTGCCGAAAATTTTTTAATATCACGCGCAATACCGTGACCTACGAGATCCTGGAAACCTACAAAATCGGTGAGCAGCCAGGCAAAAACGTGCAGGCGGAGGTGGTGACCTTACCGGTGCGCCAGGAAGCACGAGAAGCGGCCAATGAGAACGTAAAAGTGCAGGCCGGAGGCGCATCATGAGCCAGGTCAATCGCCTCAAACAGGGCGGTCGCATCGATCGCAGCCGCAAAATCACTTTCACTTTCAATGGCAAAACGCTGGAAGGTTTCGTTGGTGACACCCTGGCATCAGCACTGATCGCCAATGGCATTGATGTGGTCAATCGCAGCTTTAAATACTCCCGACCACGCGGCATCGTTGCGGCTGGCGCGGAAGAGCCTAATGCAGTGGTACAACTCGGTGGCGCAGAGCAGGAACAGATCCCCAACGTGCGTGCCACTCAGCAAGCGCTTTATCAGGGGCTGGAAGCCGCCAGCACCAACGGCTGGCCGAATGTCGATCGCGATTTGATGGGCGTGGTAGGCAAAATCGGTGGGCGTTTTATGCCGCCAGGTTTCTACTACAAAACTTTCAAACAGCCGGCGTCGATGTGGAAAACCTACGAAAAATATATTCGTAAAGGTGCCGGTCTGGGCCGTAGCCCAACCGTCGCCGATCCCGATATTTATGATCACTTCAATCAGCACTGCGATGTGCTGGTGATTGGCGCTGGTCCAGCTGGGCTCGCTGCGGCGCTGGCCGCAGGGCGCAGTGGGGTGCGCGTGATCCTGGTGGATGAGCAGGAAGAGATGGGCGGCAGCCTGCTCGACAGACGTGAAATCATTGATGAGAAAGGCGCTGCGCTGTGGGCCCGCGATGTGCTGCAAACCTTGCAGGCGCTGGACAACGTGCAGCTGCTGGCAAAAACCACCGCCAACGGCTATCACGACCACAACTTTGTCACGCTACTTGAGCGTCGCACCGATCACCTGTCGATCACTGCGCCAGTTATCAAGGGCCACAAACAGGCGCGTCAACGTATGCACCGGGTACGTGCCGGACGGGTGGTGCTGGCCACCGGCGCGCATGAGCGTCCATTGGTGTACAGCGGTAACGACATTCCCGGTAACTATCTGGCGGGTGCCGTTTCCACCTATATCCATCGCTATGGCGTCGTGCCAGGCAACAATCTGGTGGTCTCCACCAGCAATGATGACGGCTACCGTGCAGCGCTGGACTGGCTGGATAGCGGGCGTGAAGTGGTGGCAATTGCCGATGCGCGTCCGAGTCCGGACGGCGAGTTGGTGAAACAGGCGCGTCTCAAAGGCATCACCATCATGACCGGCAGCGCGGTGATTGAAGCGCAGGGCGCAACGCGCGTGCGCAGTGTCGATATCGCCCGCATCAACAGTGAGAGCTTTGTGGTGGTGGGTAGCGCCACGCGTCTGGTGTGCGACACCGTCGCCAGCTCGGGGGGCTACAGTCCGGTCATCCATCTCGCATCACATACTGGTGGGCGCCCGCAGTGGCGTGACGATATCCTCGGTTTTGTGGCGCCGCAGGTAAAAGGGATGATGGTTATAGGAGGCGCGCAAGGTATCTACAGCTTGCCTGACGTACTCAGCAGCGGTTTCGAGGCGGGAAAACGTGCCGCTGAAGAAACTGGCGGCGCACCTCAGCCAATGGCGCTGCCGCAAACGCGGGCGCGTCGCGATGGTCCGGCGCTGGCGCTGTATCAGGTGCCGCACATGAAAACTACCATGCGCGCACCGAAACAATTTGTCGATTTGCAGAACGACGTAACGGCCGCTTCCATTGAGCTGGCTACGCGTGAAGGCTTTGAATCGATTGAACATATCAAACGTTACACTGTCATGGGTTTCGGTACCGATCAGGGCAAACTGGGCAACATCAATGGCCTGGCGATTGCGGCGCGGGTATTGAACCGCAGCATTCCTGACGTTGGCACCACCATGTTCCGCCCCAACTATACGCCTGTGGCCTTTGGCGCAGTGACCGGACGCCACTGCAACGAGCTGTTCCAGCCGGAGCGCTATACCGCGCTGCATCAGTGGCACGTGGAAAAGGGTGCGATGTTTGAAGATGTCGGGCAGTGGAAGCGCCCCTGGTATTTCCCGCAGCGCGTCAACGGGCAACTGGAGACGATGCATCAGGCGGTGGTACGTGAATGTCGCGCAGTGCGGGAAAGCGTTGGCGTGCTCGATGCCTCAACCCTCGGCAAAATCGATATTCAGGGGCCGGATGCGCGTGAATTCCTCGAACGCGTCTACACCAACAAGTGGGCCAAACTGCCGGTGGGCCGTGTGCGCTATGGCCTGATGTGTCGCGACGATGGCATGGTGTTTGATGACGGCACCACCAGCTGCCTTGGCCAGAATCACTTCCTGATGACCACCAGCACCGGCAATGCCGCCACCGTGCTGGAGTGGCTGGAACTCTGGCATCAAACCGAGTGGCCGGAACTGCAGGTTTACTTCAACTCGGTCACCGATCACTGGGCCACCATCACTGTCACCGGGCCTAAAGCCCGCGATCTGCTGGCGGAGTTCAGCGATATCGATTTGGCGCGTGACAGTTTTAAATTTATGGACTGGCGTGAAGGCAAGGTGGCGGATGTTCCGGCCCGCGTGTTCCGCATCTCGTTCACCGGCGAACTGGCGTATGAAATCAACGTGCAAGCCAACTATGCGTTGCATGTCTGGCAAGTACTGTTCGCGCACGGCAAGAAATACAACCTCACCCCTTATGGGACGGAAACCATGCACGTATTGCGTGCGGAGAAGGGGTTCATCATTGGCGGTCAGGACACCGACGGATCAATGACACCGCACGATCTCGGGATGGAGTGGTGCGTGGGTAACGACAAACCGTTCTCGTGGATCGGCAAACGATCGCACACCCGATCCGATGTACTGCGCGAGGATCGTAAACAGCTGGTGGGGCTGTTACCGAAAGATCCTAAAGTAGTGCTGGAAGAGGGGGCGCAGGTGGTGTTCGATCCGCAGCACGCGGTGCCTGTGCCGATGTATGGCCACGTCACCTCCAGTTACTACAGCCCGACGCTGAACAGCGGCTTTGCCATGGCCGTGGTGACACGCGGACATCACCGCATGGGCGAAACCGTCTGGCTCGCCAGTTCAGACGGTCAATTCACTGAAGCCAAAATTGTTAGCTCCGTGTTTATCGATCCAAAAGGAGAGCGCCAGAATGTCTGAGACCCTCACTGCCAACCTCTTTAATGCACATCCCGCGACGCCGCTGGTGGGCGAATCTCCGCTGGTGTGGAGCTATATCAAAACGGGTGTTCCCACAGTAACGGGCGCTTCTGATATCACACTGCGCGAGCGCGCTGACCTCGGTCATCTGACGCTGCGCGGATCGGCTATCGAGCTGGATAAGGCGCTGCGCGCCGTATTGCAGCTCTCTCTGCCCGCGCAGCCTTTATCCCTGACGCAAGCTGGCGCATACAGCGCGCAGTGGATGTCACCGGACGAGTGGCTGCTGATTGTGCCGCAGGGTGAAGAGTATGCGATTGAGCAGCAGTTACGTGCTGCGCTCGGCGATGCGCACTACGCGATTGTGAACATTGGCGGCGGGCAAACCTTGCTGGAGTTGCGCGGTGAACAGGCAATCAATCTGCTGAAAAAATCGGTGGTGTATGACGTTCATCCGCAGAATTTCCCGGTAGGTAAAGGTGTGATGACCTGCTTTGCCACCATCACGGTGATCCTGCGTCGCCCAACAGAAGATCGTTGGGAACTGGTGGTGCGCCGCAGTTTTGCGGACTACAGCTATCGCTGGCTGCTGGATGCCGGCGCGGAATATGGCATTAGCGTGCTGTCCTGATAGGACATCGTCGTCAATTTACGCGGTGGCCTGCAGGTCACCGCCATTCGGCTCAGTTGCCAATGATGTGAGGGTCTTTTATGAGTCGTAGTAATGCCAACTGGATTTTGACCGCCCAATGCCCGAGTAAACTGGGCAGCGTGGACGTGGTAACGCGCTTTCTGAAAGAACAGCGTTGTTACATCAATGAGCAGCATAGTTTTGATGACAAATGCGCGCAGCGATTTTTCATCCGAACCGTATTTGAACCGCAGACCGAAAGCTTTGATGCGGCGGCATTTCGTGATGAATTCAGCACGCGCGCGGCTGAGTTTGACATGTCATTCGAACTCACCGAACCCGGCTATAAAGTGCCGGTGGTGATCATGGTGTCGAAAACCGATCACTGTCTCAACGATCTGTTATATCGCCATCGCGCCGGTAAGCTTGCCATTGATATTAAAGCGGTGATCTCTAACCATCCCCTGCTGGAGCCCATCGTGGCCTGGCATGGTTTGCCTTACCACTATTTCCCGGTCTCTGCGGCGAATCGTGCGGAACAGGAGCAACAAATCTGGCAGGTGGTGCAGGAGACGGGGGCGGAACTGGTGGTGCTGGCGCGTTACATGCAGGTGATGTCGGCGGAGATGTGTCAGAAGCTCTCGGGTCGTGCCATCAACATCCATCACTCCTTGTTACCCGGATTCAAAGGCGCTAAGCCTTATCACCAGGCCTACGACAAAGGGGTAAAACTGGTGGGGGCCACCGCGCACTTCATCAATGAAGATCTCGATGAAGGGCCAATTATCAGCCAAAAAGTCGAGGTGGTGAGTCACGCCGATTACGCCGACGATCTGGTGGATAAAGGGCGCGACATCGAGCGCTTAACGCTGGCACATGCGGTCTCGTGTTATGCCGAGCGCAGAGTGTTCCTGTATGAAAATCGCACCGTGGTGTTTTCACGGTAAGGTGCAGTGGAGATGGACAATTATCCGAATCCAGCCACTGACGAACCGGCATTGCCGCTGCGGCCTGACATTCGCATCGGCTTTGTGCTGATCAACAAGTTCACGCTGCACTGCGTGTCAGAACTGATCGAACCCATCCGCTTTGCGGCGGATGTGTCTTTCCTCAGTCGTCAGATTTTCTGTCAGTGGGAGTGGATGAGCAGCGATAATCAGCCCGTGACGTCCAGCTGTGGCTTGCAGATTACGCCAACTGCGCCTTTTAACCTGGACGATCAGTGGGATTACGTGGTGTTTGCCGGTGGCCTGCTTGATGAGACGCGCGATTCGCCTGCGTGGCTGCTGGAGACGATGCGGTCACTGCAGGCGCGACGTATCCCCATTATTACCCTTTGCAGTGCCACCTTTATGGCGGCCCAGGCTGGCTTGCTGGAAGGCAAGAAGTGTGCGATTCACTTTACGACGCGCGATGAATTTCGTCAGCGCTTCCCTTCGGTGACGCCGGTGATCGATCAAACCTACCTGAGTGACGGCGGGGTCATTTCCTGTCCGGTTGGCACCGCGCGCGATTTGGCCATGGATATCATCCTGCAGCATTGTGGTGAGTTGCGGGCGAAGAAAGTGCAGAAGTACCTGTTGATGGAAGAGAGTAAAAAGCGGCAAGTCTCCACAGCACGCTCCAGCATGGGCGGGGAGCTAAAAAACTATGATGATGAGCTGGTGAAGCGCACCGTTGCGTACATGCAGCAGCATCTGTCTTCGCCTGAACCGTTGCAAACCCTGACGCATGCCATGCAGATTAACCTTCGTCAGCTGAACCAGGCATTTTTGCACAGCACCGGTGATACCGCAGCCGTTCACTGGCGCAAAATGCGGCTGGAGCATGCGCGAAAATTAATGACCAGCAGTAATGTGAGTATTAACAGTGTCGCGAAATCATGTGGTTTTTCTGATGCTTCACATCTTATTTCCTGGTTCCGAAAACAGTATGGTGAAACGCCCGCCGATTATCGCAAACGACGGCGGGATGTTGAGAGATTAATTCAATAACCCTCACTTTTTTGATGTAAAGCCCACACGCTATCAATGCGGGGTGGGCTTTATTATTTTCACCGCTTATCTGAATTTCAAAGCGTGAGATTCGGTATAAAGAAAAACATCAATCATGTCCCATTTCACAAAAATAAGAAAAGGATATGAATGAATTGTTAATTAATTATATCGTTGATAATATTGGTGTTTGTCTGGTGGTGGGTGATAAATATTATATTGATGTGAATTTTTATATTGTTTCCACTCTGCTGTCAGGTTGACCAACATTGCGTGCTGATGCAATTATTCCCTTACGAATTCACGGATATACTGTGAGGCTGAAATGAAAGGGTCAACCTGTAATCTGATAGCGCGCACGGCACTCCCGCATAAGGCATATGGAAGGCATCGCGCCAAAGGAAGTGTGAAGAAAATTGATGTGATATTCTGCGCGGTAAGTAATGGCATCATTGAAAATTCCTACATCAAACCGGGTAAAAGCCTGTTGCGTCTCGGCAAAGCGCTGTGGAATTTAATTGCCGCGCCCAATGCAAAAGATGAAGAGAAACGTAAATTCAATTATTAACTCTCCAGAGGGCGCAACTTGCCCTCTCTGTTTTCCCTCCTGCGATTTAGTCTCTTTCCTTCGTTTGGTTTACCGTTCTACGTTGCACGCTGTGCTGTTGAGGTTCCTGGTCCAAATTTTGGGTTGATTTCTCTGACACAGAAGGGGAGTTTAGGTTTGCCCAACTGCAGAATCAAAGGAATAGCAACATGACGAACGCCCTGTGTCAGGCGCTTCAGCTGGAATACCCGCTTATTCAGGCACCGATGGCGGGCGTCTCCACCCCTGAAATGGCCGCCGCCGTCACCAATGCCGGTGCGCTAGGTTCTATCGGTGTGGGGGCCTCCACTCCCGAACAGGCAGCGGTGATGATCGCGCAAACGCAGGCGCTCACCCGAGGCCCCATCAACGTCAACCTCTTTTGCCATGCGCCAGCGGTACGCGACGTTGAACGCGAGCAGGCGTGGATTAATCGCTTTGCGCCGTTGTTTGCGCGTTATGAAGCCGAGTTACCTTCGACTCTCTCGGAGATCTATCAAACCTTCCTGAATAATGACGCGATGCTCAACGTGATTGAGCAGGCGGCGCCGGCAGCAGTGAGCTTTCATTTTGGCATCCCTTCTTCGGCAGTGATTCAACGACTCAAGGAACGTGGGATCGTGTTGCTGGCCACCGCGACCAGTGTGGCAGAAGCATTGACCATCGCGCGCAGCGGCATTGATTTCATCGTGGCGCAGGGGATTGAAGCAGGCGGGCATCGCGGGCATTTTGATCCTCAGGCTTTCGACCATCAAATGTCGACCTTCACCCTGGTGCAGGCGATCCGTCAGCAAACTTCGCATCCGGTGATTGCGGCGGGGGGCATCATGGAGGGTTCAGGTATCGCTGCCATGTTGCAACTGGGCGCAACCGGTGTGCAGTTGGGCTCCGCCTTTGTGTTATGCCCGGAATCAGCAGCGAACACGGCTTATCGCGCGGCAATGAAACAGGCCAGCGCAACCGGCACCGAACTTACCGCTGCGATTTCCGGACGTCAGGCGCGCTGTTTACGCAATGATTTCTGCGATTTTAGTCGTGACTTCGCCACCAGTGATGTACCGGATTATCCGTTGACCTATTCGCTGGGCAAAGCGCTAGCCGCAGCCGCTACGGCGAAACAGCACCACGGCTTTGGCGCGCAGTGGGCTGGGCAGGGAGCGGCGCTGGCACGTGAAATGCCTGCGGGTGAGCTGGTGTCATTGTTGATGAATAAGTGGCAAAGCTAACGAAAACTATCTGCCATCCATGGCAGATAGCAATTGATTCACTGGATTAGGATTTTCAAAACCAACACCTCGGTTAATGCTGTTTTGTCTGCTGCGCGTCGCGCGGTATACCTTGCGGGACATCCATTCATCTCCGCAGGCAGACATGAGCACACATACACGCATCCGCAAATTCAACACCAAAGAAACGTACCCTAACCAAAACCTCGACAACGATCTTTGCCAGGCTGTGCGTGCCGGCAATACCGTTTACGTTCGCGGTCAGATTGGCACTGACTTCGAGGGCAATCTGATTGGGCTTGGCGATCCGGCTGCCCAGGCCGATCAGGCGATGAAAAACGTCAAGCAGCTGCTGGAAGAGGCGGGCAGCGACCTGTCACACATCGTCAAAACCACCACCTATATTATTGACCCGCGTTATCGTGAGCCGGTTTATCAGGTCGTGGGTAAATGGCTGAAGGGTGTGTATCCGATCTCAACCGGACTGGTGATTTCAGGGCTGGGTCAGCCGCAGTGGCTGATGGAAATTGATGTAATCGCGGTTATCCCGGACGACTGGCAGCCACAAGCAGGAGCCTGATCATGACGTTATCGATTGTAGGACGCTGTGCTGAGACCGGGCAGATGGGTATCGCCATTAGCTCATCCAGTATTGCCGTCGGCGCGCGCTGCCCTTGGTTACGCACCCAGGTGGGCGCCGTTTCCACACAGAACATCACCTTACCGGCGCTGGGCCCGCGCATTCTTGACCAGTTGCAGCAGGGAAAATCTGCTCAGGCCGCCTTAGCCGCCGGGCTGGCGTCTGACGAATATCATCAATATCGCCAGGTCACCGTGCTGGCGGCTGATGGGCAAAGTGCCTGCTTCAGCGGAGAAAAAACCTTGGGAGTGAACCATGCGTTGAGTGGCGTGGAATGTGTGGCGGCAGGAAATTTACTCGCCAATACCGAGGTGATTGTCGCGATGGTTAACGCCTTTGAGCGGAGCGAGGGGCACCTCGCCGATCGCCTTCTGTGTGCCATGCAGGCCGGTATGACGGCGGGAGGCGAAGCTGGGCCGGTGCATTCAGCAGCACTGTCGATTGTGGCTGAACCTGTCTGGCCAATCGTTGACCTGCGCATTGACTGGACGGAGGCCAATCCTATCGATGAACTCAGCACACTGTGGCAGGCATATCAGCCACAAATGCAGGATTACGTGGTCCGCGCGTTGGATCCGACAAAAGCCCCCAGCTATGGCGTGCCGGGCGACGAGTGATGCAAGGAACTTCTATGGTGACCAGCCGTACGTTACTGGCTCAGTTGGTAGCCTTTGATACCACCAGCCGCGAATCCAATCTGGCGCTGATCGATTTTGTCTGGCGCTATCTGACTGATCTGGGTGTGAACTGCGAACTGATTCATAACGCTGAGCGCAGTAAAGCCAATCTTTATGCCAGGCTCGGTCCTGCTGGCAAGGGCGGTGTGATGCTCTCAGGGCACAGCGATGTGGTACCTGTGGATGGGCAAGCGTGGAGCGTTCCGCCTTTTGCGCTGACCGAGCGTGACGGCAAACTCTACGGGCGCGGCACCGCGGATATGAAGGGATTTATCGCCTGTATGCTGTCGGCCGTACCGCATTTTCTGGCACAACCTCTCACTCAGCCGCTGCATCTGGCGATCTCTTATGACGAAGAAGTAGGTTGCCTCGGCGTCAGAACCTTGCTGGATGCGTTAGCGCAGCGCCCGGAAAAGCCGGACATTTGCCTCATCGGCGAACCCACCGAGCTGCAACCGGTTTTAGGCCACAAAGGCAAACTGGGCATGCGATGTGAAGTGCAGGGCGCGGCGTGCCACTCTGCTTATGCGCCACAAGGCGTGAATGCTATCGAGTACGCGGCGAAATTGATTCATCGTCTAACCGAGATGGGTGAGCGACTGGCTGCTGCGGAAAATCAGGATGCGCGTTTTGATCCGCCTTATACCACCGTGCAAACCGGCGTGATTCAGGGCGGGCGGGCGCTGAATATTGTGCCTGCAGAATGTAGTTTTGATTTTGAAGTTCGCACCTTACCCAAAGATGATGCGCAACAGGTTGCCGACGAACTGGAGCGTTACGCACATCGCGACCTGTTGCCCCTTATGCAGGCCGTCAATCGCGACACGTCGATTCGTTTCACATCTATCAGTGGTTATCCCGGTTTATATACTGACGCGGAGAGTCCCGCAGCGCGTTTGATTGCGCACCTGACCGGTACCGACAGCTTTAGCACGGTGGCCTTTGGCACCGAGGGCGGCTTGTTCCATCAGGCTGGTATCCCAAGTGTGATCTGCGGCCCTGGCAGTATGGCGCAAGGGCACAAACCCGATGAGTTTATCAGCCTGGAACAGCTGACCGCCTGCGATGCCATGTTGCGGCGGTTAGCGGAGTGGATGTGTCTATAAAGTGACACTGTCACTCATTGCGCAAGCTTATTGAGCCGCACCCTTCAGTTATCTCGTCCCTGTTTTCATCAATCACACATCAGGCTGAAGGGCGCGGTTATCAGGCCGCGCCCAGCCAATTTGCCTGCTTTAACTTTTCCAAACACCAGCTTCAGGAAGCACTAACCGCATGATGCACGCATTCACCGTATGCTGGTGGTAAGCAAAGATAGCCCGTTTCTGGAGAGTCCATGGTCAGTGCAGAAGTCACCCCGTTCCCGCAGCCCGACGTGCTGCATCCTGTAGCCCACAAAGCCAACGTTGCCGTGCAACTGGATGGCGTACTTAAACGCTTTGGCGATGCCATAGCGCTACACAAAATTTCATTAACCATCGAAGAGGGTGAGTTTATTACGCTGCTCGGCCCATCAGGCTGTGGCAAAACCACACTGCTAAACCTGATGGCAGGCTTTGCCGAAGCAGATGGCGGCGAGATCTTTATTGATGGCGATCTGGTCACCGAGATCCCTCCTTACCAGCGTGAAATCGGTATCGTCTTCCAGAACTACGCACTGTTCCCGCATATGACCGTGGAGAAGAATGTTGGCTATGGTTTGCGTATGCGCGGTGTGCCCAAGGCGGAAATCGCTGAGCGTGTAGAACAGGCATTAGCGCTGGTTAAACTGGCGGGCTACGGTCAGCGTAAGCCGCGTGAACTTTCTGGTGGGCAGCAGCAGCGTGTTGCCCTGGCGCGCGCTCTGGTGATTCGCCCGAAAGTGCTGCTGCTGGATGAGCCGTTTTCCGCACTCGATAAAAATCTGCGTTTATCGATGCAGGTCGAGTTAAAAGCTATTCAGCGCAAACTCGGCGTCACCACGGTATTTGTCACCCACGATCAGGGCGAAGCGCTGAGCATGAGTGACCGGGTAGTGGTGATGTCTGCTGGACACGTTCGCCAGATTGGTACCCCTGATGACATCTATCGCCGTCCGCAGGATCCTTTTGTCGCGGGATTTGTCGGCGATGTGAATATCTTGCCAGGCCATTACGCTGGCCGCGACAGCACCGCCGTTATTGAGCTAGGTGGCAATAAACTGCGTCTTCCGGCAGAGCGAGTAAATGCCCATGTGGGTGAACGCCTTGATGTCTACATGCGCCCAGAAAACCTGCAACTGGCCCCCCTAAGCCCACACTCCCTGTTCAGTGCCACAGTGATTACCCATGTATTCCAGGGCGATCATGTGGATGTGCATCTTGATGCACCAGCATTGGGCAGCGCGGCGTTATTTGCGCGCCAATCGGGACTCGATTCCCTGACGCGCTGGCCGGTAGGCAGTGTGGTGGGCGTGAGCGTTGATGATGAAGGTGTTTGTGCGTTTAGCGCGGCGAAGCAAGGATAATCGATGTTACCTGAAATGATGAATGCCGTAATAGCACGCCAGCCCGGCGGTCCTGAAGTACTGGCATCAGTCAGCCGTCCTGTGCCACAACCGGCGGCTGGAGAAGTGTTGATTCGCGTCAGCTGTGCCGGCATTAATCGCCCGGATATTATGCAGCGTAACGGTATGCCGCTACCGCCAGGCACCACCGATATTCTCGGGCTGGAAGTCTCAGGCACCGTGGTCGCACTCGGCGCGGGGGTCGAATACCCGGCGATCGGGTGCGCCGTGATGGCGTTACTCAACGGTGGCGGATATGCCGACTATTGTGTCGCGCGAGCCGAACTCTGCCTGATCGTCCCGCATACCTTGCCGCTGGATCATGCCGCTGGCGTGCCGGAAGCCGCGTTTACCGTCTGGCACAACCTGTTCGAGCTGGGCCGTCTGCAGCCGGGTGAAACCGTATTAATCCATGGTGCTGCCAGCGGCGTCGGGACCTTTGCGATTCAATGCGCTCAGGCGTGCGGAGCAAAGGTATTCGCCACCGCAGGCGGTGCCGATAAAATCGCCGCGCTACAGCAACTCGGTGTTTGTCGTGCCATTGACCGACATCACGAAGACTTTGTTTCCGTTATTGAGGATGAAACCCAGGGCCGCGGTGTGGATGTGGTACTGGATAACGTGGGCGGCGACTACGTGGCGCGCAACCTCAGCGCTCTGGCACCCGGCGGACGCCACGTGAGTTTGTCGTTTATGCAGGGGGCGAAAATTGAACTCGATTTACAACTGGTGATGCGCAAAGGGTTAAGCCTGACGTCATCCACCTTGCGTCCCAAAAGCGCCGCAGAGAAAGCACGGCTGGCGCAGAACATCAGCAAACACCTGTTGCCACTGATGGCGAGCGGAAAGATTTCCCCGATCATTCATACGACACTACCGCTGGCACAGGCCGCCGACGCCCATCGCATTCTTGAAGCCAACGCCAACATTGGCAAAGTTCTGCTGCAGGTGGCGTCATGATGCAACTCTTCTACGCCAGCACCTCGGCGTATGTACGTAAAGTCATGGTCTGTGCGCAGGTGCTGGGGTTAGCTGACGCGATCGCGTGGCTGGATTCGGCGGCACATCCTGTCGAACGGGATGAACGGATCGCGGCGTTTAATCCTCTGGCGAAAGTGCCCGCATTGCGAACCCATCATGGGCTGTGTCTCTATGACAGCCGCGTCATTTGTGAATATCTGAACACGCTGTCACAAGGCACGCTGTTCCCCGCAACCGGGGATGCACGCTGGCAAAGCCTGACACGACAGGCATTAGGCGATGGCTTAATCGATGCCGCTTTATTGGCACGCTATGAATTTAGCGCGCGTCCGGAAGAGAAACAGTGGCAAAACTGGGCCGACGCGCAGTTAAAAAAAGTCACCGCCGCTCTGGCAGAAATCGAACGACAGGTTTCGCAATTCAGCCAGCAGCCTGATGATATTGGTTTGATTGCAATTGGCTGTGCACTGGGCTATCTCGATTTTCGTTTCGCAACGCTTAACTGGCGTGATAGCTATCCGCTGACTGCCGCATGGTTCGCCCGTTTTGATGCTCATCCGGCAATGGCCGCAACGCGTCCGCACGTTTAATCAGGAGTTTTCATGTCACAGCAAATCTATTTTCTGAATGGACCCAATGCCAATTTGTACGGCCTGGATAAAAACGGCACCTACGGAAGCGAGAGTTTTGTCAGCATCGGCGAACGTTGCCAGCGCCGCGCAGCATCACATGGCGTGGTATTGCACTTTCGTCAAAGTAACCATGAGGGCGTCCTGGTCGACTGGATTCAGGAAGCGCGACAAAACGCCGCTGGGCTGATCATCAATGCCGCCGGTTTGACCTACAGCTCAGTGCCAATTCTGGATGCATTGCTGATGTTTGATGGCCCGATCATCGAAGCGCACATGAGTAACATCTGGAAGCGTGAGCCGTTCCGCCATCACTCCATGGTATCCAAAGCGGCAACCGGTGTGATAGCTGGACTCGGCGTGTTGGGCTACGAACTGGCCATTGATGCGGTGGTCACCCTCATCAAGGCGGATGTGGCATGACAACCCTGGTGTTTTACAGCGAGTTTGACAGTTTCTCCGAGTGGTCAGCCCTGCTGGCCCCACATCTGCCCGGTGTCACAATTTGCCGCGCAGAGGAGGTTCCGGACGCAAACGATGTGCACTTCGCGCTGGCGTGGAAACCGCCGCACGGTTTTTTTGCCCCGTACCGCAATCTTAAGCTGTTGGTGAATCTCGGTGCGGGTGTTGATTCGCTGGTAGGTCGCGATGACCTGCCGGATATCCCGATTATCCGCCTGTCCGATCCTGATATGGCCAGGATGATGGCTGGCTACGTGTTATTCGCGGTGCTGCGCTATGCGCGCGACATCCCGGCATTTGAACGGGCGCAACGCGAGCGGCGCTGGCACTATCTTCATCCTCGGGTGCCATCAAGCGTACGGGTTGGCGTGATGGGTTTGGGAGAGTTGGGGGCTTTTGCGGCGCAGGAATTAGCACGGCAGGGGTTTGCTGTGCGCGGCTGGTCACGCTCACAAAAAACCATTGCCGGTATTGAATGCAGCAGCGGGCTGGCATCGCTGGATGATTTCCTCAGTCAGAGCGACATTTTGGTCGTGATGTTGCCATTAACGCCGAGTACCACCGGTTTGCTCAGCCAACAACGGCTGGCGCAACTGCCAAAGGGGGCGGCCTTTATCAATGTGTCACGCGGCGCGATTGTAGATCAGGCTGCGCTGACCTGCGCGCTACAATTGGGAGATATTGCCGAAGCTACGCTGGATGTGTTTGACCGCGAACCGTTGCCGCCGGAAGATCCGCTGTGGCGTATGGAGAATGTGTTAATCACCCCCCATCTGGCCTCGGTCGCCATTCCCGCCAGCGCAGCGTTACAGGTTGCTGAAAATATTCAGCGCGCCGCGCGCGGGGAAGCGGTATCCAATCAGGTGTTCCCGGAACGCGGATACTAAGCGGGTTCAGGCCACGCGCACCACTTGCGGGTCGAAATAGCTCGGGGCTGCCATGCCCGGAATGTATTGATCGGAGATAAACATCTGGCAACGTTCGGCAAAGGCGTTCACCACCATGGATTGCTGGGTGTTAGCCATGGTGGCATAGCCGAGTTGCATCGGCTTGTTCACCCCCGCAAGGCGCACCCGGATCAGTCGTTTGCCATCCTGTGACAGGTGCGCTTTCGGGCGCACGTTGGCAATGCCAAATCCGACGCCGTTGGCCACCATGGCGCGTACCACTTCCATATTGCTCGAGCGCATCACCACATTTGGCGCCACACCCGCTTCACTGAATAAGCCGAGGAAGTATTCGCGGCTCCATGGCATATCCAGCAACACCATCGGCATCGTTGCCAGGTCCTGAATGGTTACCGCCGATTGTGTCGCCAATGGATGATGTTCGCCCACCATCACATACGGCGGCAACTGCGCCAGGGATTTAAACGCCACGTCATTGGCCGGCACTAAATCATAAGTGAGGGCGATGTCGATATCTGCCGCGCGTAATTGCTTCAGCAATTGCTCGTGGTTGCCTTCGACGAGGGTGATACGTACGCCAGGAAATGCGCGACCAAAGCCAAACACCAGTTCCGGCGTCAGCATCGGTGCCAGCGTATCCAGACAGCCCACACGCAGAGGACCACGCACGTTGTTGAGTGACTCAGAGGCGATGGTATAGAGATTGTTCATCTGATCCAGAATCAGCTTGGCCTCTTTTAACACTTGATGACCAATAGCCGTCAGGGAGACGCCCTGAGCATGGTGGCGGACAAACAGCTGCACCCCCAGCTCAGATTCAATATGTGTAATAGCTGCGGAAATCGACGGTGATGAAACGTGAATACGTTCCGAGGCACCAATAATGCTTCCGGCCTCACCTGACGCGACAAAGTATTCCAGCTGGCGCTGGGTGATGCGACTGAGCATGCAGATTCTCCTGGGATCGCCGACGCGATCATGTCGCGCCAGTCATTCTAATAGTCCCGATGACCCTGCATTAATCATGCCAGAGGCCGGTTAACAGCATAATCGCCTGACCGCTCTGTCACGCCCATTCGCTTCTGCCTCATCACTGGTTAAGAAAATCCGTTGTAAAGCAGCGTCCTTTTTAGCCTCAGAAATTCTGATGCAAGGGCGAGGAAAAGGCTGTTTTACCGAATCACCTCGCGACGGCATTATCCCAGCAACACCAGAAGAGTCCGATAGCACTGTTTTGGTGCATCGCGTTTCACATTGCTGTTACAGCCATTTCATTCATTGGGGACGAGAATATGTTGCGTAAGATTTTTGCCTTAACGTTGCTGACGACGAGTGTATTAACTGCAGGTAATGCAATGGCCGCCGACAAGCTGATTGTCAGCACCTGGGGCGGCAGCTTTAAAGACCTGATTGATGAAACTATCGCCAAAGAGTTCACCAAAGAAACCGGCGTCGAGGTGCAGTTTGTCACCGGCGGCACCATTGATCGTTTGAACAAAGCCAAGCTGGCGGGTGGCACTCCGGAGACGGATGTGACCTTTACCACCGCGCACGTCGGCTATCTGTATGCCAACAGCGGCCTGTTTGAAAAGCTCGATATGAGCAAAATTCCTAACGCGGTGAATCTGGTTGAGCAGGCGAAGGTTAGCCCGTATCACCTTGGCGTGTGGGGCTATGTCTATACCATCGGCTATCGCCCGGATCTGGTACCGAAAGGTGAAACCTTCACCAGCTGGAATGACCTGTGGAAACCAGAGCTGAAGGGCACGCTGGCCCTGCCAGATTGGGACCCAAGCCATATCATTGCCGTTTCCGCCAAACTCTCCGGGGCTGATGCCGCACACTGGCAGCAGGGCGAAGCGAAGATGAAAGCGCTGATCCCGAACATCAAATCCTTCTATACCGATGACGCCAACAGCCAGCAGTTGATCTCCACCGGTGAAACACCTGTGCAGGTCATGCTGTCGATGAATGCCTACAGCATGATGGCCGAAGGGGTGAACATCAAACTGGCGATACCGAAAGAGGGTGCCATTTTGGGTGTGGACACCGTGGGCATCAACAAAGGGACCAAACACGCCGATCTGGCCTACAAGTTTATGAATATCGCGCTGAAACCGGAAATTCAGGAGCAGGTGGCGAAGATCTATCGTGGCAGCCCAACGGTGACCAACGCGCATATCGATCCAGAACTGGCGAAATTGCCTGGCATGTTGACCACGCCAGCGCAGTGGAATGCCACCATCAACACCGATCCACAACTGCGTGCCGAGAAAACAGCCGAATGGCGCCAGTGGTTCTCTGAAAACATCATGTCTCACTGATTGGTTCATCACGGGCGGCCACCAGGCCGCCCACAAGCAACACTTTATTCAGGCAGCAACGTCTATGACGAGAAAACCGACATTCTTACCCTGGTTCATTATTCCCGCCACACTGACAGCACTCGGACTGGTTGTGGCCATGTTCGCGGTGATGCAGTTTAGCGTGCGGGCTTATATTCCCGGTTCGCTCGACGTGGGCGGATTTACCCTGGCTAACTTTAACGGACTGCTGAAAAGCATTTATGCCGATGCTTTTATTAACACGGTGATGTTAAGTGCCAAAACCGCCATCTTTGGCCTCCTGATGAGTTACCCACTGGCCTATGCGCTGGTGCGCACGCGCACCACCTGGATCAAATCGACGATTCTGATTATCGCGATTACGCCGCTGTTTCTCGGTGAAGTGGTGCGCACCTACTCGTGGATTATCGTGTTGGGAAACAGTGGCTTCCTGAACAGCCTGCTGCTGGCACTCGGCATCATCTCAAAACCGATTCAGTTTATGTTCACCCAGAGCGGCGTGGTGGTAGCACTGGTGCACGTCACCATGCCGATCATGGTGCTGATGCTGGCCACGGCGCTGTCGCATATCAACCCTGACTATGAAAAAGCGGCAACCAGTCTCGGTGCCGGACCCGTTCGTACCTTATTGACGGTGACGATTCCACTATCGATCCCCGGTATCGTGGCCAGTCTGACCACGGCATTTGCCTGGACCTTTAGTGCTTTTGCCACGCCGCAGTTGATTGGTGGCGGACGCGTAAGCACCGTGGCAACCATGGTGTATCAGCTTGGTTTCTCGTCAATGAACTTCCCGTTTGCCGCCGCGCTGAGTATTGCCGGCTTGATTCTGACCATCCTGCTGCTGATGGCATTGAAACGCCTGACCCGCTTCCTGCACGCTATGGGAGAACATTAATATGACCCGTTCGATGAACGATAAACTGGTGACGCTGGCCGGACGTTTGCTGGTGGCCGCCATCCTCATTTTTGTCATGCTGCCCACCATTGTGGTGTTTATCTCTTCGTTCAGCAGCACTGCGGTCCTGTTTTTCCCGCCCAAAGGCTGGTCGCTGCGCTGGTTCGAGCGTGCGGTGAATTACGATGATTTTCGTCACGGCTTTTATTCCGGACTGATCGTCACCGCGTGGGCATCTTCGCTGGCAGTGATCATTGGTGCAACGCTGGCGATTGCCATTGAGCGCTATTCCTTTCCGTGTAAGCGCGTGCTGGAAGGCATTTTACTGTCGCCACTGTTTATCCCGCATTTCACTATCGGTTTAGGACTGCTGATGCTGGTCTCACAGCTGGGCCTTGGCCGCGGCTATCCGCTGGTGATTTTCTGCCATATTGTGCTGGTGCTGCCATTTGTATTGCGCAGCGTCTACGTTTCGCTCAAGAACCTCGAACAGCGTATTGAAATGGCGGCAGCCAGTCTGGGTGCTTCGCCACTGCGGGTGGTGTGGACCATTACGGTGCCGTTGATTTTACCGGGCCTGTTTGGTGGCTGGATGTTTGCTGCGATTCTCTCTTTTAATGAATTTACCGCGTCGCTGTTTATTACCACCCAGGCAACACAGACCTTGCCGGTCGCCATGTACAACTATGTGCGTGAATTTGCCGACCCAACGCTGGCCGCGCTGTCAGTGATTTATATTGCGGTAACGGCAGCCATGCTGATTATTGCGAATAAGTTTTTGGGCCTTGGCAAGATATTAAACGTTGAAGCCCGCCACTAATCATGAACCTGTGCGCTTTGGTTTTACCGAAGCGCTGAATTAAAAATGCTTGCTTAGCGTTAACACGAACAATGATTACGATGATGAATAACCCATCGCGTTAAAATCTATTTAGGGATTCCACATGTCAGTAGAAAAAATTAATACCGTAATTGTCGGTGCAGGTCAGGCGGGCATTGCAATGAGTGAACATCTTTCATTGATGGGTGTCCCGCATATTGTATTTGAGCGTAACCGCATTGCAGAGCGCTGGCGTTCAGAGCGTTGGGATTCACTGGTCGCCAATGGCCCCGCCTGGCACGATCGTTTTCCTTCAATGAAATTCGATAATATTTCTCAGGAAGCTTTTCCTCCTAAAGAGCGCATGGCTCAATACTTCGAAGATTATGCCAAAATGCTCAATGCGCCGGTGCGCACTGGCGTTGAAGTGCATCAGGTTGAACGTCTGCCGGGACGTAGCGGCTTCAAAGTGCTGACCTCTATTGGAGAATTTGAAGCAGATAATGTGGTGGCGGCAACAGGGCCGTTCCAGAAGCCTTCATTCCCGCAAATCGTGCCGGACAGTGCCAACCTGCATCAGATTCATTCCTCTTCCTATAAGAACCCGCAGCAGTTGCCAGAAGGCGGCGTGCTGGTGGTGGGCGCGGGGGCGTCAGGATCACAAATCGCGGAAGAGCTGGGTAAAACGGGCCGCAAAGTCTATCTGTCGGTCGGCGAACATTATCGACCACCACGCTCTTATCGTGACCGAGATTACTGCTGGTGGCTGGGTGCTTTAGGCTTGTGGGATGAAGTGAAAATCAAGCCGAAAAAACAGCACGTTGCCTTTGCCGTGAGCGGCTATGAAGGCGGTAAAACGGTTGATTTTCGTCGTCTGGCTCATATGGGCATTACCCTGGTGGGTATTACTCAGCAATGGGATAACGGCGTGTTGAGCTTTGCTGATGGCCTGGCTGAGAATATTGCAGAAGGTGATAAAGCTTATTTCGACGTACTACGTGATGCCGATGCTTATATCGAGCGTAATGGTCTGGATCTGCCGCTGGAGCCACAGGCCTGGGCGTTATTATCCGATCCAGAATGCCTGATTAATCCTTTAACACAATTAAACCTGGCCGAGGCCGGTATCACCTCTATTATCTGGGCGACAGGGTTTAAATTTGATTTTAGCTGGTTGCAGGCGGATGCATTTGATGAGAAAGGCGTGCCTTTCCATAAGCGTGGTATTTCTGCGGAGCGGGGTATTTATTTCCTTGGTTTACCGAATCTGGTGAATCGCGCCTCCTCCTTTATTTATGGCGTGTGGCATGATGCAAAATATATTGCCGATCATATCGTGCTACAGAATGCCTATACCGACTACGAGAAATCGTAAGTTATCTGTGTGTGTATTTGCGTGATCGCAGGCGGCTAAATGTTATTTTGTTTAGCCGCTTTTTTATCAGGTGGAAAAGTGACCATTACCTGTATTGAAGAATTACGGCAACTGGCGCGTAAACGCGTACCAAAAATGTTTTACGACTATGTCGATGCAGGTTCCTGGACGGAATATAGCTATCGCGCCAACGAAGCTGATCTACGCCGCATCGAATTTCGTCAGCGTGTCGCGGTGGATATTGCGGAACGCAGCACGGCAAGCCGAATGATGGGGCACGAGGTCGCGATGCCGGTGGCGATTGCCCCCACCGGGCTGACCGGCATGATCCATCCCGATGGTGAAATTCATGCGGCACGCGCAGCCAAAAAATTCGGCATTCCTTTCACGCTCTCTTCCATGAGCATCTGTTCGCTGGAAGCTGTGTCGCAGGCCACGCAGGGACATCCATTTTGGTTTCAGCTGTATGTATTACGTGACCGGCAGTTTGTGGCAAATCTGATCGATCGCGCTAAAGCGGCTAACTGCAGTGCGTTGGTGGTGACCATGGACTTGCAGGTCTTTGGTCAGCGCCATAAAGATATTAAGAATGGCCTTTCCACGCCGCCCAAAATGACCCTGCGCAATGTGCTCAATATTGCCACTAAACCGCGCTGGTGCTGGCAGATGTTGAATACCAGACATCGTAATTTTGGCAATATCATCGGGCATGTAAGCGGTGTGGATAACATTGACTCGATGGTGGAGTGGACGGCACAGCAGTATGACCCGCGACTCTCCTGGAAAGATATCGAATGGATTAAACGGCACTGGGGCGGCAAGTTGATTGTGAAGGGCATAATGGATGCCACTGACGCGCAACTGGCGATCGAAGCGGGTGCCGATGCGTTGATTGTTTCCAACCATGGTGGGCGTCAGCTGGACGGCGTGTCTTCATCAATTACACTGCTGCCGGAAATTGTGGCGGCGGTCGGCGATCGAATAGAAGTGCATTTTGATGGCGGCATTGGTTCCGGGCAGGATGTATTAAAAGCCATAGCGTTAGGCGCCAAAGGCACTTATATCGGGCGCAGTATGCTGTATGGATTGGGGGCGCTAGGTGAAGAAGGGGTGACCACAGCGCTAAGCATCATCCGTAACGAGTTTGATCTGTCGATGGCGTTTTGCGGCAAAACCGGTGTAGCGGATATTGATGGCGGGATTTTACGCGTGCGCTGAAAGACGGGGGAAATAGCGGGAGGCTAGTCATCCTCCCGCCGCGTCATTAAAACACTTCATCCAGCAATTGATACAGGCGTTTGAAGGCACGCTGCGTCACTTCCGGATGATACTGCGATACGCCAGCATTATCGGCTTTCGGATCGGTGAAGGAGTGCACCGCACCGGCAAAGCTCACCAGCTGCCAGTCAACGCCCTTGCTGTTCATCTCATTCGCGAAGGCGGCTAACTGCTCGCGCGGCACCAGGGGATCGGCCGCGCCGTCCAGTACCAGCAGTGAAGCCTGAATAGTATGACTGTCATAAGCGCCCTGGGTATCCAGCGTACCGTGGAAAGAGGCGGCCGCTTTGATATCCGCGCCGCTGCGTGCCAGCTCCAGCACGCAGTGGCCGCCGAAGCAGAAACCGATAGCCGCTACCTTATCCGCATTAACGGGAGCCGTAGTTTGCGTGCGCAATGCGCTGAGCGCCGCCTGCATGCGCGCCACTTCGGCGGGGGTGTCTTTCACTGCCATCATCATCGCACCCGCTTCTTCGCCGTTAGTGGGGCGTTGACCCTGACCGTACAGGTCAGCCACCAGCACCACATAGCCGTGGGCAGCAATGGCTTTGGCTTGTTCAGCAGCATCCGCGGTAGCCCCCATCCAGTTGGGCGCAATAACAATGCCTGGTTTAGCAGGGTTATTATCAGCCTGATAAACTAAATAACCTTCAAATGTCTCGTTGTCCACGGTGTAAGAAAGGAATGAAGACTGGATGTTGCTCATTAATTAAGCTCGCTTATTTTTATTAGCAGATGAAGCCACGACGTTACCGACTATTTTAGATTTAGCAATTGCATGCTGAACGCACCGCACCAAATGTTTAATGTCATATTTAATGTTTCACCGTAGCATTAAATTTCTGCCATTTTTGGCTGAGATTTTCCACCGCCAAGCGTGCTGAGAAAACTGAGCAGGGTGAATACCGTCATAATGCTCACCATAATCCATGGCGTACCGTTGTTAAGCCCTGCCAGCAGCAGTGAGGAGACAATGCCACTGCCGTATTGCAATGAACCTATTAGCGCAGAGGCTGAACCGGTGGCATTCGGCACGGCATCCAGCGCGGCTGCGTTAGCGGAGGCGGCAATAATTCCGTTCATTGAGAAGAAAATGAAGATGCAGATGACCAATCCCGCCAACGCTGCCGGATGCGTTTTCAGTACAAAACACATCACGAAAGTCATCAGTGCGGCGATAAAAGAGGCGGATTTCAGCAGCGTCTCAAGCCGTACCTTTTGCACTAAACGTTTATTGACGGTGCTCACCGTCACCAGGCCCAGGATATTAATGGCGAACAGCCAACCATAATGTTGCGGATCGATACCGAAATAGCTGATATACACCGCAGGCGATCCGACAATAAAGGCGTAAGCGGCAACGTAGTAAAAAGTCACGCACAAGGTAAAACGCATAAAGTTTTTATTTTGCAACAATGCGCGATAATTACCCATTATTTGCCGAGGTGACGCCGGTACCCGTTTTTCTGCCGGCAGTGTTTCAGGAAGCCAGAGCAGTGATATGAACATCAATGCGCCGACTACCGCCAGAAACCAGAAAATCACCGGCCATTGCGAGTAACGAATGATTTGCCCACCCATTAATGGCCCCGCGATAGGGGCAATCGCCATGACAATGATCAGCGTCGACAGCATTTGCGCAGCACGCGTGCGGCTGAAAAGGTCCCGGATCATGGCACGCGCCAGCATCGGGCCGGTGCAGGCGCCAGCGGCCTGAATGACACGCCAGAAGACAATCTGAGGCATGTCGCTGGAGAGTGCGCATCCCGCTGAGCCGACAGCAAAGATAATCATCCCGATATATAGCGGTGTTTTGCGGCCGAGTTGATCGCTAATCGGGCCCCAGATTAGCTGTGCGATGGCAAAGCCAATCAGGAATCCGGTGACCGTCAGTTCCGAATCGCCGTGTAACGCGGCTGACATCGCGGGCATCGCCGGTAGATAGACGTCGGTTGAGAGCGAGGTAAATGCCATCAACGCGCTGAGAATGACAATAAAAGCGATGCCGGTTTTCATATCCGGAGGATGCGTTGCAGTTTTGATATCCATAGTGTCTTTTTATGAGCAAAGGAAAGGACCTGTGCGGTGCCAGGGCTTAATTACAGTGATGGAAAAGGGGTTGTGGAGTAGCTTAACAAAGGCAGAAGGGATTGATTAGGTGCGCCAGTCTACTAGCACCTATGAGCAATATTCATTAATGAGAGGGTTAATAAGACGAGGGCACATCACCGCCAGAGCAGTGATGCGCTTTAACGCGATTAAGGCTGTTGTGCTGCCAGTTGCAGCAGCAGCGCTTTCGCCACATCTTCTGAGCTGGCCGGATTTTGCCCGGTAATCAAACGACCATCTTGTACGACAAACGGTGCCCAGTCAGCGCCTTTTTGATAATGCGCGCCCAGTTTGATGAACTCATCCTCAATCAGGAAAGGCACCACGTTGGTCAGCTCAACGGCTGCTTCTTCGCTATTGGTAAAGCCGGTGACCTGCTTACCCTGAATTAACGGGGCGCCGCTCGCAGCTTTCACATGGCGCAACGCGCCAGGTGCATGGCAGACAAAACCCATCGGCTTACCCGCACGATCGAAAGATTCGATCAACTGGATGGAGTCTGCTGACTCCGCCAGATCCCACAGTGGACCGTGGCCGCCAGGATAAAAGACCGTATCGAAATCCTGCTGATCAATGCTTGCCAACTTCACGGTATTGGCCAGCACCTGCTGTGCCGCCGCATCAGATTTGAAACGTTCGGTCATAGCAGTCTGAAATTCAGGTAAATCACTTTTTGGATCCAGCGGCGGTTGTCCACCCGCCGGGGAAGCCAACACTACCTCAGCGCCCGCATCTTTAAACACGAAGTAGGGTGCGGCGAACTCTTCCAGCCAGAACCCGGTTTTTTTGCCGGTGTTGCCCAACGCGTCATGTGATGTCAGAACCATCAAAATTTTCATTGTCTGTCCTCGATTAATGTTGGTTATTCAGTAATGCAGTCAATGCTGCGCTTTTGTCCTGATAGGGCGCACGCAGCCGTAAATTTGTGGTGCCCGCCTCATCCTGGATCACAATCGGCTTGGCGTGGCTGAAACGACGGAATCCATGAACCCCGTGATACGCGCCGATACCGGATGCGCCCACGCCACCAAATGGCAGGCTGTCGAGAGAAGCATGGGTCATGACATCATTTATCACCAGTGCGCCAGAAGTGGTGTGCTGAGCCATCAGCTTTTGACGCTGTTCATCGTGGCCAAAATAGTAGGCGGCCAGTGGACGTGGATGCGCATTGATATAACGAATCGCTTCCTCTACCTCTCCGCTATAGCTTTTGACTGGCAGCAGCGGGCCAAAAATCTCTTCCTGCATGACCGTCATCTCTTCGGTGACATTGAGGATCAAATGCGGCGCGATTTTGCGGCTTTGCGCATCAAAGTCCGGCTCACCCGCAGGGGCCAGGCTAACGATCCGGGCTCCTTTAGCTCGGGCATCTTCGATCAGACCGATCAATCGCTGATAATGACGAGCACTGATTATGGCGGTGTAATCCACGTTGCTTTGTAGCGTTGGGTACGTCTGCTGTATGAACTGCTGTGACGCGGTGATAAATTCCGCTTCAGCGGCATACGGAAGTAACAGGTAGTCCGGTGAGATACAAATTTGCCCGGCATTAAAGGTTTTTATAGTCAAGGTTCGGGCTGCCGCCATTACCACATCCGCATCTGCGTCGATCACCACCGGCGACTTTCCACCCAGTTCCAGCGTAACAGGCACCAGATTCTCTGCCGCTGCACGCATCACATGCTTTCCGACGGCGGTGCTGCCGGTGAAGACCAGATGGTCGAATGGCAGAGCGCTAAACGCTTGTCCCACGCTGGCGTCACCCAAAACCACGCTGAGCTCATCAGCGGCGAAGTAACGCGGCACTAATTCCGCCAGTAATGCTGAGGTGTGGGGTGTCAGCTCAGAGGGTTTCAGCATCGCAGTGTTGCCCGCCGCAAACACACCGGCCAATGGGCCAAATGCCAGGTTAATCGGGAAATTCCACGGGCTTATAATGCCAACGACACCTAAAGGTTGCGGTTCGATACGCGCCTGCATACCCGCAACCGGGACTTCGGCAATCTCCGGCTGCATCCACTGCTCCAGATGCTCGGCGGAGTGCTGCAACATATTGATGGTGGTCATCAGGTCGGCCGCCTGGGTTTGATAGGCACTGCGATGACCGAAATCGGCGCTGATAGCCGCAGTAAACGCGGCATGATTCTCGCGAATTAATGCCACGCTGCGTAATAAGCGATTGCGGCGAAGTTCGGCGCTAGCAGGTTGGTTCTGCAGATGAGCCTGTTTCATTGTGTGCAGCACATGCAGTAATTCTTGCTGAAGTGACATGATTTTTTTCCCGTGCGTTTCAAGATGTGGGCAGCTTACTCGCGCTGGTGTTTGGCGGCTAACAAGGCTATTTTGGCAGGGGTATAAAATAATTTATGGATCAATATGTCACTGGTTCGCTTACGAACGTTTATGGAAGTGTATCGCCAGCGCTCAATTTCCGGTGCAGCGCGCGCACTGAATCTGACGCAGCCTGCAGTTTCGCAACACATTAGCGGCCTGGAAGTCGCAGTGGGTCGACCGCTGTTTGAGCGTCAGGCCCATGGCGTGATGCCAACGGCCGCTGCCGACGATTTGGCCGCTGATATAGGCAACTCTCTGGATACCGCAGAGTCCGCTTTATCATCGGCGCGTGCCCGATCGATGGATGTGAGTGGAACGTTGCAGATCATTGGACATGCTGATTTTATGGCGGAGAAATTATCGGCTGAATTGCTGCCACTGCTTGAAAGCGGCATTCGCGTGCATATGCACAGCGGTGATGGTCCGCTCGTTGCGCAGATGGTGATTGAAGGGCACTGTGATCTCGGCGTGACGGCACATCCGGTGACCGATCCACGTTTAAAGGGGGAAGTGATTTTTCAGGACCGTGTGGTTGCAGTGGCTGCACCGGCCGTGGCGGCTCGCTTACACAACAGTGCAGATTTTTCCGCGGATTTGATTAAAGAACCTCTGCTGGCTTATGACCTGAAACTCTCTTTGATTGATCACTGGCTGGATAAAAATCGTATTAAATACCAGACGCTGTTACCTGCGGTAGTTGGGCAGGATTTACGTGGTTTGCGAAGTTTACTCTGCGGCGGATTTGGCTGGTCGGTGATACCGGCATTTTTATGTCAGGCGCAAATCGCGCAAGGGGAGTTGGTGATGCTGGACGCGCCGGTGGGGGATACGGAAATTCGTTATCACCTTATCTGGTTACCCAGCGCTCTGCGCCAACCGCGTATTGCCCATGCAAGACAGGCACTGGTTTGGGGGATGAATAACAGCCATTAAGATTTATTATCTAAATGTTGTGACTGGTAGCTTTTATAATGTTTCCTGACTAACGGATCGTCAATGTCGCTATAATTATTTGCCCTTTATCCAATCCATCCAGGCCTTTAATACTACCGATGGTTAAAGGCCATTCGTCCCTGCTATGAATCTCGATAATGAACGGTTGGAGATAACGATCCAGATGTCCTTTTCCAGGTTCACGAATTTCTCTACTCAATGTGCGAAGGTAATCGTCTTTATTTGTTTTAGACCAGTCGACAGAAAAACCTGCACGAAAACTTAATTCCATGAAAGTTAGCAAAATTGTACGTCCGTTACCATCAAGAAAAGGGTGAGCAAAAGCCAGCTGCCCCATCACTTCTCCTGGCTTTTGTCGAAATTTGTCCCTGTCACTGGCAAGCTTAAGCGCATACTCCACTGCACGCTGAATAAGATGTGGATATTCAAATACCGTAAAGTGTTCGTCTTCACGCGCGCCTTTAAAGATCGATAGGTGAGGAACTAACTCGTTTCGGTCTTTTCCTGCCCAGTGATAGAAGTCACCGAAAAGAATTTCGTGAACTTTAAGTATGGAAGAATATTTTACGTGTTTTAGCGTTGATAGGTACAGCAGCGCATCTTCCAGACTCAGTTCGAATGAAAGATGTTCAGAAGCTTTAACTTCATCAGGATCTTTTAAATGTAAGGCATTCTGTAAATAACCCGCTGTTTCATAGTCGCCGAAAGGATCAAAAATCATGCAGAAAAATTCTGTTTACTTTGTCTTTTCTCACGCAGATAGTCGCCTTGCATCTCCAGCGTTTCTGCCTTGGTTAAAATGCCTTTTTTCTTCAGATTAACCAGAAGTTGTTCGATGACATCAAGTTCTACGATGTCATCGGCCAGGCGAGTAATTGCAACAGCCATGCGACTCATACCATCACGGTCAGCCGTTACGTGGTGAACTTTAGCCAGTTCACGTACCTGATTAGCAACACTTAATGATGCAGATTTATTCATGTCTTTGCCTCATTCAATGATACCCAATTTTAGCACGCAGAAGGTTGAGTGTCTGCTATGCGATTTGACCTTATTCCAGACACAAAAAAAGCCGGACATTGTCCGGCTTTCTTCATTAGCGCGAGGGAGAATTACAGCGCCATATCCTGCTTAGCGGATTCTGCGCGAGGCTTAGCCTGCGTAGGAGCAACGGACTGATCACCCATGTTGATGACCGGTGGTTTGGTCAACTGCAGCGTAGCAGCGGTGTTGTCCCAGACCTGCTGAGTCAGTGCGGTGTTACCGTTCAGTTTCTGGCCGAAGCTTGGGATAATGCCGCGAATCTTCTCTTGCCACTCAGGAGAAGCGAACTGCTCCGGGAACAACTTCTTCATCACGTCGAGGGTGATTGGCGCAGCAGTTGAAGCACCTGGTGATGCACCCAACAGGGCCGCCACGGTTTTCTGCTGATCGGTCACGATTTCGGTGCCGAGTTTCAGCACGCCGCCTTTATCCGCATCTTTCTTGATGATCTGTACGCGTTGACCCGCCTGGATCAGTTTCCAGTCTTCTTTACGTGCGTTCGGGTAGTACTCTTTCAGCGCGGCAAAACGATCGTCGTCGTTCAGCATCACCTGACCAATCAGGTACTTCACCAGGTCAAAGTTATCGATACCCACGTGAGTCATCGGCATGATATTGCTGGTGGTGGTAGCGCTTAACAGATCGAACAGTGAGCCATTTTTCAGGTATTTGGTGGAGAAGGTCGCGAACGGCCCAAACAGCACTACGCGTTTACCGTCCAGATTACGGGCATCGATGTGTGGAACAGACATCGGTGGCGCACCGACTGAAGCCTGGCCGTACACTTTTTCCAGGTGACGACTGGTCACTTCTGGATTCTCGGTCATCAGGAACGAACCCCCGACCGGGAAGCCGCCGTAGTTATCCGCTTCAGGAATACCGGTTTTCTGCAGCAGTTTGATGGCTGCGCCGCCTGCACCGATAAACACATATTTCGCGTCAACCGAACGGTTCTCACCGCTCTTCACATCTTTGATGGTGACGTGCCATGAATTATCGCTGTTACGTTTGAAATCAGTGACTTCTGAAGAGGTTTCTAATTTGAAGTTCTGATCTTTCTTCAGGCTGCCAATCAACTGACGGGTGATTTCACCGTAGTTAACGTCAGTACCGACTGGCGTCCAGGTGGCTGCCACTTTCTGATTAGGATCGCGACCTTCCATCACCAGCGGAGCCCACTGCTCAATCTGCTTGTGATCGGTAGAGAACTTCATGCCCTGGAACAGGGTGGTTTTCTGCAGTGCATCGTAACGCTTAGTCAGATACTCAACGTTTTTATCGCCCCAGACAAAGCTCATGTGTGGGGTGGAGTTGATGAATGAACGCGGGTCATGCATTACGCCGCGCTGTACCTGAGAGGTCCAGAACTGACGGGAAATCATGAAAGCTTCGTTAATTTCCAGCGCCTTGCTCACGTCGATTGAACCGTCTGCACGCTCTGGCGTGTAGTTCAGTTCCATGTTCGCAGAGTGACCGGTACCGGCGTTGTTCCAGCCGTTAGACGATTCCAGTGCGACGCCATCCAGACGCTCAACCATCAGCTGCTTCCAGCCTGGTTGCAGTTCCTGTAGCCAGGTTCCCAGTGAGGCGCTCATGACGCCGCCGCCAATCAACAGAACATCGGTTTTTTCTGGTGCGTTTTCAGCGTGGACCACTGAAGAAACAAGCAGCGCTGCCAGTGAAAGGGCAGACACGATTTTTTTAGAGTGAGTCATTCTGATCCTGATCTTTGTACTTTGCAGGTGAACGTTAAAATTTCGGTTTGCAAATTAAAAGATTGTTACGAAAAGATTAACTTGTTTTTAGTTAATAAAGTATTGGTGTTAATTACTTAACTTACATAAAACCAATATGGCGGGGATTTAAGCAATGAATGCGTAAGGTAGGGAGATATATCCGTGAGTACTGCGCGGTTATTCTTTATAGCGAGCATCGCGACTTAGGTCAAATAAAACACCATAACGCCAGGTTAAATATTTACTCGATAACTGGGTGCGCATGGCTGCGCACCACGACGATGACTAAGCGCGAACTTTAAAATTGCGTTTCAGCGACATGCCGTATCCCATCAAGGCGCAGCCAGCAATGAACCAGGGAATCATCTTCACCACGCTGGAATCACTGCCGCTTAAGGATTGCAGATTATTAACCACCAAAATAATCGTCACGCTCATGCACACCATTGACAGTAACGGTGCCCAGAATACGGTGAATGGATTTTCGCTATTGTCCATCCGACGGAAGAACAGTATCACGGCAGCGGAAACGCCCAGTTGTAAAATCAAAATACACAGTGTGGCGACGGCAGAACCGATAGCGAAGATGTGCACCATCGGGTCCAATCCCGCGCTGCCCATGCCTGCCAGTAGCATCAGCATGATCACGCTATGAACGTGGCTGGCGTTATGTGGCGTGCCGTTAGTGGGATGAGTTTTGCACAACTCTTTCCAGATCAGACCATCGCGGCTAATGCTGAACAAATACCGTGAAATATTGTTATGAAACGCCAGCGCCGCTGCAAATAAACTGGTGATCAGCAATACCGACATGGTTTCTACGGCCCACTGTCCAACATATTGCCGGGTAATATTGAACACGAAATTACCAGGATCTTTGCTGGCAATCGCGACAATCTGATCAAAACCGTATGCCTGCACCAGTGACCAACTGGTGAAACAGAAAAATGCCGTGATCAGTAACAAGGCACATACTGTGGCACGCGGCACAGTTTTATGTGGGTCACGGCACTCTTCCGCATATATGGCGGTAGATTCAAAACCGATAAAAGCGGCGATGGTGAAAATAAAGGCGATGCCAAGATTGCCCTGCATAAACACCGACGGCTCGAACGATTGGAAGCTGTAAGGACCGACTTTTTTGATTAACAGCATCACATCGGTGAGTAACACAATAGCCACTTCCGCCAGCATTAATATGCCGAGTAATTTTCCACCGACTTCGACGCGTTTAATGCTCAATACCCAGCATACCAGCACAAATAGCATGCTCAATGCCCACCAGGGAATATGGGCAGAAAAGTGCTCTTCAATAAATAACTGCGTGAAGAATCCCAGCATTGCCACGATGGCAATCTGAATAGAGATATACGCCATCAACGCTAATACTGACGCGGAAGCGCCCCAGTTTTCGCCCATTCCTTTAGAGATATAGGTATAAAAGGCCCCCGCATTATTGACATGACGGCTCATGGCAATAAAGCCCACGGCGAATAACATCAAAATAATACACGAGAGAATATAAAACACCGGAATGCCACCGCCGTTGCCGGAAATAATCGCCACCGGCAAGCCGCCCACCACGCCTGTCAGCGGCGAGGCTGCCGCGACGACAAAAAAGACCAGAGAAAACAAACCCAACGTGTTTTTGCGTAAGCCGGAATCCGTATTCATCGCCAAAGCCCTCAACCGCTAAGAGAAAGTTCTCAGGCAATCTGTGCCGCCTGAGGCAGGTAACATAGCGGCATCATTTCTCAGCTGAGCATCTGGCGGATAGAAAAAATCGGACAGCGTCACAGTGCAACGCTGCACCCTTTTAGTGCTCAGTGGAAACGCAAACGATGGAAATAGGCATCATGCGAAATACGCCGCTGATAATCACAGGGCGTGGTGCTGACAAACTTTTTAAACTCGCGCAGGAAGTGCGACTGATCGCTAAATCCAAGATCAAAGGCCAGATCGCTAAACGATACTTCCTTCTGTAAGTGAATGCTGCCCAGCGCCGACTGGCAGCGCAAAATGCGGCTAAAAGCCTTGGGTGACATCCCGGTATCCTGGCGAAACTGGCGCTGGATAGTGCGGCAGGTGTAGCCGGTCAGCGCTTCCAGTTGATCAATGCGAATGTTGCCTTTCTGCTGGCGCATGGTGTGGATGATCAAGGATGTGACGGAGGAAGCTTTGCGCACCAGGCGCGGCGTGAAACTGGCGTTGAACAAAGCAATCTGCCGTGAAAAATCGCGCGTCTGCACGATCTGTTCAAAGGCTAACCGTGCATCCGGCACCACATCGAGGAAATTAAATTCACGATCGGGAATCTCTTCTGCCATCACATCGAGGAAATCAGGAATGATGCCCGGTGCGAAGCGCACACCAAAATAGTGGTGGTTATGCTGCATATCGGCACCGCGCGCTTCCAGCGTGGTGCCACAAACGCGTGCTGCAGGACGCTGCGCATCGCAATCAAACACGATATCCACGCAGCCGTCGGGAATCGCCAGCGTCATGCTGGCACTCTGCGCCACATCAAAACTGTAGAAATGGGAAATAGCCGGGTTGTCTGACGCAATCAGCGAATAATGCTGCGCGGCGCTCAGTACAAACCATGGCTGCTCGGGTTGAAATCCACTGTGGCGATAGAGAGGCAATTGTGTCATGGCGGGCTCCGCTGCGGGCTATTTACTGTCTGTGTGATGCAAGGGCTGTGCCACGCACGAATTTCGTCATGTCGCAAATATTCAATACAGCTCGACAACTGACGCGCTATTTCTATTTCACCCAGCGAAGACCATCGACACCTAAGACGGTTTTAGCCTGTGAAATCGCTATTGATGGCAGCGCTCGCCACGGCGGGAAATAGACCAAAAGACTGATTGATGAGGCGACTTATGAGTGATTCAACCCGGATTGATTTTATTTACCTGTCGGAGCAAGACATGATTCGTGCGGGCGTGACCGATATGGCCGCCTGTGTCGATACCATGGAAGAGATGTTTGGCCTGTTGTATCACGGCGACTATCGCATGGCCGGATCCAACAATGATTCTCACGGCGCGATGGTGACCTTCCCGGAAAATTCGCCGTTCCCGACGATGCCAAAACCCACTGCCGATCGCCGCATGATGGCGATGCCTGCCTACCTTGGCGGCAATTTCGGCACGGCTGGGGTCAAGTGGTATGGCTCCAACATCGCCAACCGTGAGAAAGGGCTGCCGCGTTCGATTCTGATGTTCACCCTCAATGATGCGGATACCGGCGCGCCGCTGGCGCATATGTCAGCCAATCTGCTGTCGGCATATCGCACCGGGGCGGTGCCAGGCGTCGGCGCACGTCATCTGGCGCGAAAGGATTCTCGCGTGATCGGTTTACTCGGACCGGGCGTGATGGGAAAAACCGCTGTAGCGGCATTTATTGCTGTGTGCCCACACATCGACACCATCAAAGTCAAAGGACGCGGCCAGCGCAGCCTCGATAACTTCATTACCTGGGTGCAGGAGACCTATCCGCAAATTAAGCAGATAGAAATTGTCGACTCACTGGAAGCGGTGGTGCGCGACAGTGACATTGTCACTTATTGCAGCTCAGGTGAAGTCGGTGATCCCGCCACTTATCCGCTGGTGAAACGTGAATGGGTGAAAGCTGGCGCGTTCCTCGCCATGCCTGCGCTGTGCAATATCGATCAAGGCATGGAACTACCCGATGTGCGCAAGGTGCTGGATAACACCGGACTCTATCACGCCTGGTTTGATGAAGTTCCCAAGCCTGCGCATCGCTGCGTGCCGATTATCGGTGTGCGCTTTATGGATATGGTCGCTGAAGGGCAGCTGCAGGCGGAGCAACTGGAGGATATTGGCAAAATTGTCGCCGGCGAGGCGCCGGGCCGCCAAAACGAGAGCGAGATTATCATCATGTCTGTCGGTGGTATGCCGGTGGAAGATGTGGCCTGGGGCACGGTGTTGTATCGCAATGCCCTGGAAAAAGGCATTGGCGTCAAACTCAACCTGTGGGAATCACCGGTTTTAAGCTAATCCACTGATTAACAGAGAAAACATCATGACCAATATCATTAAAGTGAAAACCGGTTCGAAATTTGAAGAGCAGGCGAGTTATTCGCGCATCGTGGCCGTGGATAACTGGATTTATGTCTCCAACACCGCCGGTCGCAACCCACAAACCAAAGAAATTCCCGAAGACCTGCGCGAGCAGACTTTTCAGGTGTTTGCCAATATCGAAGCCGCACTGGCAGCCGTCGATGCCTCATTACAGGATGTGGTGTGCTCGCGCGTGTTTATTCAGGACCCGGCAGATGTACCTGTGGTGATGGCGATCATTGGTGATAAGTTCCGTGGGGTTAATCCCGCCTCAACAGTGACCTGCCCGCCGCTGGGATCGACCGTTTATAAAGTTGAACTGGAAGTCACGGCTTATCGTGGTGCCGGTAACGCTCAGGTTCAGGAAATTACCGTAGCCCTGTAAGGGTGGGAGACGCGCTATGGCACCTGTTATTTCTCCGGTTACGCCTTCGCCAACGCTGCCGGATGCCACCACGGTGGTCGTAATTGGCGGCGGGATTGTTGGATTGACCGCCGCACTGACGCTGGCGGAGCGCAATATTCCGGTGGTGGTATTGGAAAAAGGGCGGATTGCGGGCGAGCAGTCTTCCCGCAATCTCGGCTGGATCCGTAAAACCAGCCGTGCGCTGGAGGATATTCCGCTGGCGCAGGCCGCTGACCGCTTGTGGGCGGTGATGGCCGCGCGGGTTGGCAGCGATGTAGGCTATCGTCAGGCTGGCATTATGTTTGTGGCACGCAACGAGCAGCAGATGTCACTGCATGAAAAATGGTTAAGCGGGGTTAGCGCTGCGGGGTTGGATACGCGCTTACTGAGCCACGCGCAGATTGCGGCTCAGGTGCCAGGCGGCGTGGAGAAATGGGCAGGCGGGATTTACACCGCATCTGACGGGCGGGCTGAACCCACGCTGGCGGCTAGCGCGATTGCAAACGCCGCCATCGCCAGAGGCGCCGTTATCCTTGAAAACTGTGCCGTCCGCGGCTTAGCCACCAGCAATGGTAAGGTGAGTGGCGTAATCACCGAACGCGGTGAGATTCGTTGTGACCAGGTGTTGCTGGCGGCAGGTGCCTGGTCGCGTCGTTTCCTTGGCAATCACGGTATTAATCTGCCGACGCTGCCGCTGATTTGTTCGGTGATGCGTACCAAACCGCTGGAAGGACCGGCCAATATAGCGGTGGGCGCTCCTGACTTCTCATTCCGAAAACACCAGGACGGTGGCTTTATCATCACTCAACGCGGTGCGCTGGATGCGCCAATAACGCTTGATCATCTATTGATCGGCACACGTTATATGCCTCAGCTACGGCAGGCGCGTGACAACCTGCGGATTTCGCTGGGCAAATACTTTGTGAAGGATCTTGCACTGGCACGTCGCTGGCACAACGATCGGCGTTCACCCTTTGAGCAGGTCCGCACGCTGGACCCTCTTGCCAATCCGGCACTGAACCAGGAAGCGATGCGCAACCTGCGCGCGGCGTGGCCGGTGTTCCAGCAGGCAGAGATGGCGGAGTCATGGGCTGGCGTGATAGATGTTACCCCGGATTCGAACCCGGTGATTGGCCCAGTGGCATCGATACCTGGGCTAACTTTGGCGACGGGCTTTTCAGGGCATGGTTTCGGGACATCACCCGCAGCCGGGCAGTTAGCCGCAGATTTGGTGACCGGGCATACGCCGCTTATCGATCCCGCACCTTATCGCTTCGAACGCTTGCAGTAGCGTCATACTTCTATCGGCGGCTGTGAAGTCGCCCATTAAACACACTTCATAAACCATCACTTCACGTACTGTGTTCATAGTCTTAACCACAACTGTATTACCCTAGAGTCTCTAATGACTTGTTGATACTTTTATGTGGGCAATCGCATGGCTAACAAAACACTGTATGAAAAACTGATCGATCAGCATGTGGTACGTCAGTTAGACGATGAAGGGCATGTGTTGCTCTATATTGATCGGTCAATACTCAACGAATACACCAGCCCGCAGGCCTTTAGCGGACTGCGAGAACATCATCGCCCGGTACGTCATCCGGCGACTATCTTGCTCAATGTCGATCACGTGAATCCCACGCGTCCTGAGCGTGACGATGCGATGACCGATGCCGGCGGGCAGCTGCAGGTGGATTACTTCCGTCAAAATGCCGCCCACTTTGGCATCGAATTGTTTGATGTCATGGACCCGCGTCAGGGCATCGAGCATGTGGTTGCGCATGAGCAGGGCCTGGTCATGCCCGGTATGGTGATCGCCGCCGGTGACAGCCACACCACTACCTATGGCGCATTTGGCGCGTTGGGTTTCGGCATCGGAACATCGGAAATTGAACATCTTCTCGCCACGCAAACCCTGATTTATCGCACGCTGAAAACCATGCGCGTCACGGTAACGGGAGAGCTGCCTTATGGCTGTTCGGCTAAAGACATCATTCTGGCGTTGATTGAAGATATTGGCGCCTCAGGGGCAACCGGTTATGCCATCGAGTTTGACGGCCCGGCGATTGACGCGCTGAGTATGGAAGGGCGCATGACGCTGTGCAATATGGCTGTCGAGGCCGGTGCACGCGGAGCGATTATTGCGCCAGATGAGAAGGTATTCGCCTACATCCAGGGCAAACCGCAAATGCCAACGGATGCATTGTGGGAGCAGGCTAAGGCTGAATGGCTCACATTGCGGAGTGACGCAGGGGCTAATTTTGACCGTTCAATTGCGCTGGATTGCAGCGACCTCGAACCTAAAGTGACCTGGGGCATCAGCCCGGATCAGACCTGTGCTATTGGCGGCTGTGTACCTGATCCGCAATACGAACCCGATTTGATTAAACAGCAGGCAATACAAGCCGCACTGAAATATATGGGGCTGGAACCTGGCATGCGCTTGTCTGACATCGCCATCACCCATGCGTTTATTGGCTCCTGTACCAACGGCAGAATCGAAGATTTGCGCGCTGCAGCAGCGGTGATTGGCGAGCGCAAAATCGCCCGACACGTGCGCGGGATCATCGTGCCAGGCTCTACGCAGGTGCGTCAGCAAGCAGAGGCTGAAGGCTTAGCCGACATTTTTATCAATGCAGGTTTTGAGTGGCGGCAGTCGGGGTGTTCAATGTGCCTGGCAATGAATGAAGATGTCCTGGAACCGGGTGACCGCTGTGCTTCAGGAACCAACCGCAATTTTGCGGGCCGCCAGGGTGCAGGAGCACGAACCCATTTAATGAGCCCGGCGATGGTCGCCGCCGCTGCGGTGGCCGGTCATCTGGTCGATGTACGCAACTTCACAACAGCAGAGGTTTAATATGGACGCTTTCCACAGCATCACCGGACGCATTGCCCATTTACCGGCGGCCAACATTGATACGGATGTGATCATGCCAAAGCAGTTTCTGAAAGGCATCGATCGCCAGGGATTGGATCGGGGCGTGTTCTTTGACCTGCGATTTTTGCCCGACGGCAGTGCGAATCCCGCGTTTATCCTCAACCAGCCTGCCGGAAAGAACGCGGCATTCTTGCTGGTGGGACCCAACTTTGGCTGTGGTTCCAGTCGCGAACATGCGGTATGGGGACTCAATCAGCTGGGCATTCGCGCCATCATCGGCACCAGTTTTGCCGGCATCTTTGACGATAACTGCCAGCGCAACGGCGTATTAACGCTAACGCTAAGTGAGGAGGCGTATCAGCAGCTCAGCGCTGCTACCGCTGATGCAGAACACAACCAAATTACGGTTTCTCTGGAAGATAAGACCCTCACCTTCAATCAGCAGGTGTTGCATTTTGAGGTCAGCGCGCTCAAACGTGAGATGTTAATGGGTGGCGGCAGCGCGGTAGACTGGACGCTCCAATACGAGACTGACATTACGCAGTTTGAACATCGGCACTTTGCTCAGCGCCCCTGGCTGCAGCGGGTTAAAGGACCAACAGCATGAGTGACATCAAGGATTGCGGCGCATCGCCGTTTATCGACGGATTTGCCTTGAAAGCGGTCACGCTGAGCAACGGTATCACACTACGCGTGGCAATCGGGGGCGAAGGACCGCCGTTGCTGATGCTGCACGGGCATCCACAAAATCATCTGGCGTGGCGTAAAATCGCTCCGCAGCTGGCGCAAAAATACCAGGTGATCCTGCCTGATCTGCGCGGCTACGGCGATAGCGACAAACCCGCCAGCGACGAACGCCATCTGGCCTATTCAAAACGCGCCATGGCTGAAGATATCAGCCAGTTGATTGACGCACTGGGTCTTTCGCGTGTCGCGTTTGTCGGACACGATCGCGGTGCCCGGGTCGGACATCGTCTGGCGCTTGACCATCCGGAGAAAGTGGCTTGCGGCACTTTCGTCGATATCGCCCCGACTGCAACCATGTATGCGCAGACCGATAAGGCTTTTGCTACGCGCTATTTTTGGTGGTTCTTTCTGATCCAGCCTTACCCACTGCCGGAGACGATGATCGGCCACGATCCGGCCTTCTTCCTGCGAAAACATATTGACGGTCAGCTCAAGACAGCGGGGGCGACTTCAGAAGCGGTATTCAATGATTATTTGCGCTGCTATCAGCAGCCCGAGATGATCCACGCCGTCTGCGAAGATTACCGCGCGGCCGCCACGGTGGATTTAGAGCACGATGCAGAGGACAGCGACAAACGCATCGTTTGTCCGCTTCAATTGCTGTGGGGGGAAAAGGGCACGGTCGGTCAGCTATACGATGTGGTTGAAACCTGGCAGGAGAAGGCCATTAATGTGCAGGGCAAGGCACTGCCTTGTGGGCATTCCCCACAGGAAGAAGTCCCGGCGGTATTTTTAGCACAGCTTCAGGGCTTTCTCGATTCTGTGTTATAACCGCTCGATGTTGGCTAACTGCGTAATAGTATGAAGCTCTTGCTTGCCGGGAAAAACGTTCAGAAACCGCTACAGGGCTGGCCCTCTGTCGAAGACCTCTATGTGTTTATCAGCGTGGCGCGTCATGGTGGTTTTGGTCGCGCTGCCGTGGAGCTGGGCCAGTCTCCATCGTATATCAGCAAACGTATCGCCATTCTTGAGAAACAGCTCGACACCCGGCTTTTCTTCCGCACCAATCGGGTGATGCGCCTGACGTCAGAAGGTGAGAAAGCGCTGGAGGGGGCGCTGCAAGTGGTACAGGAAATGGATGCGTTTCTGAATAATTTTCAGCAGTGGCGCGGCGAATTAACCGGTGAGTTGACCGTTGGCTGTTCGCTGGGATTTGGTCAGGCGTATTTATCTGATGCCATTTCAGCCTTTATTTCTCAGCATCCATCTTTAAATATCAAACTCATTTTAAGCGATCGTGAGATTGATTTGATGCAATCCGGCACCGATGTGGATATACAGGTTGGCGATAATCTGAATCACTCTTACATCGCGCGTAAACTGGCCGTTAATCGGCGTATTCTTTGCGCATCACCTGAATATTTAGCGCGCGCTGGGGCGGTCAATTCGCTGGATGAATTAATTGACCACAGCTGCCTTATCATCAATGAAAAGAACAATTCATTCGGCAATTGGGCGCTGACTGACGGTGAGCAACAGGTATTGTGCCGGCTGAATAGCCATTATTCGTCAAACAGTGGCAAGGTCATTTTAAACTGGGCGTTGAAGTCACACGGGATTGCGCTCCGCTCGGCATGGGATGTGGCGCCTTATCTCAGCACGGGCGAATTGGTCCATGTTTTACCGCAGTGGTATCAGCAGGCGAATATCTGGGCGGTGTATACGCAACGGACATCGGAATCGCCGCGCATGAAAGTGTTTATTGATTTTCTCGCCGAATACTTTGCAGATAAAAGCCTGTCACAAGAGTGGCAGGCTTAAATGCAACAGCGAAGGGGGGGTTAACATTAGCCGTACGCCACTTTGCTATTGATATGATACAGGGTTGCGGTAGCCGCCATTACATGCTGACCATCGTGGCCCGGCTCATGGGATTCAACATCAGTGATGTGATAACCCACGGCCCCTGCAGCGAGCGTTTTTTTCACAATCGCATCAGTCAGTTCTTCCATCGAAGTCGCCCAGCTCACGGAAGTAAAGCCCACAGGATGAATCGATGATAATTCACGATGGGTCAAATCCGCACGGACTAAAACGGGTTTAACATTTTGCGGTGTGAAAATAGAGATAACGTCATTAATAAGTTCTTTCATGGTCTTACTCCTCAAAATAACTGCTGAGCCGATTTCGAAGCTATGCATTTTATTGTTGATGGTGATTTTATACATTCCGACAGTTGCGCACGGCAGGTAATGAGTGCCGGTAGGCTTAATAAACACCTTTTGAGGTTATGCGTTTTAGCTTTAATTGCTAATTAGTTGTTAAGAAAAGTTCAGCCACAACTCCGTTAAACTTTCGGGAATATTCTTTCATCTGGTTACATTTGTGGCAGGGCAATAAGTTGATTGGGGCGTCATGCACGCCCCATTTTGTTAAAACTCGCGTTGTCCACCCAGTTCGATAACGCGATTGGGTGGAATATTAAATTGCTCATGCGCACGCAGCGCATTGCGTTGGCAGAAGTGAAAGATGCCGCCTTTTATTCTTGCCAGTCCGCGGCGTTTTTTCATCACCAGGGTGTCGTGTGAGGTAAAGAAAGACGCTTCATTCAGCGTGCAGCCAAAACCTTCCAGTCCGCACAGGTGTAAAACCTCCGCCATTGAAGGGACTTCCCGCCAGCCGTATGCCGCGGTTACCTGCCAAAAGGACGGCGAAAGTTGGGTGATGGTGATGCGCTTCTGATTGTGCACGCGTGGCGTATCTGTCGTGCGGATGTTCAGCAACACCACGCGCTTATGCAGCACCCGGTTATGCTTGAGGTTATGCAGCAGCGCCTGTGGAATCTCAAACTCTTTACGCGCCAGGAAGATGGCAGTACCCGGTACACGACTGGGCGGATTAGTTTCCAGTGATTTCACCAGCGCCTGCAGGCTTTCCGGATCGTTGTTCAATTTTTTGATTAACCGATTACGCTCGGTGCTCCAGATCAGCATCAACCCCATCATGGTGAGCGCCATCAGTACCGGAACCCAACCGCCTGACAGCAGTTTCATCAGGTTCGCCGCAAACAGCGGCACGTCAATGCTCAGCATACATAGCAGGAAAATCACCGCCAGCGGCAGTGGCCATTTCCAGTTACGCAGCGCCACCACGCCGGCCAGACAGGCGGTGATCACCATAGTGCCGGTCACCACGATACCGTAAGCGGAGGAGAGGGCCGAGGACTGACGGAATGCCAGCACAATTACCGTTACCGCAACAAACAGCAGCCAGTTCACCACGGGGATGTAGATTTGGCCAGATTCAGTATGCGAGGTGAACACAATACGCATGGGTGGCAGAAACCCCTGACGAATCGCTTGATGCGTCAGGGTGTAAACGCCGGTAATCACCGACTGCGCCGCGATCACCGTGGCGAGCGTTGACAGCACTATCAGGGGAATTTGCCCCCAACCCGGTGCGAGATTAAAGAACGGGTTGTTGACCGCCTTTGCATCCGCAATCACCAGCGCCCCCTGACCGAAGTAATTGAGCACCAGGGCAGGCATGGCAATTACTAGCCACGCCAGGCGGATCGGCGCTTTGCCGAGATGTCCCATATCCGCATACAGCGCCTCGGCACCGGTAACGGCCAGTACCACCATACCCATCGCGGCAAAGGCGAGCGCTTCATGAGTCAGCAAAAAGGTCAGCGCGTAGCTGGGATTCAGCGCCTGCAAGACCGTGGGGTTGAGCGCAATCCCGCGAATACCCAGTAAACCAATCGAGACGAACCAAACAAACATCACCGGCCCAAATACTTTACTGACTTTTTCCGTACCGTGTTTCTGGATGAAGAACAACAGCGTGAGTATGAGTACCGCCAGTGGGACCACGTATTTGTCGAGTTGGGGTGATACCACTTCAATCCCTTCAATGGCGGAGAGCACTGAAATCGCCGGCGTGATGATGCCATCACCGTAAAAGAAGGCGCCACCCGTCAAACCGGCCAGAATAATGATGTGACCAATCTTCGGACCGACGTTACGACGCGCCAGTGACATCAGCGTTAAAATACCGCCTTCACCATCATGGTCGGCACGCATGACAAAGCAGACATATTTCAGGGTAACGATCAGGGTTAACGCCCAGAAAATCAGTGACAGAAACCCCATCACGGCAGTGGTTGAGATCGAGCCATCTGGCAGGATCGACAAGCACTCTTTCAGGGTGTAAAGCGGGCTGGTACCGATATCCCCAAACACGATCCCTGCGGCGGCCAACATGCCAGCAGGCAGAGACTGTTTCTCGGTCTGACTCATATATTTCCTGTTTCTTATCAGCGTGGAACGGCGATGGCTGTGTCTATGACGGCGAACATACCTGTTTACCCGAACGGTTAATAGCGGGTGGTGGTTTTGTGACCTGCATTTTTACGCCTGGCAGCGAAATTTTTACGACATTTTTATATCGCGGCGGTTTTTTAATCTCAGAATAGACGAACGGTGAGAAATAAAATGACGGATGGTTATCAGAGATAAACGAAAGCTAACTGGACCGCTTTTTCCCTCACCTTGTGCAGATCGCATTTATCCGCCATTTATCTTCGCTGGCATACATTCGAAGCCACGCTCAATGGACCGTTTTCGTCCAGAAACCAACTGATAGCTGAATACTATGAATACGATTTTAATTACTGGCGCAACCGGATTTTTAGGCGGAGCGGTAACGGTTAACTTATTGAAGAAAAGCGAGAATAATCGACTGTTACTGCTGGTGCGCGGTGATTCACCCGCCGAAGGACTGAGTCGGTTGCAATCCAATCTGGCTAAATTTGGCGTGGCACAAAATCTGTTGGATACACTGACCACAGATAACATTCTTATTGGCGATCTCGCGGAACCAGAGCGGTTTACTGCCGACCCGCGTCTGGATAGCGTTACACATGTGCTCAACTGTGCGGCTGTGGCTTCGTTTGGGGCGAATCCTTACATCTGGAAAGTTAACGTTGAAGGAACTTTCACCTTCGCGAGTCGTATGAATCAGGTCAGCGGACTTAAGCGCTTTATTCATGTCGGAACGGCAATGTCTTGTGCGCCGGAAGCTAACACCCTGGTGACCGAGAGCAAACTGAATACGCTGCGCGATCAGCACATAGTTGAGTACACCTGGAGTAAAGCCACGGTGGAAAAAATGATGAGCGAGATGTTACCCGAACTGCCGCTGGTTATTGCGCGTCCCTCTATTGTTGTGGGCCATTCCGATCATGGCTGCACGCCATCGCCGAGTATTTTCTGGGTGTTCCGCATGGCACTGACATTGGGTAAGTTTATGTGTGAGCTGGACGATCGTATTGATGTGGTGCCTGTGGATTATTGTGCAGATGCGCTGGAGCTGTTGTTGACCGCTGAAAACGTCGATAAAAGCATTATTCACATTTCGGCGGGGCTCAACAGCAGTGTCACCTTCGCGGAGATCGATAAAGCGATGGCGAAAGCCTCAGGCAATGTGCCCGTGGGCAAGAGTTATCAGAAAGTGAATTATCGCGAACTGGCCGAAAGTAAGAAAAACTTCGCGTCGTTATTTGGGCCGTGCAATGAGCGGATTGTGTTGCGCGCCATGAATCTTTACGGCCATTTCTCCAAACTCAACGTGGTGTTCTGCAATGAGAAGTTGCTGGAGTTAGGCATGCCGCCCTCCTCGAAATTTACTGATTACCTGCACCACTGCGTGACCTCGACACAGGATTCAACCATCGCTGAATTGATGGCAGTGGATTTTAAATAATAAAAAGCCGCGCAACAGGCGTGTTGCGCGGCTTTTTTAGCGGCTATTACCAACCCTTGATAATGTCGCCTTTGTAAATCTCGTTTGCTTTATCCAGTACTTCTTGCGACTGGAAAGCCTCTTTCAGCTTCTGCACATTTGCGCTGTCTTTGTTATCTTCGCGCGCCACAATCGCATTCACATACGGCGACGCTTTGCCTTCCATAAACATGCCATCCTTCGACGCGGAGAGGTTAACCAGCGCGGCAAAGTTGTTATTGATGATGGAGATGTATACCTGCGGATCATCAAGGGTGCGGGCCAGTTGTGGGGTATCGACTTCAACGATTTTAAGTTTCTTCGGATTATCCGTGATATCCAGCGTGGTTGGCAGCAAGCCCGCTTCGGGTTTCACTTTGATCAGTCCCTGAGCTTGCAACAGCAACAGGCTGCGACCGAGAGTGGTTGCTTCGTTAGAGATGGTGATGGTCGCGCCATCTGGCAGTGCATCGAGCGCTTTGATCTTGCGGGAATAGCCGGCAATCGGGAACACAAACGTGTTGGTGACAACGGCGAACTTATAGCCACGCTCTTTCGACTGCATTTCCAGATAAGGCAGGCTCTGGAAGGCGTTGGCATCGACATCTTTATTGAACAGGGCTTCGTTCGGTTGAACATAATCGTTAAATGCCACCACATCGACATCCAGATGATATTTATCATGAGCGACCTGTTTAACGGTCTGCCAGAGCGCTTCGTCAGGACCGGTGTTAATGGCGACTTTGATGGCATTGTCTTTGTTGTTGTCGCAGGCGCTCAGCAGTGAAACTGCAGCGGCGAGAAGGGTGGTAACGAGTAATTTGTTCATAGTACGAGTCCCTGAGTAACGTAGGAGACGGACTATAATATACGTCTGGACGTCTGTACATCCGTGAATGGTTCGTTCGTCGAAATTTCGTCCGGTCTAAAAAGCACCGATGTATAGCAAATAATAATTAATATCGGTGAGTGACGTTGTGCGTTGTTGATATATCCAGCAAGCAATCATCAAGAAAACCCACAGTTTTACGTTTCGCTTTAAGGGTAAATTGCACTCTTCAGAGCTGAGATCGATCTCATCAATCAGAGAATCTGCGGGTTTTAAAGCGGGTGGCCGCAATCCTTCATCAGATTTTTTGCAGATTGTAATATTAATATAACTGCATTGTGCATCAAGAGACTTACAAGATAATCTGTCGAAGCAGATTATCTTGTTATAGATCGGGAGAAGATGATGGAGTCTGTTAAAGCGTTGGATATGGAGCAGTTAAACTCGTTTCTGAGTAGCGGTAAACACCCTTCAGTTATTATTGGCTTCAATTTAACCAGTGATGCGTTTTTCAATATGGCAGCATACTGGCGTGAACGCGGCGTCACGATTGAAAAACACGATAACTATTTTGTCGCCAAATCGGACAGTTCAGTGACCACGTCCTGAATCGAAAAATTTCTATTATTCAAAGCGCGAGTTTAATAAAGGCATGCAGATCGCTGATTGCCTGTTCCCGCGCTTCAGCTTCCTGCACCACCATTAATTCCTGTAGATCTTTTTGTGCGAAACGCACACGCCCCCCAGCCTCAGTGAAACGAGTCCTTAAGTTTGTCTACGGGCTAAGCCCCGTTGCGTGTTCAATTTACGGGTCTTGATGCAATCAAAACTTTTGATGATGGCCCGTTATTCCCATCTGTAAGAACCAGGGAAACGGGGCAATACCGGGCTAATCGGGTCATTATTGCAGGCAGCGGATATAACGTTCAGCTGCTTGTTTGACAATGGATTGTGCCTGCTGTGTCATTTCCCGACCGGCAAAAGCGCCATAAATCTGCGAGAAGGTGACCTTATCCAGTCGGTGAATGAGCGTATTCACCGTAGCAGCAGAAAGCGGCAACATGTTGGGATAGCTCCACATAAATGACACGGAATTTGCACCGGGTGTCACTTGCACAACATCACCACTCAACAGCACGCCATCATGTTGCGACCAGTGCAGTACACAGCCTCCTTTAAAATGCCCACCCAGGCGTAATAACGTGACATCGGGCATTAAATCCAATTCGTCACCTTGCCAGAGATGAATATGCGGGCTCTGGCGCATAATCCATTCCTGATCATCCTCATGCAAATAGATGGGCGCATCAAATGCCGCAGCCCAGTCTTGCATGGTGCTGTAGTAATGGGGATGAGAAATGGCAATGGCATCAATACCGCCGAGTGCGTGTATTAATGATTCCGTGGCGTCATCCAGATTCGCAATGCAGTCCCAGAGAATATTCCCCTGCGCGCTTTGCAGTAAAAAAGCATGTTGGTTGATGGCGAAACTTGGGACAGTTTGCAGGCTGAATAATCCCTTTAGATGCTGCTGCCATTTATTTTGATGTGTGGCACGCAGAGCCGAGAATGCCAGCCATTGCTGCCCTTTGACAGGCACAAACTGCCGCTCGTCTTCGCAAATTTTGCAATGTGAGATGCCTGGATCATCTTCATAAGAAGTACTGCAGGCGGTGCAGAGTTTGCTCATCTGAATGCTCCTTGATGCGGTTCGCATTCATTCTAGCCTGGCTTATTAAGTGCGAGCGTGCTGCAACCGATTCCGTAGAGAATAGCTGTGCCGCAGTAGCCAGATGTATTCTCATCTCGCAAGGTATCGTGGGCGTTGCGCTTGCTTAGGCTGGAAAAGAGCAGGGCAGATTAGGCCTGTGGCGGCTGTAACTGATAAATCCACGCTGTGATTTTCTCTCCTTCGAGGGTGGTGACTTCAACATCAACACGATCATAACCCTCCTCGAACTCATCCAGCATTGTCCAGTGCGCGGTCAGATGCTCTGAGAAGAAGAGTGAGCCTTTGACAGGGCCCGCATTGTTGTCCAGCACAATGCCGGGAAAATCCGCTGCCGCGCCCCAACCGCGTTCATAGAAGATGCCGTTGACCGTTCCGGGCAGCCACTCTCCACCGATACTGTCCAGAATATGCGCATTTGAATGACCTGGTTGCAAGGTGCCGTATACAAATAAAGGTTTCATTTTCCCTCGAAAATTCAAACAAAAGAGTGACTTTAGCGCTCAGGAAATGAAAAGTCATCTGAAGGTTGAATTTCATGACCAGACCGCCCGTTATGCCATATAGGGTTCACTAAAACACGGTATTGTGAGCCATCGCATCCGGCCAGGAAAAGATCAATGTTGAATTGTTCAGGCATCTCCCGCAGTGCCATCAAGGGTTATTCGCAATCCGCACAGTTCGATGGCAAGCGTTTCACCAATGCTGCTCCCCGGCAGCCATTGAAATTCACCGAATATATGAAGATGTTCTGGGATTTGGCGTTCAACAAGCCAAAAGAAACGGTACCTCAGCAGCGATTACCTGTGCAGCCCATCACGTCCGAGGCGCTCGCCATGGCAGCCGACAACAGTGTGTTTCGACTGGGGCATTCATCGCTGCTGCTCAAATTGAAAGGCAAGTATTGGCTTACTGACCCGGTATTTAACCTGCGAGCGTCTCCTTTTCAGTGGCTCGGGCCAAAGCGTTTTCAGGCTGCACCCATCGAGCTGAGCGATTTACCGCCTATTGAGGGCATTATTTTATCCCATGACCATTATGATCATCTGGATTACCAGACGATCATGCAGTTGAAAGATCGTGTTCGCTATTTCCTCGCTCCGCTGGGCGTCGGTGATTTGCTGGCGAAGTGGGGAGTGGCTGAGGAGAAGATCACCCAACTGGATTGGTGGCAATCTACGGAGGTGGGCGAGGTGCATTTTGTCGCCACACCGTCGCAGCACTTTTCCGGACGTGGTTTGTTTGACGGCAATAAACGTTTGTGGTGTTCATGGAGCATCATCACCGATGAGTTTCGTTTATTTTTTGGCGGTGACTCCGGCTATTTTCCGGGCTTTAAAGAAATCGGTAATAAATACGGTCCATTTGATGTTGCCTGCCTTGAGAATGGGGCTTATGACAGTCGATGGGCGGATATTCACATGATGCCAGGGGATACCATCCGGGCGTTTCAGGATCTAAAGGGAAAATGGTTAATGCCCATTCATAATGCAGCGTTCGATCTTGCTTTCCATCACTGGAATGATCCCCTGATACAAATAGCGGCGCTGGCGCGTGAGCAAAAAATTAAATTGTCTTTACCGGTCATCGGACAAGCCGTGAACATTGTGCAACCAAGGGAAGAAGCGGTCTGGTGGTAACTGGAAATATAGGCTGCTATTTAGGGTAAGTAGCAGCCATTCTTTTTACGATTCAGTCAGTAAAACGCCATGTTTTCATTACTCAGCGGTAAGCTCATCATAAAGACTGCGCAATCGCGTACGCAGAGAAAGCACCGCTTTATGTTTGCGTGATAACAGCGCCTGGACGCTGATGCCGCTCTCTTCAGACAGCTCGTTGTAGCTGTAACCCAACAACTCCGTTTTTTCGAACACCTCGCGCTGAGCGAGTGGCAGTTCCGCTAAGGCTTCTTCCAGTTCTTCCCATAGCAGTGCTTTGAGATACTCATCTTCCGGCGTTTCCGGCACGCCAAAGAGCGTTTCAGCCAGCTCATCTTCAGGAAAATCCACCTCCTCATCGCCGTTCATCAGATCGGCTAGCGGCAGTTCACGCTTCTTTCGCGCCCGGTCGGTCATCTCATTGCGTGCGGCACGGAATAACCAGGCCGCGACATTTTCCACCGGTTGCTCAACCTGCATGAGCTTGTAGGTCACTTCCTGCAGGATATCGTCGGCATCTTCACGGATCGAGGTGCGGCCGCGAATAAATGCGCTCAATTTTGCCCGACAGGCGTTCAACGCGGACATCAGCAGAGAATCCTGCGCCATGGCGTTTACTCTGCGTCTGGCGATTTAGCGGGAGCCTCGTCGGAGGGTGAGCGCGCATCATCGCGACGGCCATGCCAGTCACAGCGATCGCGGCGTCCACGGTGCGAACGTTCACGGCGGTGTTGCATAAACTCTTCGCGCTGTTCTGGGGTCATCTGCATCCAGCGTTCGTGCATGCGACGACGTGCCATACCGAACATGCCGGGGCGGAAACCTAAGCCACCAAACAGTATGCGGCACAATACCAGCAGCCCGATCGCCTGCCAGAACCCAATCGCCTTCACGCCGATGATGGCAGGCAGCACGGCATTCCACAGCGACATCACCAGCAGCCCAAGTGCCGCGATGATCACCACGCCGAGCAACAAGGGTTTCATCATGCGATGACCACCAAAATGGTGGTCACGGCGGTGTTGTCTGCGCATATCGAAATTTCTCATTGTTGTTATTCCTCATTACAGTAGCCGATATTGGCTCGTACTGAGGTAGACGAATGAGCGATGTGAATATTGCCAAAGAAGTGAAAATATTTTCCGAGCTTATAAATTTAGCGGTGATTCGGTGTTGTTCTACCGATCCGATTCACCGCTGCTCCCGAAGCGTATTCTCCTGCGATGAACGGGATCCATCCAACGATGGCTGCTACCCATACTGTCAGGGTTAAACCATAAGCTGACGTATAAACGTTAAATCAGCTTGCTGCGCTAATTCCTTTAGGCGCTGATAAAGCAATTCTGCCTGGGGTAGCGCTGCACAACAATCTAAGAACTTTGCCTGGCGATCGTCGGTGCTGAAAGGTTCGTCTAACGCACCACGCGCCCGCAATCTGGCGTGGACAATTTCCTGACCATTCCTGAAACGCAAAGTGAGGATATGCGGCAAGTTTCTGTCTTCAGCCTCCTGTTCCGCTGTCCATGGCGCGAGGGTAATCATCGCCAACAGTTGTACATCTGCCTGTTGTTTTACGCTGGCGGCCGTAAAGTCCTGCACGCTCAACGTGCCATTCCTGAGCATCATGGCAACGCAATATTGCATTGAGAAGCGCGCTTGCATTTCATCCTGCGGCTGATGGTAGGCAAGATTACGCCAGTTGGCGATCCCCACCTGGCAGTGCACGCTTTCAATGTCGTCAATCTTCAATGTTTGCTGTTGCTGGATATCGGCAATCGCATCGAGAATGCGGTGGGTAGACCCGCAGCACGGATATTTTTTCGGCATCACACCGATTTGTTCAATGACATGCTGCTCAGCGCCGGGCAGCGACGGTTGGCTTAACAGACCGGCATAGAGTTCCGCAAAACCCTGAGCGCACTCAATGATGTCGAGACGACCTTGCATACCGGTTTGCGCCAGCGTGGCGGCTTCAACGGCATTGCGCGCCGCCATTCCGGCATGAAACGGTTTCAGAGGCGTGCCAAACTGGCCTTTGACCCCACTGGCCAGACTTACCGCAATGCTCAACGTACGGGCAATCCCTGCTGCATCCTGGCCGAGCAGGGCAGCAACACCTGCCGCGCTGCCAATGCAACCCACGGTGGATGTACCATGCCAGCCAGCAGTGTAGTGCTGATAGCCGATGGCTTCGCCTATATAGGCTTGTGCCTGCAGACCAATTAAATAAGCGCGTATCAACGATGCGCCGTCGCTGTTTGCCGCCACGGCCAGCAGGGCCGGTACCAAAACGGCCGATGCGTGACTCATGCCCGGTGCAAAGTTGTCGTCAAAGTCGATAGCGTGAGCGGCCGTGGCGTTGAACAACGCATCGAGCGCCTGGCTACGGGGTATCTGAGGCCATGCCTGCTGCACCGCCTGGGTAGAAAAGTCGCTACGGCCAGCTACCATGCAACCCAGGGTATCAATGATGGCGTCAATCGCCAGTTCACGAGCACGAAGAGTAAAGGGCGGTGGATTGGCACACCACTGTGCCAGAGATTCGATGAGCGTCATGATGATGTCTCCCTGTCCAATACGGTGAGTAGCCTGTGCAACAATGAGCCAATCTGGAAACGATTCACCTCTTGCCCCGGTGTGCGGGTGTCAACACGATGTACGATCACCCTATTCTGTTGCGGCATCACCAGGCAGAAGTGACCTCCTGCACCACGCGCTGAGTAACTGCCCGCTGGCAGGATCACCTCTGGCCAGGCCACGCCATCGCGCGTGATCCACCACATATAGCCGTAGCCCCCGCGATCGCCCGCATGCGAAACAGGCAAGGTGCTGGTGCGAACCCACTGTTGCGGGATGATTTGTCGATCGCCCCAGCGCCCCTGCTGCAGAAAGAGCTGGCCGAATCGCAGCAGGTCGCGACTTGAGAGCGTAAAGGGATAGGCAGGGTGATCAGAAAATTCTCCGGGTTCCAGCCAACTGTCCTGATCAACGCGATAATCCTGCATCCCCAGCGGGTCGGCAATGCGCTGCGCAAACGCCTGGTTGATCTCCTCTCCCGTGAGCTGACGGTAGGCACTGCCCAGCACATTAAAATCCCAGTTGCTATAGCACCAGTTCTCGCCTGGCGCATGCAGGTGGCGCGGGGGTTTAACACGCTGCATCCAGGCGGTTTCATAGTTCGCCGGATGATAAATGCCAGAACGGGCGGTCAACAGATCGTATAGCGTGGCCTGTTTCTCGCTGACGCTCAGTCCTTCACGGTCATCGATTCCCTGCGTCTGCAAGGTTAAGGAGAGATCAAAACGGCCTTCTGCCACTGCGCAGCCGATCAGCGCACTAAGAAAGCTTTTGCGCATCGAGTGGCAGGGGTAACGCTGGGCAGCATCGCCGTAACTGAACAGGATTTCATCACCCTGCGCCACCAGCAGCACGGCAGTGGCCTGGCCTTCAAGTTGTTGCTGAAGTGATTCAAACATGGCAAAGCCTCATCGTTTTAGTGTGGATCAGAGGTTCACGCCTCACTCGCCGCCAGAAACTCGCGGGTATAGATTTCCCGTGCTCCGCCCTGACGCACGCTATCCGCACTGAGTTCTTCCAGCAATTTGCCGTGATGCATGATGCCGATGCGGCGGCAAAGGTGTGTCACGACCGCCAAATCATGCGTCACCATTAAATAAGTGAGGCTGCGCTGCCGTTGCATGCTGCTGAGTAAATTGAGGATTTCAGCCTGAACTGAGACGTCCAGTGCCGAAGTTGGCTCATCCAGTAACAGCACGGAAGGTTCGAGAATGAGGGCCCGCGCGATGGCCACACGCTGACGTTGACCACCAGAAAGTTGATGGGGATAACGATAACGGTAGGCATCGGAAAGTCCGACCGCATGCAGCACATCGCTGATGCGCGCTTCATGGTGGTCCATAGCATGCAGCTTCAGCGGTTCACGCAGACTGGCCCACACCATTTTTCTCGGATGGAGCGAGGCGTAAGGGTCCTGAAACACCATCTGCACCTGGCGATAAAAGGCTTTATCTCGCTGCGGCTGCTGTTCACGATTATTGAACAGAATATGGCCCTGATAATCGTGATTCAGGCCAGCCAGCGCGCGCAAAATGGTGGATTTTCCGCAGCCCGACTCACCAATCAGGCCGTAACACTCTCCTTGTGCCAGCGTCAGGCTAACGTTATCAACCACCTGTCGCCGATGTCCTCCCTGACCGAATGCAATACTGACATCCACCATTTCAATGCTGCGTTGTGCGGTTGGAATGGGATTCATAATGCGACTCCATCACGAAAACAGGGTCCGGTGAGCCAACTGGCATCACGGGTCGGCACACGCAGCGTATCAAGGGGATGATGCAGACGTGGCTGACTGGCAAGTAATGCCTGCGTGTAAGGATGCTGCGCCTGTTCCAGACGTTCGGCACGAATCTCTTCGACAATACGCCCGGCGTACATCACCAGCACGCGATCGCAGAAACGAGAGACCAGATTAAGGTCATGACTGATAAACAGCAGGCCGGTTTGACGCCGCGCCAGCTGTTCATTCAGGATGCTCAGCACCTGCTGGCGCACCGTCACGTCCAGTGCGGAAGTGGGTTCGTCGGCGATGATCAAATCCGGCTCGGGGATTAGCATCATCGCGATCATCACGCGCTGGCCCATACCGCCAGAAATCTCGTGGGGATAGAGGCGTGCCACTTTCGCCACGTCGCGAATATGCACCGATTCCAGCATCGTTAGCGCGCGATCTCTGGCTTCGCTTTTACTCACCCGGCGATGCAACCTGAAGGCTTCCGCCACCTGATCGCCAATGCGCATTAGCGGATTAAGCGAGAAGCGGGGATCCTGCAGGATCATTGAAATACGATTTCCGCGAATCTGGCGCATCTGTTTTTCACTGCTGTTGAGCAGATCTATATCACCGAACTGCATCTGATCGGCGGTGACGCGACCGATTTTGGGCGTCAGCTGTAGCAATGCACGGCAGGTCTGTGATTTTCCCGAACCGGATTCACCGACAATCGCCACTTTCTCACGTCCAACATGAAAAGAGACGTCACGTACCGCTCGGTGCTCCCCGTGCGCGCTGCGAAATACGATATTGAGGTTTTTCACCTGAAGCAGATTATTCATGGCGGATATCCATTACGTCGCGCAGGCCATCACCCAACAGGTTGAAGGCGAGACTGGTAAACAATATTGCTAATCCAGGGATGGCAGCGATCCAGCCATTGTTCAGCATGAACTCGCGGCCGGAAGCCAGCATTGCGCCCCATTCCGGACTAGGCGCTTGAGCGCCAAGCCCCAGGAAACCTAGTCCAGCGGCGGTAAGGATAATCGCCGCCATGTTAAGGGTGACGCGCACGATGACAGAAGGCAGGCATATAGGGATGATATGTCGCACGATGATGTGCCAGGCGGATGCCCCTTGTAAGCGTACCGCGGCGATGTAATCCATCTTACGGATGGCCAGAGTTTCGGCGCGCGCAAGGCGGGCAATCGGCGGCCAGGCGGAGAGAGAAATCGCGATGATCGCATTCTCGATGCCTGGCCCCAATGCCGCGACAAACGCCAGCGCCAGAATCAAACTGGGGAAGGAAAGGAAGATATCCACCAGACGCATGAGCACCGTATCAACCCAACCGCCGAGATAACCTGCACTGGTGCCGACCAGTAAGCCAATCGGTGTGATGATCAGCGCGGTTAAGCCTGCGATATACAGTGTGATGCGCGCGCCATACAGCAGACGGCTGTAAATATCTCGTCCCAATTCGTCGGTGCCCAGCCAGTGCTCAGCAGAAAACGGTTGCAGGCGGAAAGCGAGGTTTTGGGCATAGATATCGTGTGTGGCTAACCAGGGCGCAAACACCGCCGCGCCTGCAATGATCAACAACACCAGCAAACCAAAGAGCGCCGAGTGGTTAGCGCAAAAGCGTTGCCACTGAATCCATAACAGCTGCATGTGCGCCTGAAACGGTGACTGTGGCGCAGGATCGCGCAGCCAGGCGCGTAAGTGACGCGAAGGATTCACGCGCATCGATTTGTTGACGGAATCGGTCATGCTTCCTCCTGACGCGTGCGCGGATCGAACAGACGATAAAGCAGATCGCACAGCAGATTGATTGCGACAAAAATTGCGCCGATCAGCAGTGTGCAGCCCACCACCGCATTCATATCGCCCGCCAGCAGTGCGTTGGTCAGATAGCGACCAAAACCGGGCCAGGCAAATACGGTTTCGGTGAGTACCGCGCCTTCCAGCAGCCAGGCCCAGGAAAGGGCCACCACTGTCAGCGTGGGCACGGCGATATTGCGCAGAGCATGCACCCAAACACATCGCGCCCACGACAAACCTTTCACGCGAGCGGTAATGATGTATTCCTGCGACAGTTGTTCCAGCATGAAGCTACGCGTCATACGGCTGATGTAAGCCAGCGCGCTCAAGCCAAGAATCGACGCGGGCAAAATGATGTGACCAAACACGTTGCGGAACATATCCCAGTTTCCGCTCAGCGCGCTGTCGATCAGCCAGAATCCCGTCACCGGATGTAAATCGAACTCGTAGATAAAATCGATGCGTCCTGGTCCGCCAATCCAGCCGAGTGTGGCGTAAAACAGCAGCAATCCCATCAGACCCAGCCAGAAGTGCGGGGTGGAATAGCTGAGTAGCCCCACGAAGCGGATCAGATGATCGAACCAGGTGTTGCGGTACATTGCCGCCAGCACGCCCGCCGGAATACCGAAACCGACGCCGATAATGGCCGCCACGGTGGCCAGTTCCAGCGTAGCGGGGAAGACGCGCGCGATATCCTGCGCCACCGGATGGCTGGTGGTCAGAGCGATACCAAAATCGAGGTGCAGCAGTTGCCAGACGTAGTCGGCAAATTGGTGCCACAACGGTTGATCCAGCCCCAACTGATGAAACATCTTGTCGTAGGCTTCCTGACTGGCGTTATCGCCTATGATCGCGACTACCGGGTCGATAGGCAGTAAGCGACCAATAAAGAAGGTCAGGGCAGCTAATCCCAGTAGCGTGCAAACAATCGAGATAAGCCCACGAGCAAGGCGTCTTATCAGACGCCAGCCAGCGGAAGGGGGGTTGTGTGCAACGGGTATCATGACCTGTGACATCTGCCACCTCCGTTATTTACTTGCGGCACCATACCAAACGCGAAAACCGTTCCAGGTCCAGTTTTTCACCGTTGGGCTAATTCCCGCGGTGTTGTACATCTGGAACATGATCGCCATAGGTCCTTTTTGCATCTGCTCTTTCTGCAGATCGCCATAGAGTGCAGCGCGTTTGGTGTCATCCGGTTCTAACAGTGCGGTTTCTACTTTCTGATTCATCTGCGGATCGTAATAAGCGGCACGCCAGCTTGGATATTGCGTGGCACGCGCTTCTTTACGATTGTCAGGGTTATAAACCAGACGTGAGGCATTGCCGTAGGCATCGGGCACCGAGGTTTGCCACGCCATCATTGCGCTCTGGAATTCCCGGCCACGTACCCGGCTGAACAACTGCGCGTTAGCCATGCGTTCCAGATTGAGTTTCACGCCGATTTTGGCGGCATTCTGCTGTACGCTTTGCGCGATTGGCGCCGAATGCGGCAGGGTGCCAAACAACACCGCCGTACTGAAACCATTGGGATAACCGGCTTCCGTCAGCAACTGTTTGGCTTTATCCAGATCGAGATGGAAAGGCTGACCTTGTTTGGCATCCAGCGCACCAAACGCCCCTTGTTGAACAAAACTGGCGCGCGGCACGCCGAGATAAGGCATGACGCTCTTCGCTAACCCGTCGTAATCGATCAGATAGCGCATAGCGAGACGGACTTTTTCGTTTTTGAAAATGGGGTCTTCATTATTGAAGGTCCAGAAAAACAGCTGTGGCTTCAACACTTTTTCCACTTTCACTTTGCCGCCCTGATCCAGTGTTTTCAGATCGTCAGCTGAGAGATCGCGAGCGATATCCACATCGCCCTGCGTCACCAGCAGACGCTGAGTGCCGGTTTCAGCCACATGACGAATCAGAATGCGCTTCAGTACCGGCGCTTTTCCCCAGTAGTTCGGGGTGGCCTGGAGCACCACACCTTCACCGGCATTCCAGCGCACCAGTTGATAAGGCCCAACACAGGCGGTATGAGTGGAAAGGTATTTGTGTCCCAGATCGCCATCCACTGCCTGTTTTTCGACTTCTTTGCGGTTAAGCAGCGAAGAGACGTTATTGGCGGCAATCGCCTGGAGCACCAGATTGGTGGGATAAGCTTTATCGAAGCTCATCACCAGCGTTTTGTCATCGGGCGCGCTAATGCGTGAGTCGACGTTATCTTTATCAAAGCCATACTCCTTGATAGCGGCTGCATTGCCGTAGCCCAGTTTCACGACGCGCTGCATCGACCACGCCAGGTCGCTGGCGGTTGCGGCTGAGCCATCGGCAAATTTCAGGTTGTCCTGTAAATGAAAGGTGATGGTCTTGCGATCGGCAGAGACATCCCAACTTTTGGCCAATGCAGGATCGAGTTGCGTTTCATCACTGACACGAAAATCAACCAGTGTGTCACAGGTGTTTGAATAGATTTCACTGGTGACCACTTCACCAATCTGCGCCGGATCCCAGGTACTGATGGCATCAATGTTCCACGCCATCACTAAAGAATCGGCGGGCGTTGCGGCCTGTGCCGAAGCGCAGCAGGTCGCTGCCAGCGTCAATGCGGCAGTTAACATCTTGTTTTTCATCTATCTCTCCTGAGGCGTTACAGAGTATCCGGGCGCGGCTGAATGGGTGGTTTCACCTCAGCTGGAATAGGGCAGTGATAGGGTTTTTCACTGACCTGCTCGAAATGGGCTTTCTTCATCTGGGCCATGAGTATTTTGTCGGTCAGCACGTCCACCGCCGTCGCGGCCATGACTTTCGCGACATGGCCCAGCGCTTTGTGTGCGGCCGGCATTTTGCCTTGCGCGGTCAGTTGCCATGAGTGACCAGGAGTTCCAATAGCCATGGTGGGTACGTGCGCCTGCACGGTCGGGATCACCCAACTGACATCACCGACATCGGTCGAGCCAATCATGACCTCTCCGTGGGTATCGAGCGGAATGATGTAATCGCTGAGGGGTTTAGGATCGGCGGGTTTCACACCGGTTTTGCGGTAGCAGTTATCAATCTCTTCCGCTGTTAGCGTGGCCTGAATTTCAGCTGCAAAGGCGAGGTCAGCCTGGTCAAATGGCACCGGACCAAGCGCTTCCAGATTCCGCTGCATCGCTTCTTCTAACGGACGATTGCCAAGCAGGTTGGATACCGCGCTCATGATGCTGATATCCACTTCGGTATCGGTCATGATGGCGGCACCCTGAGCCACGCGCTTGACCCGCTCATTCAGTTCAAACATCGCGTGGACATCGCGCGAGCGAATGGCATAGCGCACGGTAGATTTTGCCTGTACCACATTGGGAGCCACACCACCGGCATCGAGGAAGGCGTAATGGATGCGGGAATCTTGCGGCACGTGTTCGCGCAGGAACTGTACACCAACGTTCATCAATTCGGCGGCATCCAGCGCACTGCGCCCAAGATGTGGAGAAGCCGCAGCGTGGGATGAGCGGCCACGGAAAGCGAAATCCATGCGGGTGTTAGCGAGAGAAAGCGGTTTTGCCACTTCATGATGCGCGCCTGGATGCCAGGTGATGGCGACATCGACGCCATCGAATGCGCCAGCACGCGCCATAAAGGATTTGGCCGCACCGCCTTCTTCTGCCGGACAGCCATAATAGCGAACGCGGCCCGGTGTGCCGCTCTCTTCAAGCCATGACTTCAACGCAGTAGCCGCCAGCATGGCAGCCGATCCCAGCAAGTTATGCCCGCAGCCATGACCATGGCCGTTGCCCGGCAGTGGAGAATAACGCGCCACGCCTGCTTCCTGACTCAACCCTGGCAAGGCATCATATTCTCCGAGGAAAGCGATGATGGGACCGCCTTCACCGGCTTCACCCATCACCGCCGTGGGGATGTCGGCCACGTTTTCTGTGACGCGGAATCCTTGCTGATTTAGCATCGCGGTGTGTTCAGCCACCGAACGATACTCGGTATAGCAAATTTCCGGCATGCCCCAGACACGATCGCTCAGTTCACAAAATACCCCTTGATATTCTTCTACCCACTTCCAGACTAACGCTTTGTTTTCCATGATAGTCCCCAGCTTGGTTGGTCAGGTTTTCGTCTCTCTGAAGCCCCAGCATGGAGTAAATCATCAGCGTAAGGCCAATGAGCAATTCACACTCCCCATTCCAAAACGGCATAGTTTTATGTCAGGCCGCATTAGCCGTCTCGCTGGCACATGCTCGCAGCCACAGTTGTTCAGCCTGAGAATTCTGCAGAATCGGTTGACGATAGAGCCGAATCGCCAGCGACATATCCCAGCTGCTGTCATCGGCGCGCACTAAACTGCCGCTGGCCAGTTCTTCATGCACCAGACTCAGAGGCAACCACGCCACGCCGCCACCGGCCAGGACCATGGCTTTGAGATTCACCGACATACCATTTTCATATACCGCTTCAAGAGGAAGCGGGCGTTTGCTGAGCATTTGCGCCAGCGCGTGAGCAAAGAAGGTATGTTGTCCATAGCTCAACCACGGAATCGGACCGCCATCCGCGCGCACCGGATAGAGTGGCTTGCCACTGCTATCCGGGCGACACACGGCAATGGCACGCTCACGGCCCAGTTGCACCATGGGATACGCCGCCAGCTGATGTATTAGCGACACCGCATCGTGCGCGTAAGTCAGTAGAAAATCGGTTTCACCGCTGTGTAAGGTGGAGATGTGCTCAGCGAAAGTCGGTTTTTGATTACACAGGCGGATATAGCTGAGATTGGGCTGCAGATTTAATCGCTGTATCCAGTCAGGGAAGAACGTCAGAGAAAGGGTATTTAGCATCGCAAAGCGTAATACCGAAGTGCGCGAACTGTAGCGCTGGTGCAGATCATTGCGCAGATGCGACATGGAAAATACCGTTTCGCTGGCGGTCGCGAGGAAGGTTTGTCCCTCTGGCGTGAGCGTAACCGGATAGGTTTTACGATCGAATAACGGCACACCCAGCCACTCTTCCAGCTGCCGGATGCGCCGACTGAGCGCCGATTGCGTGATATGCCGTTCGTCGGCGGCACGGGTAAAACTATAACAGCGTGCAACACTGAGAAAATCTTCAAACCATTTCAATTCCATAGCAAAGACCTCTTTGGATGAATGGGAAAGCAACGTCAGCGGTGGGAAACCTTTTGTTACACGCAAGAAACGCGCCAGGCTTAATTACGGCGGTACAGGCACTGGCACAGCCACGACGCCGTCTTAAACGCTTAAGATGGAGCAACCACTGCACTCGTGGGGTGCAGAGGATTTGCCCTGATGATGGCTGGAGATTGGCAAAGTCGAATTGACCAGGCGACAATAAAGGCCTTTGAATTTAAGCGATGAAATGAATCTATGAATGCCCATATTGAATCTGTTGAGCTGGAAAAAGCCTATCGCCTGATCAACCATGGCCCAACGACATTGGTTTCCTCCCGCCATGACGGGATTGACAATGTGATGTCTGCATCCTGGGTATGTGGATTAGAGTTCAAACCGGCAAAACTCACCGTGGTGCTGGATAAATCCACCTTCACGCGTAAGTTGATAGAACAAAGCCATAAATTTGTTATACATGTCCCAACCGTCAGTCAGGCGCAAATGGTTCATTATCTCGGTACGCATTCCCGCGCTGAGCAGTCAGATAAGCTAGCCACAGCTGGCGTCGACTTCTTCCAGTTACCGGAAAGTCATCTCCCTTTGGTGGCTGGCTGTGCGGCTTGGTTGTACTGCGAGTTGATACCTATCGAACAAAATCAGATCGACCACGATTTGTTCATCGGTGAAATCAAGGGTGCCTGGGCGGATAGCCGGGTGTTTAAAGAAGGGCGCTGGTTATTCGAGGACGCACCAGACGAGATGCGCAGTTTGCATTACATCGCCGGGAAACGTTTTTATAAAACGGGCTCACTGCTGGATGTCGAGTGAACCCGTCCAATTCATTCATTGAGTTTGGCCTGGCGCATGGGCATTTTATCAATGGTTGAGAGCAACACCTCTGTATTCAGAGGTGTTGTTTCGCGTAGTTTCATTCCACCATCTTTTCCAACCAGCACCACTTCAAATCCTTTCGGATTGAGTTGTTTACGCAAAGTACCATTAGCTGTGGGTGAAGTATCACTGAACACAATGATATCGCGATCGGCCAATTCTGCTTTCTGCTTCTCCAGCATCGCTATCTGCGCGACATAAGCAGGATCTGTTTTTGATGGGGCAAAGATCACCAGAGGGCGATTGTGCCAGCGATATTGAGTGAGGTCTGAGGCCTTCGGCGATAAAGGCTGGAACAGGGGCTCTTCAGCCGCACGAACGTTGTTAAGGCTCATTATTGAACAAATGGCCAACAGCAGCAGTGGCGTCTTCAGCAGTAAATTCGTCTTCGACATGATGGTTTCCCCGGCAGGTTAAAGAACGTGTACTACCAAGGTTAGCGGAACCGTGCGCGTGCGTAGGTTACTTCACGTTTCTTTACCCACAGAGGGAAAAATGAAAACAAGAAATGTCTTTCGTGTTGCTAATGTCACCCGGAACTTAAGGCTTCGTATGTCACATTCTGATGTTTTTCTGAAGAAGAGAACAGGGCATATACATATGTCAAAGCTGGGCATATACTAGACATATGCTGAGTGATAAAGCTCAAAACATAAAGCCGGTGACGGCACCGTGCCGGAAGTCCGTTCAGGAGGATTGATCATGCGAACTGTTTCTGTATTTAAAAATGGCAATAACCGCGCCATTCGTTTGCCACGCGATATGGATTTTGAAGGGGTGAGTGAGTTGGAGATTGTCCGGGAAGGTGACAGCATCATACTGCGTCCCGTACGGCCGACCTGGGGCTCATTTATGCAGCTTGAGAAAGCGGACCCGGATTTTATGATGGATCGCGGGGATGTTGTCAGTGATGAGGGAAGATTTGATCTGTGAACAAAACCTACATGCTGGATACTTGTATATGTTCGTTCATTATGCGCGAGCAACCAGAGGACGTGATCAGACGGCTTGAACAAGCGGTGCTGCGCAACCATCGCATTGTAGTTTCGGCTATTACTTACGCAGAAATGCGCTTTGGTGCTATTGGAAAGAAAGCCTCGCCGCGTCATGGTCAACTGGTTGACGAATTCTGCGCCCGACTTGATGCGATTGTGCCCTGGGATCGGGCGGCGGTGGACGCCACCGCTGTAATTAAGGCCACCCTAAGCGCAGCCGGAACACCGATAGGCCCAAATGACACGGCGATTGCCGGCCATGCCATTGCGGCCGGCGTTATTTTGGTGACAAATAATACCAGGGAATTTGCGAGGGTACCGGGTTTGGTGCTGGAAGACTGGGTGAAGTAAGCCGCTTATCAATCTCGGAACGTACCGGAAGCATTTCTGCGGTAAATTGTGGGCAAAACCCACGTAATTTTCACGTAGCAGCGTCAGTATGTGGTGGCGCAGACTCTCATCGATGCGATGTGTGCCGGGCTTTCCACGCCGTGCATCGGTAAGACCGGCTGCACCAGACTCGCGGTAGCGGTTCATCAGCCGCTGAACCTGACGCTCGGTAAGATCCAGCTGAGAGGCCGCATCACGGCGACGCAGACGTTTTTCTATAACAGCCTGAATGACGGGAATGCGGTGAAGTTCTTTGTTCGACATGGTCACCAGCATCAGCAGAAATCTCCCAGAAAAGGTGGCAAACGCGCCGCATCTGGGTGACATTATGAACTAGCTAAAAGGGGGTGCGGACGATTTCCTGGACTCTCAGGAGATAAGTTATGTATTCCGAAGCGGATCGCCTTCGTGCAATCGAGCTGTACTTTAAATATGGCAAAAAGATCGTAGCCGTTGTTCGTGAGCTGGGT